>JAWWBH010000001.1:0-47937 GCA_033721075.1 Christiangramia sp.
AAACTTAATACAACTGCAAGAAGACCAGAAAATGTAACCAGTGAAGCCCTGAAACCATATACTGATAAATATGAAACTCCGAACATCATTATCAATAACATTGGAATTACCGTCCATAAAGAACTACTCGCATAACCTGCGATCAAAAAGGAAAGACTTCCCAGTAAGGTCGCAAATAGAATTCCGAGAACCTTATGTTTAAAACTGCCGGGGACATCACTTGGAGAAGACAAAAGACAGCCCATAGCAAGACTTATCCCTATCTCAAGATTTCCGGAGCTGGAAAAAATAGCGATAGGCAGAACTATGGCAATAGTAAGTACAATTGCCTTTGAAAAGTCGGTACTCCTCAGGAACTTTCTAAAGTCGTTCTTATATTGTTTAAGTTTTTCGGTCAATTGTCCCAGTTTAAAATCGTGAAATTACAGGATTAGCTTTAATATGCTCAAAGATTAATTCAAATATCAGGATTTAAGGAGAAATTGGCATATGTTATTTGTTGAAAGCTATATTTCACAGTAATTTCAAAAGAAAAATTTAAAAATGAACGAGCAGATTATACTTAAAAGCAGGCCAAAAGGAAAACCTTCAGAAGATAATTTCGAGTTCCGGGAAATTGAAACAGAAAAACCAAAAGCGGGAGAGGTGCTTCTGGAGAGCAAATATATTTCTGTAGATCCCTATTTAAGAGGAAGAATGCGAGATGAGGAATCCTACATAGAACCTTTTAAGGTAGGAGAACCAATAGAATCAATGATCGTGGCAGAGGTTACTGAATCCAGGAATCCGAATTATTCTGAGGGCGACCATGTAATTGGAATGCTGGACTGGAAGAAACTCCAGATCCATACAGGAGAGAATATAAGAAAGATAGATAAATCCCTTGCTCCTCTTTCAGCTTATCTTGGAGTTTTAGGTCTTACCGGTCTAACGGCGTATCTGGCTCTTGATAAAATTGGTGATCTAAGCTCAGGAGAAACATTACTGGTCTCTGGCGCAGCAGGTGCAGTGGGAAGCATTGTTGGCCAGATAGGAAAAATTAAAAAGTGCAGGGTGGTAGGTATCGCAGGTAGCGATGAAAAAATAGACCATATCAGGGATAAATTCGGTTTTGATGCAGGCATTAATTATAAAGATACCAGGGATATGAAAAAAGCTATAGCGGAAGTATGCCCCGATGGGGTTGATGTCTATTTTGATAATGTTGGCGGAGAAATCCTGGATGCCGCGTTACAGAATATTAATAAGGCTGCCCGTATCATCAATTGCGGAGCTATTTCGATCTATAATTCAACCGAAGTACCTATGGGACCAAGACCTGAAGGAATTCTGATAAAGAAATCGGCATTGATGCAGGGTTTCCTGGTTCGTGACCATATTAAGGATTATGAAAGCGCCATCCAGGAACTGGCAATGTGGTTAAAAGAAGGGAAATTGAGTTATGATGAGACCATAATCGAAGGATTCGATAAAACGCCTAAAGCCTTCATTCAGCTTTTTGAAGGTCGGAATATTGGTAAAATGCTTGTAAAAGTTTAAACAAAAAAGGTCCGGTGTTTTTCCGGACCTTTAAATAATTATTACCACTGTGTATTATCCAAATTATTGAGCCTGCTCGGTAGGCATGATATAAACATCATTGATATTGGCTCTTTTAGGCTGAGAAAGCGTATAAAATATAGATTCAGCTATATCTTCAGCCTGGAGCGGGGTCATATCCTCAAAATTTGAAAGCAACCCTTCTTTTATCTCCTCATCTGTGATAGTCTGGGTTAATTCGGTTTCAACAAAACCAGGCTCGATAGAGGTTATATTGATATTAAAATTAGGAGCGAGTTCCTGTCTCAGTCCTTCGGAAAACATTTTAACCGCCGCTTTGGTCGCGCAGTAAACGGCACCACCGGGATAGATCTTTCGGCCAGCACTGGAAGAAATATTGATGATATTACCGCTTTTCTGTTCCATCATAGTAGGCAAAACGGCAGATACTCCGTTGAGGACACCCTTAATATTTACATCAACCATTTTATCCCATTCATCGGTATGCAGATTCTTCACATATGAAAGAGGCATTAGGCCGGCATTGTTTATTAACCCGTCAATACTTTCAAATTCACTTTTGGTCTTTTCCACGACATTCCTGAAATCTTCCTTTTTAGTAACATCGCCAGGCACTACCAGGGCTTTTCCTGCATTTTCCTTATCTATCTTCGATTTAAGTTCCTTCAGCCTTTCCTCTCTTCTTGCCGTTAACACCACATTAGCCCCTTCTTTAGCCAGTTTTAGAGCGGTTGCCTCTCCAATTCCACTTGAAGCTCCTGTGATAATAATGGTTTTTCCTTGAATACTCATATCATTTTTGTTTTCGATTCTTTCAAAAATACTTCATGACGAGCCAAAAAACTGAGCAATATCGAGCTTTGTACTGATTTTAACCCCTTTGACACATCTCTGTTAATTTTTTAAATATTGTCTAAGTAAAAAACCGGATCTGATAGGATCCGGTTCACATTAAAAGATTCAAATTTTTATTTTTTAGGAGGTCTGGAAGGCCTTACTTCTATCTTACTTGGTAAAGTACGTGGGTTCATTTTAAGCAGGTCTCCTACCAGCTCTCCAATATCTTCGATCTGGATCTTCCAGGCATCTTCCTCTGAAGGTTCATTGTCATTAAAATATGTTGCAACTGAACCTGGCATAATGGTACTCACCTTTACACCTTTATCCCTGAGATCCAGCATTACGGCCTGGGTGAATCCGGTAAGACCAAACTTACTGGCATTATATGCCGCACCACCAGCGAAGAAATTTGTTCCGGCCAGACTGGAAATAGTGATAATATATCCTTCAGATTCCTTAAGGGCATCAACGCATGCCTTGATACTGTAAAACACTCCTGTAAGATTGGTGTCTATGGTCTCTTTCCACTGATCTATAGTAAGGTCTTCAACTGAACCAAAATTGCCAATTCCCGCATTAGCAACTAGTACGTCCAGTCTTTTCCATTTATCAAGTAATTCCTTTACCGCTTTCTTCTGGCTTTCAAAACTACGTACATCAGCCTCCAGGCCAATGATCTCCCCATAATCTGAAAGCTTGTCGGCTGCTTTCTGGGCTGCAGCAATTGACCTGCTGGTCACCGCTACCTTATAACCCATTTTTAATAAGGATTTCGCTACACCGTAACCTATACCTTTACTTCCTCCGGTTACCAGAGCTGTTTTATTTTCATTGCTCATAATTGATTTTTTGATATTTAAAGCTACTAAAGACGCTTATTGTGCTGAAATTAAAAGCTCTAAGATTCTGTTAATTTTAAAGGTTAAATACTTTATAAAAGCGGGTAAAAATCTTTTATAGAATCCTAAAAAAACTAACTTTGTCTTCGTAAAAATTAAAGCTGTTCGTAATTGTAGTAGCGAATATTAGCACTGACCTAATTTAACAGAGATACCTTGGAAAATATAAAAGCACAGAAGCTATTAAATAAGATACAGCGCGACCTAATGCGCAATGGTATAATCATCAATACTCTTGTTGAAGATCTCAAAGATCTGAGAAAACTTGTTGTTGAAGAAAATATTCCCTTGCTGGCCAAAGTTATCAGGTTAACTTATGAGCATATTGATGAGAATAAAAACTTTTTAATAGCCATTCCTGAAGATGAACCATTGGAAGGGGAAACTGAAACTGAAGTAGCCGAAGAGGTTACGGGACAGGAAAGTTTAGAATATATGTTTTCCCTTATGGCCGACCATTCAAATAAACTTAATGAAATGGAACTTCGGGAGTATGTAAAGGCATTAAAAGAATATTCCGGAGAAGGCTACTAGGTAGATTTCCCGGTTTATATCTACCCTACTGCAACCGAAGGACTTCTGAAATTGCTATAAAGAATTTAAAATTAATGAAAGAGAAAGCGAAATCTAAAAAGAAGTCGCGAATCCGTTTGTTGCACCAATATTACCATTATACAGGTTTCTATTCCTTTGTATGGAAAAGTTTAAAAAAAGCTGTATTACCTATTTTAATATTTATTGGAGCATTATGGGCTATAGATCAGTATCTTCTTGATATTGAAGATATGCTGGTGACCATTACGGAAACCTATGCTCCATTTGAAGTCCTTGGTATTTTCTTTTTATCTGAATCGCTTTTAGGACTGGTTCCACCAGAGTTGTTTATCGCCTGGGCAGGAAAGTCAGTAAGCCCCTTTTTATATTTGACGCTGCTTGCCACCGCTTCTTATCTTGGGGGTGTGGTCTCCTATTTCATGGGAATAGGTATTACTAAAATACCTTCGGTGCATAGAGCCCTGGAATTCAAATTGGCCAAACATATCAAGAATACCAGGAAATGGGGAGGCTTCCTTATAGTAGTTGGTGCTCTTCTACCCATACCTTTTGCAGTTACCAGTATCGCCGCGGGTATTATCAGGTTCCCATTTTCCAGCTATCTTATCTTCGGGATGCTTAGATATGTTAGATTCTATTTATATTCCCTCGTAATTTTCGAAATGGTTTAACTATTTAAATCCATAATTTTTAAACTTTTCATAAGGCTTAAGGTTAAAAGCAGTTTATATTCTATCTTGGTTTGACCAACCAAAATTCCTTATATGGATTTTAAAATCCAGAAAATGGCACGCGCCGGTTACACAGCAAAAGGTACCGTTTATGCTATTACCGGAGTGCTTACTTTTTTAGCCGCATCCAATATGGGTGGCAAGCAATCCGGAAAAACAGAGGTAATTGAATTTTTACAGAAACAGGCCTTTGGGAATGTGATACTTATTCTATTAGCTGTTGGTTTTCTTTGTTATGTTGGTTGGAGATTTGTTCAGGCTTTTCTGGATCCTGAGAATATTGGCAATAATGACAAAGGAATACTGCAGAGAATAGGTTTTTTTATTAGTGGTCTTATATACCTTTCGCTTGCCAGTATTACCATTAAAAAACTAATCGACGCAGGCTCATCGAGTGATGAGGAAATGGCATTCGCTTTTTTATCAGGAAAATTCGGAGTATTCGTATTTGTGGTTGCAGGACTTTCTTTAGCAGGAAAAAGCATCTACCAGTTTAGGAAAGCATATTTAGGAAACTTTCTTAAAAAATTTAAATATAAATCTGTAAAGGACCATAAAAGAAGGATGGTCATTAAAAATACGGCATACCTGGGAGTCGTTTCACGAGGTATTGTCTTTGGTGTACTGGCTTTTATTTTTCTTAGAGCAGCATATTATTCTAACACCACTGAAATCAAGGATACGAATGATGCTTTTTCATTTTTAAGGGATTCAGCCTATGGAGCATGGTTAATGGGAATAGTGGCTGCCGGGTTCGTATGTTATGGCATCTTTATGTTTGCAACTGCCAAATATAGGATTTTCAATGTTTAACTAATTAAAACCAATATATATGTCTTTATTAACCATTATTTTAAATATTCTATTACCCCCACTAGCGGTATTTCTGAAACATGGACTTGGAGTGACCTTTTTAATAAGTCTTCTGTTAACCGCATTGGGATGGATTCCTGGCGTTATTCATGCTTTCCTGGTGAATGGAACCAGGTAAAAATAAAAAAATAAGTAGTCTCAAAACTGCCAAATTGGTCAAGCTGAACTTGTTTCAGCTTCATATTAACATCAGCTTTAAACATGTTAAGATCCTGAAATTAATTCAGGATGACGATCCAAAGAGTTTTGAGACTGCTTATTATTTGGAATATGAATTAGTTGTCTTCCTCCTCTCTCTTCTGAACAACCTTCTGCCATTTCCAGGCACTTTTCAGCGCCTCATCAAGTGAGCGACTTGCTTTCCATTTAAGCTCTTCGTTGGCCTTTGTAGTGTCGGCATAAGCCGCAGTAATATCACCTTCCCTTCTACCCACTATCTTATAGGCTAACTTTTCACCTGTAACTTTTTCAAAAGATTTCACTACTTCCAATACCGAATTTCCTTTTCCGGTTCCTAAATTGAAAACTTCATAATTCTTCTTTTCCTTATCATCCAGAAGTCTCTTCAATGCATGAACATGAGCTTCAGCAAGGTCCATAACATGGATATAATCCCTAATAGCTGTTCCATCTGGAGTTGGATAATCATCTCCAAAAACAGATAATTCCTCTCTTTTACCTATCGCGGTTTGGGTGATGAATGGAACAAGGTTTTGAGGTACCCCAATGGGCAGTTCACCAATTTCGGCGGTAGGATGAGCCCCAATGGGATTAAAATATCTAAGTGAAATGGCCTTGAATCCAGGTTTTGTCTTACAGGTGTCCTCGATAATTTCCTCTCCTATCTGTTTGGTGTTTCCATAAGGTGATTCGGCTTTTTTCACCTGGGCATCTTCAGTAATAGGCAGTTCATCAGCCTGGCCATATACGGTGCACGAAGAACTGAAAATAAAATTAGCATTGTCCTTTTTGTAAAGTTCCTGAAGCAAATATACCAAGCTAGAAATATTGTTCTCGTAATACAGCAAAGGTTTATTTACGCTTTCTCCCACTGCCTTTGATGCAGCAAAATGAATAACCCCTTCAATATCCGGATTTTTTTCAAAGAAATCTTTCACTGCAGATTTTTCCCGCAGATCTATGTTTTTAAATTGTGGGGTCTTCCCGGTGATCTGGGTGATCCCACCCAGCACATCAATAGAAGAATTAGACAGATTATCTATAATTACTACTTCATATCCATCCTCCTGAAGTGCAACAACAGTATGTGAGCCTATAAAGCCAAGCCCACCTGTTACCAATACTTTTTTCTTGCTCATGATTTAATTTTTCAGCTGCAAATTAAGGAAAAACCGATGATACTAAAATATTATTCATGTATTTTTTACGTTTATTCATTTGCTAGCTACTGTATGTCAAGTCGGTTTAATGATTATCTTTGAACCAGAATTTTTTTGAAGCATGACAGCAACACGGAGAAAACGATTATTTAAGTGGATTAGTCTTTTGGAAGGATTATCTTTTTTACTATTATTATTCATCGCAATGCCGCTGAAGTATTTTTTTGAAATGCCCCAAATGGTATCTCATGTTGGTATGGCACATGGTATACTTTTTATTGCATATATCGCTCTGGCACTGTTACTGGTAAGGCCAATGGAATGGAACTTAAAACAAACAGCATTAATTATGGGATGCTCTCTGGTTCCTTTCGGCCCCTTTTATGTTGAAAAGAAATATCTTTAATACATGAATATAAAGGAAGGATTAAAAGATCTTATCTGTTTTTTTGAAGAATTCCTAATAGCACAGGGAATGCACCAGGGGCTGGCCATGTATCTGAACCTCCTTTTAAACCTGGTGGTATTAACCCTGATTGTATTGGGGTTGAATTATTTGATCAAAAACTTCATTATTGAAGCTTTTAAGGTCTTCACCAATAAGACCAAGACCACCCTGGATGATTTTCTTATCAAGAGTAATTTTCCAAGATATGTAGGGCGTTTTATACCCTTATTTGTTGTATACGAGGCTTTTCCGCTGATCTTTTCCACGTTTCCTGAAGTGCTGGAAATTTTCTATAAACTGGTCGACATATATGTAATCATTCTCATTGTCTGGATTTGCAGAAGTGTTTTAAGGTCTACAAGGAACTATCTTAAAACCAGGGAAGAGTTCAACGATAAGCCTCTGGAGAGTTTCAGCCAGATCATCATGATCTTTATCTGGATCATAGGATTAATGTTCATTTTTGCAGAATTAACCGGAAAATCGGTCTTAGGATTCGCCATTTCATTAGGTGCTGCTTCAGCAGTCATCTTACTTATATTCAAGGATACCATTCTTGGTCTGGTCGCTTCCATCCAGGTTTCTGTTAATGATATTGTGCGTATTGGAGACTGGATCACTTTTGAAAAGTTTGGAGCAGATGGAACAGTAACCGAAATCAATCTGGCAACAGTAAAGGTTCAGAACTGGGACAATACATATACTACCATCCCTACCTACAGCCTAATTTCAGATTCCTTTCAGAACTGGAGGGGAATGCAGGAGTCTCCGGGCAGGCGTATCAAACGCTCTATTTTGATAAAACAGAACTCGGTGAAGTTTCTTAATCAGCCGGATATTGAAAAGTTCAAAAAGATAAAACTAATCGCCCCCTATCTTGAAAATCGGCAGGCCGAAATTGATAAATTCAACGAGAGCAATAATATTGATAAGAGTCTTTTAATTAATGGCCGTAATCAAACCAACCTCGGTGTTTTTAGAAAATATATAGATTCCTATTTACATGAACATTCTGCGATCCATAAGGAAATGTACCTTATTGTAAGACATCTGGCGCCCACTGTTAACGGGATTCCATTAGAGATACTTTGCTTTAGCAGGGATAAAAGATGGGAAAATTTTGAATATATTGCTGCAGACATATTTGATCATGTTATAGCAGCCGTTCCCTATTTTGATCTTAAACTATTTGAAGCTCCATCGGGTGATGACATTCATAGATTTTTGGAAAAAAAGGAGGCATCTGAATAACCTAACCATACCAGATCTATGAACTTAAAATCCTTTCTTCAGGGCTTCGGAATCCTTGCTGTAACCATAACTTTAGTTCCTCTTATTGCTGCCGACTTCTGGTGGATAAGAATCTTCGACTATCCTCATATAGAACTAACGCTTCTCACCCTTACTGCAATTGCAGCTTATTTCCTGAGATTTGAGATAAAGAACTGGCGGGATTATGTTTTTATGACCGTACTGGTGGCTTGTTTTATATATCAGTTCGCTAAAATTTATCCTTATACCCCCTTCTCTCCTCTAGAAGTGAATGAACCCACGGAAAATGTTGATACTTCCACAGCCTTTACAATATTAACCTCTAATGTGCTTCAAAAAAATAAGATAAGTGATTCGCTAATTTCAGAAATGAAACGGGTGCAACCAGATATTGCTGTCTTTACCGAAACCAATACAAGGTGGAAAAATGAAATTAATCAAGGAATAGGAAAGGATTATCCATATAAGGTAGAAGTTCCGCTACCTAATACCTATGGTATGCTGCTTTATTCCAAACTGGACCTTATAAACCCGCAGGTGAAATTTCTTGTGGATGACAGTATTCCTTCGATTCACACTCAAATACAATTGAAGTCTGGAGACAGGATTCAACTGCATGCCATACACCCTACTCCACCAATGCCTCAACACAATCCTTCGTCTTCAGACAGGGATGCTGAAATGATGAAGATAGCTTTACAGGCAAGAGATTCTCAATTACCCGTGCTTGTTATTGGTGATTTTAATGATGTGCCATGGTCACAAACTGTAGGCCTGTTCAAAAATGTAGGTGAACTTTTGGATGTTCGAATAGGACGAAGTTTCTACAATTCCTTTGATGCAACCAGTTTCATTATGAGATGGCCTTTGGATCATATATTTGTTTCTGAGGAATTCTCTGTAAAATCTATTTCGATTGGGTCCTTTATCGAATCTGATCATTTTCCCTATTATGCTGAACTTTTTCTGGAACCACGATTAGCAAATGAACAAAAACCAGATAAAGCCACAAAAAAACAGGTCGAGAAGGCCAGGAAGCAAATAAACGAAGAGGAAAAGGAAGACGCAGAGAAAGGCCAGAACCACTAAATTCCCAACTATTAACCTATTTTAGTCGGTCTTTAACAAATTCTACTTCTGTTTTTCCATGAGGTTTTGGTTTTCCATTTTTATCCAGGGCTACCATAACGATCTTGTCTATTGTGATTATAGTATCCCTTGTCATTTTGTTTCTAACCTCACATTTTAAGGTAAGCGAAGCAGTACCAAATTTCACGACCTCGATGCCAATTTCCACAATATCTCCCTCATGAGCAGAGCTTTTAAAATCGATCTCACTCATATATTTTGTAACTGTTTTGGGGTTCTCCAGTTGAACAATGCTATAAAGAGCACATTCTTCATCTATCCACTCCAGGAGTCTGCCGCCAAACAAGGTTCCATTGGGATTAAGGTCCTGAGGTTTTATCCATTTTCTTGTGTGAAATCTCATTTTTTATTTTAAAAATAAAGAGAAAACCTGAAGAAATAAAAGGGCTTACAAAGAATTATCAAATTCGGAAAAAGAGAAATCAAATCTGTTGATTTGAAAATTGATGATCATATTTTTAAATAAATGATACTATAAAAATTGTTGAGCCACATTAATGATCTCATCGTGATCAAAGGCCAGCTGCATATCATGTAATTTCTCAACTGCAAACCACTTTGCATCTTTAGCATCATCTGAAGGTGCTAAATCTTCCTCACAAAAAATGCGGCTCAAAAAAGCGATGGAGATTGTATGGCCCCTGGGGTCACGCCCTGGTTTGCCAAACGCCTGGACCTGTTCCATGGAGTCTATTTTAACACCCGTCTCTTCTTTTAATTCCCTTTTGGCTGCGGTTTCAAGGTCTTCCCCTTCTTCCACAAATCCCCCAGGCAGAGCCCACTGGTCTTTAAACGGGTCTTTTTTTCTTTGGATGAGTAATACTTTAAACTTGTTATTCACCTTACAGAAAACTACACTGTCTACTGTTATTGCAATATTTTGTTTTGCCATTTTAATTCAATGTTTTTGGAATTAATAAATTGGTATTAAACCTTTTATTGAACTTTTCAATAAAATAAGCCGAAAGAAGTGGCGAAGCTTCCTCAACATTTTGGTGTATAAAGAAATATACGTTTTTTAATCCTAATTTGTACCATTCTTCCAGCCTGTCCAGCCAGTCATCCAAACGGGTATAATCGCTTTTATGATTAGCCCCGTTGTATCTGACAAAAGCCGAGTCTGTAGTAAGTCTCATATGAAGCAGATCTCTTCTGCCAGCCGAATCGGTTATTATATGAGAAATATTATATTCTTTCATCAAATCATAAAGTTCATCTGCAGCCTTTTCATCCTCATACCAGTCTGCATTCCTGAATTCTGCTGATAAAGGAATCTCACGCGGCCAGTGTTTAAAAAAGGCTTCAACCCTATCCATATTCTTTGGGCCAAAATCATTTCTTAATTGAAGAAAACTCATTCCCAGTTTTTCTTTAAGCGGCAAAAGATTGGTCACAAAATCATCTGTTAATCTCTCAGTTTCATTAAGCCTTTTAATATGACTTATGATCCTGGGAACCTTTGGAAAGAACATGAAATCATCTTCTGCCTTTTCTTCCCATTTAGAGAACTGTTCTGAAGGAAACATCCTGTAAAATGAGGCATTTAATTCTATGGAATTAAACTGAGTCGAATAATACTGCAGTTCATCTTTGGTGCCCCTGGGATAAAAATTCTTAAGATCGGTCCTGTTCCATTTTGCGCATCCCACCCTAACATCGCCAAGTACATTTTTTTTGTGTTCTTTCAATACTTTTTTTGTCTGTTCATGTGTTGGTGGTAGTGTAAAATCTATATCTCCGGGATTATCTACTTTTCCAAATTTCATATATTATCCGGTGATATTTTATTTAAAAAATACGGTTTTCTTATTTACGAATTCCCTAATGCCATCTTCAGATAACTCCCTTCCATATCCGGAAATTTTAGTACCGCCAAAAGGCAGTCTGGGGTCACTCTTCACCAGCTCATTCACAAAAACAGCCCCGTCTTCAAACTCGGGTACCAGTCTTTCGGCAAACTCCATATCTTCTGTAAAAATGGAAACTCCCAATCCGAAATCAGACATATTCACAAGGTCAATCGCTTCCTGGTCTTTTTTGAATGTGGTGACTCCAATCGCAGGTCCAAAGGTTTCTTCATAGAACATTTTCATATCTGGCGTTACCTCTGTGAGAATGGTAGGTTCCAGGTAAGCGCGGTCTCTTTTGCCACCAAGAATGATCTTTGCTCCGTCTTTTACGGAGTCCTTTATCTGTTTTTCGAGTTCCACTGCTAGATCTTCCCTGGCGAGAGTTCCTATAAAAGTAGCTTCGTCAAGAGGATCTCCACTTTTTAGCTCTCTTACCTGTCTTACAAACTCTTCCATAAAATCATCAGCAATACTTTCATGCAGTATCAGTCTTTTTCCGGCAATACAACTCTGTCCCGTATTTTGAAACCTTGCCATCACACAGGTCTTAACGCTTTCTTCAATATTGGCATCTTTAAACACCACCAGTGCGTTGCTTCCTCCCAGTTCCAGAACCGATTTCTTGATCTCATCACCAGCAGTGGAAGCCACCGCAGCACCTGCTGGTTTACTACCTGTTAATGTCACGGCTTTCACCCTGGGATCCCGAATAATATCTTCTATTTTACTACTGCTTAATACGAGATTCTGAAAACATGCGTCAGGAAAACCGGCTCGCTCAAACACCTTTTGAATATTATTGGCAGATCTCATCACATTACTCGCATGTTTTAAGACACCAATATTCCCGGCCATCAAGGCAGGTGCTGCAAACCTGAAAACCTGCCAGAAAGGATAGTTCCAGGGCATGACTGCGAGAACGACTCCTATAGGCTCATAGCTTACATAACTTTTAGAAGCATCAGTTTTAATAGTCTTTGAGGATAGATGTTTTTCAGCATTCTCTGCATAGTATTCACAGACCCAGGCACACTTCTCAATTTCAGCTACAGCCTGTTTTATAGGTTTTCCCATTTCAAGGCTCATATCCCTGGCATATTCCTCTTTATTCTTTTTTAGTTCAGCTGCAGCCTTGAGCATAAGTTCTGCCCGCTCCTTAAACGAGGTTCTTCTCCATTTTTTGAAGCGGTTATCGGCCTTTTCCAGAGCCTTATCTACTTCAGGTTTAGTTAGCTCTTTGAATTTCTCAAGTATTTCGCCTGTATATGGATTTTTGGATTCTATCATAGTAAAACAATCTTTAGCTTTTCTTTTAAATATAATAAGATGAAGAGTAGAATAACGGCCGATTAAGACATATTTAACGGGGAATGTTTATAACCGGTGCACAAGTATAAAAACGGCACAGTAAATGCGATCTTTTAAATGGTTATATTTAAGAAACTTTACTTGCCATGAATCCGAGAGATATTAACCTAATGGAACTCAGACCTGAGATTCCTTCAGCAAGGATTACAGAGAACATGAGTTCAGATGAGAGGTTTCAAAATGAAACACTTCGCCCTGTAGCGAAACTGCAGGATGATTTACTGGTGGCAGCTTTCCGGAATTATATCACCAAACACAAGAATGCCTTTTATGATCTAAATCTTGAAAAAAGGTTGCTGTACATTGAAAATGCTATCCAGAAGGATATCAAGTTCAGGAATAGTCTTAAAGGGATGATCATTGGTCAGTTTACGCTTAATGAATACGAAACTTATATTCAGAATTCTTCAGCGCTTAATAAACGGATGATGAACATTGTAAAGGAAAGGCTTCAGGCCAAACTGCAGCTTTTAGAACGCGACCTGGCGTACTAGAAAGCCTATAAGGATCGTGATGGTGAAGCTCATAAGTGTTCCAATGAGCACATACTCGGTTTGCTTTCTCGCCCCGGTTTCCGATTTATCGCTGAACCGCAGGATTGATTTTGCTGCGATAAGAAAGCCTATGGCTGAAAAATTGAGGCTGAGTATAAAGGTGAGCACCAGAATTCGTTCAAAGATCCCAATATATCTGCCCGCAGCATCCAGGCTGTTCCTTTTTAGGTCGTCTTCTACTTCATTCTGCCATCTCTGGGTTGCTTTTCCAATGAGGAAACCAGCAGGGAAAATTATTACCAGGTAACCTATCACTATTGCCATTACTGTCTCTGAACCTAATAAATCAGATAAATATGGTATAATGCTCTGAAAATTGGAGGTAATCCAAAGCCACGCCAGGACGATGGCAAAAAGATGCAGGATCTGGTCAGACAAAAATATCTTCAGGCTGTCCCTTTGGAACTGTAGTTTCCAGAGGTCTGTAAAGAAGTGTGTGAAACTTATAAATACAGCTACATACCAGTACTCTATTCTCATCAGGAAAATAAGGGTTAGGACCCCTGCGATAATCGCATGAAGGTATAAGAACCTGGATCTGCCTTTGTTTCTTCGTTTGTGCTTTACCCATTTGGTTGGCTGTATCACAAAATCGGTGATCACATGAGCAAGCAATAATTGTAAAAGGATGAGAATACTATTTTCCATTAGCGAAATGTTCGTTTATCACTTTCTTATAACGCTGTAACAAAACATCGATTGCATCCCAGCCAGCCGCTTTCTTTCTTTGATTTACAGCAGACTGACTGATCCCCAGTTCAGAAGCAATTTCGGTTTCCTTAAAACTTTTTAAAAGATAATAAATTACTTCAGCAGATGCGGTACTCCATTTGTCAGATAAGGTATCAAAGAGGAACAAAGAAGCATTGAACTCATCATTGATATTTTCTGAAGGAGTTTTGAGTCTTAGCTTTCGATTATCCTTTTTCATTTCATCCAGAGTTCTCCCTGAAAACTGAAAGGCCTGACCATTGGATTCCAAAATTGAATCCCTTTTAAAATCATAGGTACCTATTCCTATTGCCAGTTTTAGATCTACCTCACGTTTAAAAGCCTTATTGCTTTCACTTTTGTTAAGATGTAACCTGTTGATGGCGGTCTTTATCCTTAATGCGAATTGGAGTGCTTCTTCGGGTGCGTAAATAACGCCCTGAAAACTATCTCCCCTGTATATCTCAAATTCAGAGGATGGAACTGTAAGTTTTCCAAGTTCCCTGAACTCCCTGTTAAGCGCACGAATAGTCTGCTCCAGCAACTCCTTTGGATAACTGGAAGATGATAAAAGATCGGCTGATAGTACTGCAATCATACCACAAATATACAAAAATAAGCTTAAAACCTTATAAAATACTATTATAAGCTTAAAGGCTTATTAAATATATTTATAAGCATATAAGCTTATTAAAATTTTCATATTAAATATTTCCTAAATCTTCGGTAAGCCGCTAAAGCTTAATTAATTTTAAAATCTAATGCGAGAAATTTGAATTATGGTAGCCAATAAAGAAGAACTATTTTACAAATGCCTGGATACCGTAAACAGGCAGATTGATAAATATAAAAATGAAATGGACCAGATTAGGGAGTCCATGGAGAATAATGATGCTCATACAGATTATGACGAAGATGACAGTAAAGGGCAATTACTGGGAGATTTTGAAAAATATGCCGAATACCTGGGTAATTCCAGGAAGATGAAGGAGAAATTAAGCCGCATAGACCAAAAACATTACAGTGAGCAGATCGATTTTGGAAGCCTCGTGGAAACTTCTGAAAATTATTATTTTATTTCGGTAGCCCTGGGAAAGATTTCTTTGGACGAAGGCAGTACAGTATTTGCCATTTCAACCGAAGCACCCATTTATCAGGAAATGAAAGGTAAAAAAGCCGGGGAGAGTTTCACCTTTAACGGCAAGGAACATAAGATCCTGGAGGTTCACTGATCACTCCGGATATTCAATTCGTAAATGGTAAATGTTCTTGAGCTTACGCTTAAGTATCTTTTTCACCATCTGAATTTCCTTAAAGGTGATATTTGAATTAAGGAACTGCCCCTCTTCCATTTGTTTATCAATTATCTTTTCTACAAAATTATCAATGAGTACGGCGGTAGGTTCCTTTAAACTCTTACTCGCAGCCTCAACACTATCACACATCATCAATATAGCAGTTTCCTTACTGAAAGGAATAGGCCCCGGGTATCTGAAGTCTTCAGAAGGGGCATTTTCATTTATCTCTTTTTCCTTCATATAGAAATAGTAAACCGTAGTTGTCCCGTGATGCGTTCTTATAAAATCGATAACCCTGTCTGGCAGGTTATTCTTTTTGGCAATCTCTATTCCCTTGATCACATGCTCGATAATGATCTGCGCGCTTTCCCGGGGAGCCAATTCATCATGTGAATTGACTGAAGTGGTTTGATTTTCAGTAAAATAAGTTGGATTGTGCATTTTCCCAATATCGTGATACAGTGCCCCCACCCTGGCCAGCATGGCGTTCGCATGTATTTCATTGGCCGCAGCTTCAGCAAGATTAGCCACATTGAGACTATGGTGAAAAGTACCTGGAGCCTTTTCTGCCAGCTCCTTTAATAATCTTGAGTTGGTATCTGACAGTTCCAGAAGCGACATATCGCTTACCATTCCAAAGATCTTTTCGTATACATAAATAAGGGGCTGAACAAAAAGTGTCGCCAGGCCGCCTAGAATAAAAGTGAGGAAGACCTCCGGTTTCATATCATTTATATCCCCTTCCTGTATCACTGTGAATGCGAAATAGGCTATTATATACACCAGGGTGATCTGCCCTACTGATATGAACAGATTTGCCCTTTTATATAATTCACTAACGGTAAGGATAGTGACTATCCCGGCAATGATCTGAAGGAACATATATTCATAACTGTTAGGCACAATGAAGCCCAGGAGAAGTACGGTTATCACATGGGTGAATAATCCAAGTCTTGCATCAAAGAAAGCCTTTAATGTAAGCGGGAGTATACACAAAGGGACCACATATACATAATCAATATTGAAGTTGACTACCAAAGTAGTGAGCATCACCATAAAAATTATGTTGAAGAATATAAAGGTGACCTTAACATTGTTTTCAAAAACACTTATGCGATACTTCCTCATAAAAAGCAGCAACATCAATAACGCCAAAGCTACAAGGGCACTGTATCCAACAATTATCCAGTTATAGTTTGTCTGGCTCCATACCTGGGATTCATATTCGGCCTTGAGGGAAAGTAGAATATTGTATTTATTTCCTTCAACCACTTCTCCTTTGGCTATAATACGACTACCCTGCTCTATTATTCCACGTGTATATGAAATATTATTGAGTTTGCTTTCAAGTTCTTTCTGAGTAAGGTTATTATTGAAAGTAACGTTTGGTTCCACCGAATTAAAGAACACTTCCAGCAACTCGGTTTTAAAGGAAGAAAATCCGGCATTGGTAATTTCATCATTTAAAAAACTTCGAACCTGGCCCTGTTTAAGGATTCTTCTATAAGCCACTTCTGAAGCCTCATTTCCTTTTAATAAATATACCAGCTGATCTGGTTCCAGGCGCTCACTTTCCTGGAGCAACCCAAATTCATATATCTTATCTACCGTTTCCGCCACAAAGTCATCTATGATGGTTTCATAAACGTTAAGTGTAGAATCTGCGAAAACATTCTGAACTTCCTGTAGCGCATCTTTTTTTACTCTCTCAGGTTTTTCAGTGTCATAATTATAATATGGAATATGAGATTGCTTGATATCCTGCTTTTCAGCGGCGATCTCTTCATCGGTCTTCAGAATCGCGAAATCAAAAGGGGCGTATAGATTTTCATACTGCCATGGTTTCCCTTTGGGAATATCATATTTGAATTTGCCTCCTTTAGGAAGAAGGTAAACGATTAAAACTGAGGTAAGCACAAACAGGAAAACCTTGTAAAAAAGCGCCTGATTCTTGTATAGCTTATTAATGAAATCGCTCATAAATATTCAGGTAATGCTCAAATGTAGTAAAAATAGGCCTGAATAAGCTTAGGTTATTTAATTCCTTATAAAATCACTAACTTCGCAACACCTCAATTAATTAAACTTAAAACATGAATAAAGAAGTAGTAATAGTAAGCGCCGCAAGGACTCCAATTGGTAGTTTTCTAGGTAGTTTATCAACCATTCCTGCTACAAAATTAGGATCTATTGCGATCAAGGGTGCCCTCGAAAAGATCAATCTAAAACCAGAATTTGTAGAGGAAGTTTTGATGGGTAATGTGGTCCAGGCCGGTGTGGGACAGGCACCTGCTAGACAGGCCTCTCTAGGTGCAGGAATACCAGATACTGTACCATGTACTACGGTAAATAAAGTTTGTGCAAGTGGAATGAAAGCTGTAATGCAGGGAGCCCAATCAATTATGTTGGGAGACACCTCGATTGTGGTGGCAGGTGGAATGGAAAACATGAGCCTTATACCTCATTACCTACATTTAAGAAAAGGACAAAAGTTTGGTCCTGCCCAGATGGAAGATGGAATGCAAAAGGATGGTTTGGTAGATGCTTATGACCATAATGCCATGGGAGTGTGTGCCGACCTGTGCGCATCTGAACATAATTTCTCACGTGAGGACCAGGATAAATTTGCCATTCAGTCATATGAAAGATCTGCAAAAGCATGGAAAGAAGGCAAATTTGACAATGAGGTAGTTCCTGTGGAAGTACCTCAGAGAAAAGGCGACCCGGTAATTGTGAAAGAGGATGAGGAGTATAAGAATGTGCGTATGGACAAAATATCTTCTCTTAGACCGGCATTTTCAAAAGAAGGCACAGTTACGGCTGCCAATGCATCCACCATTAATGATGGCGCTGGAGCCGTGGTATTGATGAGCAGGGAAAAAGCAGATGAATTAGGCATCAAGCCCCTGGCAACGATTAGAAGCTATGCCGATGCTGCTACCGAGCCAAAGTGGTTCACTACAGCTCCTTCAAAAGCGCTTCCAAAGGCCATTGCCAAAGCGGAGATAAAAATGGAAGAAGTTGACTTCTTTGAATTTAACGAAGCTTTTTCGGTAGTTGGACTTGCAAACATGAAAATTTTAGGATTAACCGATAAGAATACCAATGTGAACGGTGGTGCTGTTTCTCTGGGCCATCCGCTTGGATGTAGTGGTGTTAGGATTCTTATCACTTTGCTGAATGTTCTTGAACAAAATAACGCCCGAATTGGGGCCGCGGCCATATGTAACGGAGGTGGCGGAGCATCGGCCATGGTAATAGAACGCAATACCTAATATTGAATAAGAATTAATGCAATACGGTATTTGCCATTTAAGTATAGTACCGCTAAGAGCCTCGTCATCTCATGAAAGTGAGATGACCTCACAGCTCTTATATGGTGAACACTTCAAGATCCTGGAAGAACGGGCACAATGGAGCCGGATAAGGAATGCCTTTGACGGATTCGAAGCCTGGATAGATAAAAAACAGTACAGGAAAATTGAGGAAGAGGAATATTATTCAATTGAAGATACCAGTTACAGCCTTTCTTCAGATCTCATTGAATATATCACGGACGATAACGGCTTGCTTATGCCGGTTGCCATGGGATCTGTCGTTAATTTCAGTGCGAAGCTTACGCATAAGTTCGAAGGTCATATTGTAACTCCAAATAAAGCGTCAAAAGACAAAATTATTGAAACCGCTCTGCTTTACCTTAATTCACCTCATATTTGGGGAGGAAAATCTCCTTTTGGAATTGACTGTAGTGGTTTTACCCAGATGGTCTATAAGCTAAATGGTGAAAAAATAAAAAGAAGTGCGGCTGAACAGGCTAAACAGGGAGAGGCTTTAAGCTTTATTGAAGAAAGTGAACCGGGTGACCTGGCTTTTTTTGATGATAACGAAGGTGTTATTAATCATGTTGGTATCATCATGCAGGATAATTATATAATCCATGTAGATGGTCGTGTGAGAATAGACCGCATAGATCATTCAGGAATATTTAATACAGAACAACAAAAGCATACTCACAAACTAAGGGTAATCAAGAAAATAATTTGATCTCTTGGTTTTAAGAAATAAAAAACCCGCTGAAATTCAGCGGGTTTTTTTTTATGTCCATAACTAAGTTTATTGATCAAGCTTAGCTTTCATTTCATCGACCTTCTCCTGATTTCCAAGGTTTGAATATATGTTCATCGCGGTTTTGATCGCATCTGTATTCTCAGGATCAATCTCGATCGCTTTTTCAAGAATTGGTACTACTTCTTTATATAGATCTTTTCTTTGTGCATCAAGCTCATCGTAACGCTCATTATCAGCCTTACTCATTCCAAGACCGTTCATTTCATCAATGATCTCTCTTTCCTTGCTTAGAATAGCTGCCACTTTATTGATCCTTGCATTGTTCATTTTCTCATCGATCGAAAGTGCTTTATTGTAGAATTCAATAGCCTTCTCATTATCGCCAATTTCAGCATACATCAAACCAATGTTATTCATGGTTTCCGCATCATTAGGATCTTTTTCGGCAAGTTCTTCAAGTATAGTCCTTGCTTTCTCCTTCTCTCCCATTTGATAATACATGTTCGCTTCTGCCTTTAAAAGGCTCATATCATCAGGATTGGTTGCTTTGGCCTCATCCATCGCTGCTATGGCCTTGTCATACTCTGTCTGGCTGATATAAATTCTAGCGATCAGTTGGGCTATATCACCTTTTTTAGAAGGTATTTCCCTAACGGAAGGATCTTTATACTCAGAAGTTTTCACCATAATATCTCTCTGCTCTTTAGAGCCAAATGCCTCTACTTCACCAGTTTCAACATTTACCGCAATGTATTCCTTTGCGGATCCGTCATAACCCATCTCGTTCAGCATCTCAAGATATTCAACTGCCTTAGCATAATCCTGTGCCTGTACGAGGTTATTGGCAGCATAATAAAGATAGATAGTATCTTTTTGGCTTAACTCATAGCTGGCATAAAGTTTTTCTGCAGCAGAAGCGAAATCCTCTTTATTCTGGTCTTCGATAGCACTTTGAATAAGATTGTTCTTCAAGGCCATCAAACTTTCAGCCGCATCATCGTTTCCAAGCTCGGCCGCTTTCTGAAATGCTTCAGCAGCTATCTTAAGGTCGGCAGCAGAAGCATTACCGGCTCCCATGTATGCCTTACCTTTATAAAAATAGAAATTCTCTGTCCATTTATCATTTAATTCTCCCAGGTTTTGTTCTGCTATTTTAAGCTGAGCTTTTGCTTCTGAATAATTGCCCTCATCAAGAGCGTCTTCTGCGTTTTTTACCTGATCTTTCTGGGCGAAAGCTGTCATTGAAAGAAGCGACAGACCCAGCATAATAATATTCGTTCTCATTGTGGTTTTGGTTTTAGTTTTTTTATTCCTCACTATCATCTGCAATAGTTGTGCCATTTGCCGGTTCTTCACCGCCTACAGGCTTTTCGGCGTCTTCCATACTTTCCACATCGTCCTCATCATGTAACACCTTCGCTACTGCAGCAATAGCATCATTGCCTTTTAAGTTTATAAGTCTAACACCCTGAGTAGCACGGCCCATAACCCTAAGATCTTCCACCGCCATACGTATCGCTATACCAGACTTATTTATGATCATAAGATCATCTGTATCGGTAACATTTTTTATCGCGACAAGTTGTCCGGTCTTTTCGGTAACAGAAATGGTCTTAACCCCTTTACCTCCACGGTTAGTGATCCGGTAATCCTCAAGACTTGAACGCTTTCCATAGCCATTTTCAGAAACAACAAGGATGTCTGAATCAAACTCATTTACAGATACCATTCCTACTACTTCATCATTGTCATCTGCCAGACTAATGCCTCTTACACCAGAAGCATTTCTTCCCATTGGCCTGGTCTTACTTTCTTCGAACCTGATGGCCTTTCCACTTTTAACAGCAAGCATTACCTGAGAATTTCCGGTTGTAAGTTTTGCTTCCAGAAGTTCATCTCCTTCTTTAATGGTAATCGCATTAATACCATTTGTTCTTGGACGTGAATATTTTTCCAGTCTGGTTTTCTTAACCTGACCTTTCTTGGTGGCCATAATCACAAAATGATTGTTGACATATTCCTCATCCTTGAGATCCTGCGTACAGATGAAGGCATTTACCTTATCATCTGGCTCAATATTAATAAGATTCTGGATAGCCCTTCCTTTTGAAGCCTTGCTTCCTTCAGGAATCTCGTAAACTCTCATCCAGTAACATTTACCATTCTGGGTAAAGAATAACATATACTGGTGATTGGTTCCAACGAATAGATATTCCAGGAAGTCTTCATTCCTCGTTGTGGAACCTTTTTGTCCCACTCCTCCTCTATTCTGTTTCTTATATTCACTTAGGGAAGTCCTTTTAATATAACCTGCATGAGAGATGGTAATTACCACACTTTCATCAGGGATCATATCTTCAATGCTAAGATCTCCGCCAGAGTATTCAATTTGTGAACGTCTTGGGTCACCATATTTTTCTTTAACCTCAAGGAGCTCATCTTTTATAACTTCCATTCTACGCTCCTTTCGGGCAAGAATATCCTCAAGATCTTCAATTGTTTTCAATATCTCATCATACTCAGCTCTCAGTTTGTCCTGTTCCAGACCTGTAAGCTGTCTTAGCCTCATTTCTACGATTGCCTTTGCCTGAAGTTCAGAAAGCTCAAATCGCTCCATCAATTTAGTTCTGGCCTCATCTGCATTAGAAGATGCTCTAATTAAAGCGATAACTTCATCAATATTATCTGAAGCTATAATTAAACCTTCCAGGATATGAGCACGATCTTTTGCTTTACGTAAATCAAACTCTGTCCTGCGAACTACTACATCATGCCTGTGCTCAACGAAATGATATATAAGATCCTTAAGATTCAGCATCTCCGGTCTGCCATTTACCAGTGCAATATTATTTACGCTGAATGATGACTGAAGTGCCGTATGCTTAAATAAAGTATTAAGTACAATATTAGGAATTGCATCTCTCTTAAGCTGATATACGATTCGCATCCCGTTTCGATCAGATTCGTCCCTTATAAGACTGATACCTTCGATCTTTTTCTCATTAACAAGATCGGCAGTTTTCTTAATCATATCAGCCTTATTAACCTGATATGGAATTTCTGTCACCACAAGATATTCTCTTCCGTTGATTTCTTCCATATGAGATTTGGCTCTCATAACTATTCTTCCGCGACCTGTTTTAAAAGCTTCTTTTACACCTTCATAACCATAAATGATTCCTCCGGTAGGAAAATCTGGAGCTTTTATATGCTGGATAAGCTCGTCTATCTCAATATCATGATTTTCAATATATGCTACCGTCCCGTCAATCACTTCTGAAAGATTATGGGGAGGCATATTGGTCGCCATACCTACGGCAATACCACTGGCTCCATTAACCAAAAGGTTTGGAACTCGTGTTGGCATTACAACAGGCTCGCTTAATGAATCATCAAAGTTTAACTGGGTATCTACTGTTTCTTTATCAATATCAGCAAGCATATCCTCACTGATCTTACGCATACGCGCCTCAGTATAACGCATAGCCGCAGGACTATCACCGTCAACAGACCCAAAGTTACCCTGACCGTCCACAAGCATATACCTCATGCTCCAGTGCTGTGCCATTCTAACCATAGTGTCGTATACCGATGAATCTCCATGGGGGTGATACTTACCTAATACCTCTCCTACGATTCTCGCCGATTTCTTATAGGCCCTGTTGGATAGAACCCCAAGTTCGTACATCCCGTACAATACTCTTCTGTGAACCGGTTTTAAACCATCACGCACATCTGGCAACGCACGTGACACAATGACCGACATCGAATAATCGATATAGGCCGATTTCATTTCATCTTCAATGTTGATAGGAATTAGCTTTTCTCCTTCAGCCATATTTTAAAGTTTAATTTATCTCTATAAAAATCTAAGGGGCAATTTACATATTTTATCCCTTTTTTAGGGGATTCAGCTCAGCATTAGCCTTATTTTTATTAACAAATTTTTATTGTGATTTGGTTAATAAGTTCACTATTTTACACTTTGAAAATTGAAAGTAATTTTGTCAATTAGCTACTAACTCCTTATTAGGTACAGTTTTTGACCAAATTCGAGTGAAAATAACTTTGAGAAAGGAAGATAAAATGGATGATAATTTTTCACCAAGAGTAAAAGATGTTATTGCTTACAGTAAAGAGGAAGCATTAAGACTCGGCCACGATTTTATCGGGACAGAACATCTTATGCTTGGGTTGCTGAGAGATGGAGATGGTAAAGCTATAGAGATATTGAATGCTCTGGAAATAGATCTTGGCCACTTGAGACGTAAAGTTGAAATCTTAAGCCCTGCAAACCCTAATACAGTTACAATAAATAATGAGAAGAAAAACCTGCATTTGACAAGGCAGGCTGAGCGTGCTTTGAAAACGACTTTCCTTGAAGCCAAACTCTTTCAGAGCTCATCTATTAATACTGCTCACTTGCTTTTATGCATTTTGAGAAATGAAAACGATCCCACCACTAAATTGCTGAACAAATTGAAAATAGATTACGACGGAGTAAAAGATCAGTTTAAATACATGATCGCAAGTGATGAAGATGATTTCTCTGATAGCCCTGCAGCAGAATCTTTTTCAGATGATGACGGTGGTGATGAAACCACCAGGGAAAATCCATTCAGTAGTAGTGGAGGCACCGGAAAAACTTCTAAAAAATCCAAGACTCCTGTTCTGGATAACTTCGGAAGAGACCTTACATCACTTGCAGAATTGGATAAACTGGATCCGGTTGTAGGAAGAGAAAAGGAAATCGAAAGGGTTTCCCAGATCCTGAGCCGAAGAAAAAAGAACAACCCTCTTTTAATTGGAGAACCTGGAGTAGGTAAATCGGCAATTGCTGAAGGTCTTGCTTTAAGAATTGTTAAACGAAAAGTATCAAGGATCCTTTTTGACAAAAGGGTTGTTACCCTTGACCTGGCAAGTCTGGTTGCCGGAACCAAATACCGCGGCCAGTTTGAAGAGAGAATGAAGGCCGTTATGAACGAGCTTGAGAAGAATGATGATATCATACTATTCATAGATGAAATTCACACCATAGTTGGTGCAGGTGGAGCAACTGGAAGTCTGGACGCGAGTAACATGTTCAAACCCGCTCTCGCCAGGGGTGAAATTCAATGTATTGGAGCCACTACCCTGGATGAATACAGACAGTACATTGAAAAAGATGGAGCTCTGGAAAGAAGATTCCAGAAGGTAATTGTTGAACCTACTACAGTAGAGGAAACTATAGAGATCCTGAATAATATTAAAAATAAATACGAAGAGCATCACAATGTGGCTTACACCGATGAGGCGATACAGGCTTGTGTAAAACTCACCAATAGATATATGACAGACAGGTTTCTTCCAGATAAAGCTATAGATGCGCTGGATGAAGCCGGATCACGGGTACATATTACGAATATCGATGTTCCAAAACAGATCCTGGACCTTGAAAGAAAACTTGAGGAAGTTAGAGAGAATAAGAATTCTGTAGTTAAGAAGCAGAAATACGAAGAGGCTGCAAAATTAAGGGATGACGAAAAGAACCTTGAAAAAGAATTAAGCCTGGCCCAGGAAAAATGGGAAGAAGAGTCTAAAAAACATAAAGAAACGGTTTCCGAAGAAAGTGTGGCCGATGTTGTTTCCATGATGACCGGAATCCCTGTGAACAGGATCGCTCAAACCGAGAGTAATAAGCTTGTGGAATTACCTAAGAAGATCAAAGGTAAGGTCATTGGTCAGGATGAAGCAGTTGGAAAAGTTGTTAAAGCTATTCAGCGTAACCGGGCCGGACTTAAAGATCCCAATAAACCCATTGGGTCTTTTATCTTCCTTGGTCAAACAGGTGTTGGTAAAACCCAGTTGGCAAAGGTACTAGCCCGCGAACTTTTTGATAACGAAGATGCCCTAATCAGGATAGATATGAGCGAATACATGGAAAAATTCGCCGTTTCCCGCTTGATTGGAGCGCCTCCGGGATATGTTGGCTATGAAGAAGGTGGACAGTTAACCGAAAAAGTAAGGAGAAAACCTTATGCCGTAGTACTTCTGGACGAGGTAGAAAAAGCCCATCCAGATGTTTTCAATATGCTGCTTCAGGTTCTTGATGATGGATATTTGACTGACAGTCTTGGAAGAAAGATCGATTTCAGAAACACGATAATCATAATGACCTCCAATATAGGCGCAAGAAAACTTAAGGATTTTGGCCAGGGAGTAGGATTTGGAACTTCTGCCAAAAAATCGCAGGCAGATGACAATACCAGAAGTGTAATTGAAAATGCTCTTAAAAAGGCATTTGCTCCTGAATTCCTGAACCGTATCGATGATGTTGTGATTTTTAACTCGCTTGAAAGAGAGGATATTCATAAGATCATTGACATCGAACTTGCAAAATTATTCGATAGAATTCACGGGCTTGGTTATGATCTCAGCCTTACTGATAAAGCGAAAGACTTCATTGCAGAGAAAGGTTTTGATAAGCAATATGGAGCCCGTCCATTAAACAGAGCAATTCAAAAATATATTGAAGATGCACTGGCAGAGGAAATTATCACCTCCAAACTTAAAGAAGGAGACTCTATAGTTATGGACCTTGATGAAGATAAAAATATCTTAACGATAGACATTAAGAAATCGGTAGAAGAAACTGAATCTTAATTAGATATGAAATAAATAAAATAAAAAAGCCGCATTTAAAAGCGGCTTTTTTATTTTATTTATTTTCACATTTGTTCAATTTGATATAAATTTAGTACCCATTAAGCCCCAATAAATGTTACCTAAACAAATTGAACTTGACTTTGGACAGGTCACCATTCATGAGAATATCCTTATTGCTAAACTTAATGAAGGTGTGCTGTTTGATGTGGAAAACAACAAAAAGTTATTAGACCTCGGCAAAGAAATTTTTAAAGAGGAAAATTACGGATACATTTCCCACAGGGTAAATTCCTACGCGGTAGACCCAATTGTCTATTTCGAATCGGCGAATACAAAAAACCTTAGAGCCATTGCTGTAGTTAGCGAGAATGAAATGACCCTGCGAAATGCCGATCAGGTTGAAAGAAAATTCTACAAAGGCAGTAATTCATTCGAAGTATTTCGAACCTTAGAGGAAGCTGTTGATTGGATAAAAACAAAAATCTAATCGGCGAAATCTTCAACTTCAAAATTCTCGATAAAATCTTTCGCTTTCCTGATGTAAGGAGCCATCGTTCTGTCTTCGGTAAGCACAGGAACACTATTCCTAAACTCATTCAGTATTTCATTTAGCCGCTCAGATGTTCTGGCTGGTTCCCTGAAATGAATCGCCTGTGAGGCATTAAAAAGTTCTATTGCCAGGACCGTATTTAAATTTTCGACAACCTTTAGAAGTTTAGTTGCACTGTTCGCTCCCATACTTACATGGTCTTCCTGGCCGTTTGATGAAACTATCGAATCTATAGAAGCCGGACTTGATAATTGCTTATTCTGACTTACAATACTGGCAGCTGTATATTGTGGGATCATAAATCCACTGTTAAGACCGGGATTTTCAACCAGAAAATTAGGAAGTCCCCTCAAACCTGATACCAGTTGAAATGTTCTTCTTTCGGAAATATTGGCGAGTTCTGAAAGGGCTATTGCCAGGTAATCCAGTCCCAGAGCCAGTGGCTGCCCATGAAAATTCCCTCCAGAAATGATCTTATCAGCCTCTATGAAAATATTCGGATTATCTGTCACCGAATTAATTTCGGTTTTCACCGTTTTTCTTACAAATGAAAGAGTGTCCTTGGAAGCACCGTGCACCTGAGGGATGCATCTAAAAGAATATGGATCCTGCACATTATCCTTTTCAGTCTGCGCTATTTCACTTCCTTCAAGGAAATTTCGAATTCTTTCCGCGGTCTTTATTTGCCCTCTGTGAGGTCTCACCAAATGTACCAGCTCATCATATGGCGAAAGATTACAATCGAAAGCATCTATGGAAATCGCACCAATAAGATCGGCCATATAAGACAGCTTATATGCCTTGAGTAAGGCATAAACGCCATGAGCGCTCATAAACTGAGTTCCGTTAAGAAGGGCCAATCCTTCCTTGCTTTGCAGCTTAACGGGTTCCCAATCTTTAATTCTAAGCAATTCTTCCCCCGTGATAACCTTGTCCTCAAAATAGACTTCTCCATCCCCTATTAGTGGTAATGCAAGATGAGCTAATGGAGCAAGGTCGCCCGAGGCTCCCAGGGAGCCCTGCTCATAAACCACAGGCAGAATGTCATCATTATAAAAATCAATAAGCCTTTCCACGGTTTGCAATGCTACTCCCGAATTTCCATAACTGAGAGATTGAATTTTTAGCAATAGCATTAATTTAACCACAGATTTGGAAACCTTATCACCAGTTCCACAGGCATGAGACCTTACCAGGTTCTCCTGAAGTTCAGTAAGTTTTTCTGAGGTGATCTTTACATTACAAAGTGCTCCAAAGCCGGTATTAATCCCATAAACAGGAGTGTCGCTCTCCTTTATCTTATTGTCCAGATATCTCCTGGATTTTTCAATATTCAGCCTGGATTCATCACTTAGAGCTAATTTCTTTCCAGTTTTAATGACTTCATGAATAACTTCGATATCTAAAACTGCAGAACTTATATAATGATGACTTTGCATTTTATTGGTTTGGTTTTATGGGATGCAAAAATCTTACTTCGAAAATGAGATTCCAAATAATTAGTAACTTAAATGACGATATTTTCAATAATCTCCTATCAATTTTTCTGATCTTTAATTTCATTTTTGAATAATTCCTTTATGGCTCTTCCAATATTCTTTGCTATATCTCCGGCCAGGACTCCTTCGTAACCCAAATCCATAGAAGCGATGTCTCCTGATAGGCCATGAATATAAACTCCCAGAACAGCGGCTGCAACAGGATCATAAGCCTGGCCAATCAGCGAAGTAATCACTCCGGAGAGCACATCACCGCTTCCGGCGGTAGACATACCAGGATTCCCTGAGTTATTTATAAAGATCTCATCCCGATTAATAGTAAAGGTATGTGCGCCTTTTATCACGACGATCACTTCATATTTTTTGCTAAAAGATTTTACCAACTCCAGTTTATGGAAATCGTCTTTCCAATCTCCTATAAGTCTTTTCAATTCCCCGGGATGAGGAGTTAGAACTGAATTCTTTGGAAGCAATTTCAAAAGTTCCTTATTTTCTGAAAGAATATTGAGTCCATCAGCATCTATTACCATGGGGGAATCTGAATTCTCCAATAGTTTTCTAAAGGCATTAACTGATTTTTCATTAGTTCCTGCTCCCATTCCGAAGCACACAACATCTGCTTTAAAATCGTCAGGATAATCGCTTAAAAAATTATTTTCAGAATCGGTTAGAACCATTGCTTCCGGAAGACCTGTTTGAATGATCTCATATCCACATTTTGGAATATACAAACTACATAAACCCGATCCTGTTCTTAATGCCGCAGTGGCCGTTAGCAGTACACTTCCCATTTTCCCATAACTACCTCCAGCTATCAAAACATGGCCATAATTACCTTTATGGGTATTCTTTTTTCTATTCTTATATAACGGAAGTACCGACTCTTTGTTGATAAGAAAGGTTTTAGACCTGATACCGGTAATGAATTCTCTGTCAAGGCCAATATCTATTATTTGCAAATCCCCTACATAATCCATGGTTTCGGGAAGAAAGAAAACCAGCTTGGGATTCTGGAAGCTCAAAGTATAATCAGCTTCAATAACTGCCGTACCATCTTCAGGAACCCTGTCTGAAAACAATCCGCTGGGCATATCGATAGATAGAATGAATGCCTGGGAATCGTTAAGCTGGTTTACGAGTTCTGCCAGCCAGCCTTGGATAGGCCTATTCAAACCTATTCCGAAAATTGCATCTATAATAAAGTCCCCGGTATCCATACTGGGAAAATCCTTCCTGGTTTTAATAAGTTGAGGCCAGTCATTAGTAACTTCCTTCAAGCGTTCATAATTGTAAAGGAAATCATCAGATCTCTTATCGCTGTAATTTACCACATAGACTGTCACATGATAACCATGTTGAATTAAATGCCTGGCTACCACCAGGCCATCACCTCCATTGTTTCCTATTCCACAAAATATCTTAACCGGGATTGGAGCTCCCTGCAACCTTTTATGAATTTCATTAAATACCAGGGTCGCAGCCCTTTCCATTAGTTCTGCAGAAGTGATTTTCTGCCTTTCAATACTTATTTTATCGGCTTCTGAAAGTTGTTCTGCAGAAAGTATTTTCATAGAAGTCATTTTCAATTTTGAACTATCTCAAAGATAAACTTAAAGAATCATTTCCCATAATCTGCTATAAAAAGCTTAAATAAATATTGTATTCATCCTGAATTGAATAAATTTGGGCAAATTTTTGAAAAAAATGAAAGAAATAGCCCTGTCTGCAAAGCACAAAAACCTTAACGCCAAAATGGTTCCCTTTGCCGGTTTCAATATGCCGGTGTCTTACGAAGGTGTGAATATCGAACATGAAACAGTAAGAAAAAAACTTGGGGTATTTGATGTATCACATATGGGTGAATTCCTTATTTCGGGAGAAAATGCACTTGATCTTATTCAAAAAATCAGTTCTAATGACGCTTCCAAGCTGGTAGATGGTAAGGCACAATATTCATGTATGCCAAATAATGACGGAGGGATTGTAGACGATCTCATCATTTACAGGATAGATGCAGAAAAATATCTTTTAGTAGTGAATGCCTCCAATATTGAAAAAGACTGGAACTGGATCGCACATCACAATACCATGGATGCTACCATGCGTGATATGAGCGATGAAATGTCACTGCTTGCCATACAGGGGCCAAAAGCGGCAGAAGCGATGCAGTCCCTAAGCGATATAGATCTTGAAAATATGAAGTTCTACACTTTTGAAGTGGGAACCTTTGCGGGGGTGGATAAAGTAATCGTTTCGGCTACCGGATATACAGGTAGTGGCGGCTTCGAAATCTATTTCAGGAATGAAGACGCTGAGCAAATTTGGGATGCGGTAATGGAAGCAGGCAAGGATTTTGGGATCAAACCTATAGGTCTGGCCGCACGTGATACACTTCGACTTGAAATGGGATACTGTCTTTATGGAAATGATATTGACGAAACTACATCCCCTATTGAGGCAGGCCTGGGCTGGATCACAAAATTCAACAAGGAATTCATCAATAGTGAAGCCTTAAAGGAGGAAAAAGAGAAGGGTCCAAAGCGTAAACTTATTGCCTTTGAACTGGATGAAAGAGGAATTCCGCGCAAAGGATATGATATTGTTGACGAGAATGGTAAGAAAATTGGAGAAGTAACATCGGGCACCATGTCTCCCTCCCTTGAAAAAGGAATAGGCTTAGGATATGTACCGACAGAGATCGCAGGTGTGGGAAATAAAATCTTAATTCAGATTAGAAAAAAAGCTGTTCCTGCGACTCAGGTAAAACTGCCCTTTTATAAAGGCTAATTTATTTGAAAAAGATACTCATTTTAGGAGCTAGCGGATTTATAGGCAACGCCTTATATAAAGAGCTATGCTCCTATTTTGATACCCATGGGACCTACCGCACCGAAAACGAATTCTTCAGCGGCAATAATCAGTTCCATCACTTCGATATGGAAACTGAAAATATCGAGATCCTTCTTGAGACTTTAAAGCCAGATGTGATCATTTCGGCATTACGGGGAAATTTTGATGCACAGGTTGCCACTCATTTTTATATTATCAACTACATATTAAAGCACAATAGCAAACTAATTTTCATTAGTTCAGCAAATGTGTTTGACGCCTTTACCAATTATCCATCCTATGAGTATGACAAGACGCTTAGCCAGAGCATTTATGGACGTTTCAAGATAAAAATTGAAAACGCGTTATTAAGACTGCCCAATCATCAATATAATATCGTGAGACTGCCTATGGTCTTCGGAAAGGCCACTCCTAGGATAAAAGAGATAAAGACTATTATTGACCTTGGCGAACCTTTGGAGGTGTTCCCCAATGTGGTGATTAATGCAACAGAAATCCAGAAGGTAACTCAGCAGTTGCATTATATTATCAACAGGAGCAGGCAGGGAGTTTTTCACCTGGGAAGCTCAGACCTTATACATCAAAAAGATTTCATTGAAGAAATTTGTGAGGGATTAGGCTATGAGAATCCACTATTCAAGAACGTGTATGACTCTAACTATGACAGATTCCTGGCGGTGCTACCTAAGGACAATAAACTTCCTAAAAATCTGGAGATCACGATCAGCCAGGTTATAGAGGCTTCTACAAAGAAATAGCTGTTAATCTTATATTAAAGCATGCCTATCCCCTATTTATTCATGTCTTAATTTCTAAATTTAAGTAAAACCAAAAACTTAAACTGATGAAAAAATTAAGTGAAGACGAAATCCAGGCTAAATTAAATGATCTGGAAGGTTGGACCTATGCAAAAAAAGCGATCCACACCTCCTTCCAATTTGAGAACTTTAAAGAAGCCTTTACAGTGATGACCCGTATCGCTTTTGAAGCAGAAGCTCAGCAGCATCATCCAAACTGGGGAAATGTCTACAATCAACTGGAAATCTCACTTTCCACCCATGATGCTGATGGTGTAACGGAAAAAGATTTTAAAATGGCACGTGCAATAGAAGAAATAGTGGATCCTTCAAATTAAAATTGCATTATTTATATACTTAAGGCTCCTAATTTTTTTAAGAAATATTAGGAGCTTTTTTATACTTTTGCCCGAATATTATTTTTAGCTACCATGGGAAGAGCATTTGAATTTAGAAAAGCACGTAAAATGAAACGCTGGTCGGCAATGGCCAAAGCATTCACCCGAATAGGAAAAGATATCGTAATGGCCGTTAAGGAAGGTGGCCCGGATCCTGACACCAATGCGAAATTACGTGCGGTGATTCAGAACGCCAAGAGCGTTAACATGCCTAAGGATAATATTGAGCGGGCTATCAAGCGAGCTTCCGATAAATCACAGGGAGAATATAAGATTGTTCTTTTTGAAGGCTATGCGCCACATGGGATCGCTGTACTGGTAGAGACCGCCACAGATAATAATAATCGTACCGTGGCAAATATCCGTTCCCACTTCAATAAATGTGACGGGAACCTTGGAACATCTGGTTCTGTTGAATTCATGTTCGATCACACCTGTAACTTCAGGATCAATAATGAAGGTATAGACCCCGAAGAACTGGAACTGGAACTTATAGATTTTGGTGCCGAAGAAGTATTCGAGGACGAGGATGGCATTCATATCTATGCGCCTTTTCAATATTTTGGCAGCATCCAGAAAGAACTGGAAAATCGTGAAATAGAGATCATATCTTCAGGTTTTGAAAGGATCCCGCAGGTGACCAAAAGTCTTAATGCAGAGCAGGCTGCCGATGTTGAGAAATTATTGGAAAAGCTGGAAGAGGATGATGACGTTCAGAACGTTTATCATACCATGGAAACTTCAGAAGAATAATCAGAAGTTTTCAGGGATCTTCCCCTCCACTCCTTTATATAGATGTTGTATTTCAACAAGGTCCTTTTCCAGATTCCCACCAGGATGAAACGGAGTATGGATAGTAACAGTTCTGGTCCCGAAATCAAAGGCCACAGGAATAACTGGCACCCGGGCCTTTAAGGCTATAAAATAGAAACCGGTTTTCCATCTCTCGGTTTTCTTTCTGGTACCCTCCGGAGAAAGAGCCAGCCTAAAGACCTCATTCTTTTCAAACAATTCGGCGATTGCATCAACCTTTTTCTGGTTTCCGGTACGGTCTATTGGCGATCCGCCTACCATTTTAAAATACCAGCCGAAGGGCGGCCTGAACAATTCTTTTTTCCCAACAAAGTCGATATGTACTCCAATGACCTTTCGTACAAGGATTCCAATGAAAAAGTCATAGGAACTTGTATGCGGAACAACGATCACCACACATTTCTTAACAGCAGGATCGAAGTGATTTTCCAGTTTCCAACCTAAAATATTAAAGAAGACAAGCTTTGCCAGCCAGCGCATAATCTAAATTATTCGCGATGGTGTTTGGTAGATTCGTGACCTTTTCTTCGTTTTCTTTCTTCACGAAGTAGTGAAAGTTCACGCCCCGTTTGTCCCTTTACCGAAGTGTTTTCCTGAGCCCTTCGAAGAAGATATGGCACAACATCCCGTACCGGACCAAACGGTACCAGCTTTACGGCATTATAACCTTTCCTAGCCAGGTTATAACTAATATGATCACTCATCCCATATAACTGGCTGAACCAGATTCGTTTATCATCAATAGAAAGGCCTTTATCCTCAATGATCTGGAGGGCAAGGTAACTGCTCACTTCATTATGAGTCCCTATGAATACCGAAATATCTTCCAAATGATTAAGGCAATAGGACAGCACGCTGTTGAAGTTAACATCTGTAGCTTCCTTGCTTTCACATATCGGAGTGGGATAGCCGAGTTTCTTTGCACGGGCATTTTCTTTTTCCATATAGGCCCCGCGAACAATTTTCGCTCCTATCTTAAAGCCCTCTTTCTTACCTTTTTCATGAAGATCTTTCAGATAATCGAGACGATCCCACCTATAACACTGGAGTGTATTAAAAATGAGAACTTCCTCTTTATTATACTTACGCATCATCTCCTCCATAAGATCATCTGCAGCTGATTGCATCCAAGTCTCTTCAGCATCTGCATACAATCTCACCTTTAATTCGCAGGCTCGTTTACATAGAGTATCCACTCTCTTCTGCACTCTTTCCCACTCTTCTTTTTCCTCCTCTGTAAGGTTTATCTTTTCGCTTACTTTTTCCCATATCTCAAACCTTCCAATCCCGGTAGGCTTGAACATGGCAAAAGAAATTTCATCGCTTTTCTTGGCATATTCAACAAGGCTAAGCTTTTTCTCCATGGCTGCATCAAATTCAGCCTCAGTTTCCTTTCCTTCCACTGAATAATCAAGTATGCTGTGAAGGTTTTCGTCATACATTTCTTTCGTGACCGGTTTGCAGTCTTCTTCGGTCACTCCCCCGCAAAACTGTTCAAATATTGTTTTTTTGATAATTGTCTCAACGGGCAGATGTAATTTTAAAGAAAGATTGGTTAAAAAAGTACCAGCTTTTACTATAGTTGGCCGGTTCATTAATCCGAAAAGGAAAAGCGCTCTGTCAAGTTCTGTATTCGATTTTAGCTTGAATGCTGCTTTAGTGTTATTAAAAATTTTCTTTCTAATCATGCTGTGGTAGTAATTAGCGCAAATATACTTATTGAAACTTGATTTTATTAATATTTTCTCTTTAATTTCGGGGCTTAAAACCTAGTAAAATGAATGATTTAACGGCTTCTCTGAATCCGGTTCTGTATGCTGAAAAGGCGTACCTCGCACTAAATGAATTTCTTACTGAAAATGATCCTTCAAAGATCTTTATTCTTGTAGATGGCAACACCCATGAGCATTGTCTTGGAAGGTTCATGCAACATTTGAAAAACAATCAGCATACGGAGGTCATTGAAATAGAAGCCGGCGAAGAATTCAAGAATCTGCAAACCTGTGAAGGCGTCTGGAATGCACTTTCAGAACTGGAAGCAGACCGAAAAAGCCTTATGATAAATCTAGGTGGCGGCGTTGTTACCGACCTGGGCGGATTTGTAGCTTCGGCATTTAAGCGCGGTATACAGTTCATAAATATACCCACTACCCTGCTCGCAATGGTAGATGCATCGGTTGGAGGTAAAACCGGGGTAGACCTGGGGAATCTTAAGAATCAGATTGGTGTGATAAATCAACCTGAAATGGTTTTGATAGACACTCAGTTTCTTAGCACCCTTCCGCAGGAGGAAATGAGAAGCGGACTCGCAGAAATTTTGAAGCATGGGTTGATCGCGAGCGAAACCTACTGGCAAAAAGCATCAAAACTGGACGAACTTGACCTTTCTCACCTGGAAGATATCATTAAAGAATCTGTAGAAATAAAGAAGGAGATTGTCACCAAAGATCCCTTCGAAAAAAACCTGAGAAAAACTCTCAATTTCGGGCATACGCTTGGACATGCTATAGAATCTTATTGCCTTACCCATCCTGAAAAGAAAAGACTTCTTCACGGGGAAGCGATCGCCGCGGGAATGATCCTGGAAACATATCTATCCACCGAATTACAGAATTTTCCCAGGAAAAAATTTGAGAATATTAATGAGGTGATAAAGAATATCTACGGAAAGGAAACTTTTTCAAAGGAAGATATTATTGAGATAAAGGAATTGATGAAATTTGACAAAAAGAATGAGCGAGGTAATATCAATTTTGTATTGCTAGCTGATATTGGGAATCCTGTCATAGATGTTGTGGTGCCAGATAAGCTTATAGAAAGTGCATTCGACTGGTATTTAAATAATTGATTTTTAACTCGTTAAAAATTAAATATAAATACCTCTAATGTTTTGTATGCAATTTATTTTTTTATTTATACTTGCATAAACCATTCAAACTATGAAAAGGATAATCGTAGATTACAAAAAGCTCACTCCTGAAATTCTTGGCCTGTTGGTTGAAAAATACCCGGACGGCTATGATGATGATCAAATCATTTCATTTAAAAATGCCAAAAATGAGACCGTTGATGCTGTAGAAGTGCGTACAGATGACACAGTGTACCTTGTAAAGGTTAGTACCCGTCTGGAAAACACCATGGCGAATTTTGATGAGGATGACTACGATGATTCGGAATTCAATGACCCAATCGTTGAAATCCCTGAAAAAGATGACGAAGACTCTGATGAGGAGGATCTGGATAAATAAAAAGAAAGGAACGCGAATGGCGTTCCTTTCTTTTTTAAATCAATTTCTTTTAAGTTAAGCATGTTGCAAATCGTGCTTTCCTTCTTTTATTTCCTCAATCACCTTTGCATTAAATGCCGGAAGATCATCGGGGTTCCTGCTTGTAACAAGAGCTTCATCTACAACTACTTCCTCATCTACCCAAAGAGCTCCTGCATTTTCAACATCTTTCCTTATTGAATTAAAAGAAGTCATGGTTCTACCATTAACAACCTCTGCACTAATTAAAGTCCAGGCAGCATGGCAAATGGCAGCAACAGGTTTACTTTGTTTAAAAAAGTCCCTCACGAAGATAAGTACAGATTCTTCCCTTCTCAATTTATCAGGATTTATAACTCCACCTGGAAGTACCAGGGCGTTATAATCTTTAGCAGAAACTTCATCAATCGAATAATCTACTTCATATTCCTTTCCCCAGTCATTTTTATCCCAGGACTTGATCTTTCCTTTTTCAAGACTCACTATATCAACTTTAAAACCTTCCTTCTCCATTGCTTCTTTAGGTGAAGAAAGTTCGCTTTCTTCAAAGCCGTGAGTGGCCAAAATTGCAATTCTCTTTTCCATAATTAAGTTTTATTTTTTGGATTCACTCAAAGATAATGAGCACTTCAGGCAATTTCTATTAAGGCACTACTAAAAATGGGAGGTTTTAAGTTAAACCTTTATTAAGTCGAAGAATTGTCTTTGTCTGATTTCTCCTCAATATCGAGGTGGGATTTGAGTTTGTCTATTATATGCTTTTCTTCCTTAAGCTGCACACGTCTTTGCTCAAGTTTTTTCATTTCCTGATAGATCGCCGGTTCCCCAAAACGATTGGGCTCCACTTTTTCCTTTTTTAGCAATGCATACTGGACGGTGAATTCAGCTCCAAAAAACAGGATCAAACAGGTATAATAGACCCATAAAAGGATAAGCACTACTGAAGAGGCTCCTCCATATACCGATGCAGGCTCACTTTGGCCAAAATAGAAACTTATTATAAATTCACCTATGAGGAATAGAGCTGTGGTGAGTCCCGCCCCCATATAGGTAGTTCTAAGCCTGATCTTTATATCTGGAAGCAGCTTGAAGATCATCGCAAAAAGCGTGGTAATAAAGAAAAATGAAAGTGCGTAATTTGCTATAAATACAACCACCTCGGTTATATTGGGTAAATACTCCTCGATCTTATCAGCTATTAATCTTAGTACAGCAGATACAACCAGCGCGATTAATAGTAGAAGGCCTAATACCAGGACCATGCCCAGAGATATTACCCGGTCCAGCACCAGCCTCAGGAAATTGGTCCTTTTAGCTGCCACGTTCCAGATATTGTTCATCGCGACCTTAAGCTGAAAGAAAACACCTGTCGCACCAAAGATCAGGATTGCCAGTCCAAAAATAACAGCCCAGGTAGATTCCTGGGAAAGTGCGGCATTTTCAATCATATTTTCGATCGCATCAGCCGTCTCCTGGCCAATGAAGCCAGATATTTCTCCCATTAACCGACCACGCACAGCTTCGCGACCAAAAAAATAGCCTGCGATGCTTACTACTATTATTAGAAGGGATGGAAGGGAAAAAAGTGCATAATAAGCAATGGTAGCGCTTCGAGCATATGGCTCATTTTTATTCCAGCTTATATAAGATTTCTTTAGGAGTTTAAAAATTATTTTAATGGAATTCCACATTAAAGATATCTTTTACGAATGATATCTTTATGATGCAACGCATGCCCGGCCATTACAAACCCAATGGCACGGGCGGTTGCAGTCATATCATTCATAACCCCTTTTCTTGAAAGCATTTCGTTTGAAAAACTTCTGAACAGGGAAATACCAGATTCCCTTACCAGTTTGAATTCATCAATCAAATCAGCCGGTGCACGTTTCTCTGCTTCAGAACTTAGAACATAAGAATCATGGTCGAAACCCGGCAGGGATTTACTTTCATTTCTTGAAAAAGAAAGAGCCCTGTACTGGAAGATGCGATCGGTATCTATAAGATGCTGAACCATTTCCAGGACACTCCATTTACCCGCCGCATAACTGTATCGCCATTTTTCAGGGGGAACCGATCTAAGAAACTGAACCATATCCTCAGTATTCTTCTTTAAGGTTCCAATTAGCTCGGCATCATCCGGAATCAGGTTAATATAACCCCAGTAAAATTCTCCGATCTCATCTTTTTTTAGCTCTGACTTTTTCATATTAATTAAGCTGAATTTCTACTTGCATTAATATTTCCATAAAGCGAACGGGTGACCATTTTCTCATAGATTTCAAGTTTCTCCCCGACATCGGAATTCTTGCTTAATTCCTGAACCTTTCTAAGGGCATGCTGCTGGATTGTAAGCAATGGAAGCACAATTCGTTCCCTGGCCTGAATAGAAGCTCTCATTGCAGGTTGATTCTGCATCAGGTAATTATATCCCGTCACTTTCAATAGCATCTTATTAGATCTTTCAAATTCCTCATGGATCAACTGCCAGAATTCGCCAAAATCAGGGTCGTTTTTCATATAGGCAGTTAAAGGGAAGAAAGATTTGGTAAGGCTCATCATACTGTTCTCCAGGAGGGTCCTGAAGAATTCAGAATTTTCATAAAGCTGTTTTACCCTGTCAAACTCTCCTCTCTTCTCGAGTTCTTCCATTGCGGTTCCAACTCCAAAGAATCCCGGAACGTTTTGTTTTAACTGACTCCAGCTTCCTACAAAAGGTATCGCTCTAAGATCAGAAAGATTCAATTCGGCAGATTTATTACGCTTAGATGGCCGGCTACCAATATTGGTCTTGGCATAATACTTAAGCGTACTCATTTTTTCAAGGTATGGAATGAATCTCGGATGCTTTTTGAAATCCATATAGGTATTATAACTTATCTCAGCAAGGTCCGTCATTGTTTTCCTGTCCTCATCGCTAAGAATATTCTTACCATCACTAAATATCTCATTCGAAACTCCCGAACTTAATAACTGCTCAAGGTTATAGGTACATGAATCCTTGGTTCCGAAATTCGAACTAATCGTTTGTCCCTGAACCGTAATCTGGATCTCCTCATTTTCTATCGTAGGTCCTAAGGAAGCATAAAACTGGTGAGTTTTTCCACCCCCTCTTGCAGGTGGCCCTCCTCGACCATCAAAAAAGACAACTTTGATCCCGTATTCTCTTGAAATTTTAGTCAGGGCTTCCTTAGCCTTATAAATACTCCAGTTGGCCATAAGGTAACCACCGTCTTTGGTTCCATCACTAAAGCCCAGCATTATGGTTTGTTTGTTACCTCGCCGCTCGAGATGCTCCTTATAAACAGGATTCGTATAAAGTTTTTCCATCACATTATGAGCATCCTGAAGGTCTGGAACCGTTTCAAATAAAGGGATCACATCAACACTTGGCTTCTCCCAGCCGCACATTCTTAAGAACGCGAATGGCTGAAGAACTCCCTGAACACTTCCACAGTTACTTATAATATAGCGGTTGGCTCCAGCCTCTCCACTCTTCTCCTGTATCTCCTGCATTGCATAGATGGAAGAAATAGTGGCTTTCCCCATACCTTCCTCAAAGTCTTCAGGATCAAGTTTACCCTGAACATTACTAAGCAGCTCAATTTGTTTATCGTTGTCGAGATCTCCAAAATCTGCAGGAAGTAGTTTATCTCCTTTTGAAGTCACTTCCACAACCTCATTTAAAACATCCTGGTGAATCCCGGCATCCTGACGTATATCGAGCGTGGCGAAATGGTAACCAAAAAGGTTTACCTTATTCAGCATATCATCAACTTCATCTAAAAATAATGACTGATGATCTCTAATGAGTATTTCTTTGATTTCATGAAGTTTATACTTGAATTCTTCAAGTGGAAGTTTAACTTCTCCAGTTTTAGAAATCGCTGAGTCATACAGGCCTTTTTCCAGCTCGCCCATCAATTCATTCACACCCCTAAAGGTGAGGCTTCGTTTAAGTTTTCTTATGTCCCTGTAGTAATTTAGAAATATAGTTCTTCTTAAGCGCTTCGCCACACGCAGGGTTATGTCCGTAGTCACAAAAGGATTCCCGTCACGGTCACCACCAGGCCAGAATCCCAGATTGATCACCTGATTCCCTACATCTTCACCATCGAATATGTTTTGTTGAATATAATTATGAATCTTGCTGGCGCTTTGATAAAAAACGTTCTCAAAATACCAAATTAGATTAACCGCCTCATCATATGGAGTAGGTTTCTCTTTTTTAAAGAAAGGAGTTTTCCCCAGCTGGGCTAGTAACTGCTTGATCTTGACAAGGTCATTTTTCTGAATTGCTTTATCAAGATCTGTGATTATCCCCAGTACACTCCCGGGATAGAATTGTGTAGGGTGAGCTGTTAAGGTTGGTCGCACCTTAAACCTCCTTAAATATTCCTTTAATTCCTCAATCTTTTGCTTCGCTTCAGCTTCTTCCTTCACACTTCTAAGGGTTCCACGACCGTCCATGTTATTTACAATAGGAAAAGAAGCATCTTCAATGGCGTCAAAAAGAACAACCTGCCTTTCTATATATTGAATAAAGCGAAACAACAGATCTATTTTGTCTTCTTCGGAAGGCTCTTCGCCATATTTATCAAAGAAACGGTCTACTATTTCAGAAGGATTTTTATTCTCCTTAAAGCCTGTTTCGCAAATTTCCTGAAATAATGGTAAAAGAGCACCTGTTTGTCTAATCTCATCGTAAGGCAATGTTAGAAAAATACTGTTATAAACCTGGTATTTCGCAAGTACATTGTCATTAAATCTATCTAATCTTGGTTCTCTGTGCATAATTTAATTTTAGGGTATTCGGATTCATTTAAAATTATAAAAAAACCCTTTAAACAAAACAGTCTAAAGGGCCTTTAATAAAAGTTTAGGACTGTTTTACATGTCTTTAAAAATAGAATGCATCAGCCGCTTTTTATCATTAATACTTTCTTCTAATGAAATCATTGTTTCAGTACGATAGATACCTTCAATATCATCCAGTTGGAAAATAACTTCTTTGGCATGTTGCGTGTTTCGTGCCCTTATCTTACAGAACACATTGAATTTCCCGGTAGTAACGTGAGCAACAGTCACATAAGGTATCTCATTTATTCTTTCAAGAACAAATTTAGTTTGGGAAGTGCTCTTTAAGAATATACCTACATAGGCTATAAACGCATACCCAAGCTTTTTATAATCCAGGGTCAGTGAGGAACCAATAATGATTCCTGCTTCCTCCATTTTCTTCACCCTAACATGAACGGTACCTGCAGATATAAGCAGTTTTTTGGCGATATCGGTAAATGGAGTCCTCGTATTCTCGATAAGCATATCAAGAATCTGGTGGTCGGTTTCGTCTAATTTGAACTTGGCCATCTTTAAACTTCTTTTTTAATGAAGTTCAAAATTAAGACAAAATCATTGAATTATTGATAATTAATTTGATAATTATCCATATTTAACCTGCAATTCTGCAGTATTTAAGATAATTTTATTAACTATAACGTTTTCGACAACTTTTTCTTCACATGGAAGCTTGAGTTTTCTATTCTTTCCATCTATTTCACGATGACCAAAATTTTGTATGTGATCGGCAATCTTTTCGATTACCGGGTCAAATTCGATCTTAGCCCCCCTTAACACCTCTTTAAACTGAATGCTCACATCCTTTTTGTGACCATCTACCTGGACATTCCGAATTATAACATCATTAAATAATTTCTGATTTTCCGGTATTTTCAGGTAATCCTTATAATTAGATGTAGTATCCGGGCGAAATGAGATCTGGTATATACATGATAACAAAGCCCTGAAAACATACTTTCTCACTTCTTCCCGCTCATAATCATCAGAAATATGGCCAGCTTCAAATAAAATCGTGGGTGTAGAAAGGTTTTGAAACGTATCACCGGCGCAATTTATATTAAAGGCATCATCGTACCTCCCAATCTGTTCCGGCAACTGATCTCTCAGGTCTTCTGCTATTCCAGCTATTACACCCATACTTTTTTTACGGAACACATCTATGCTTCTTTCCTTGTCCTTTGAAGGAGTTAAAAAGGACAGGGTAGCCGGCTTAGGCTTATTACCCGCACTAAAAATTGTTCTCTGATCATGGAGATTTAGGCAAAATTCCGGTTTAATTGCATCATATTGCGCTTTTAGAACCTTGCTCTCCGGCTGACTCAAATTTTGAAGATCCCGGTTAAGATCTACAGAATTGGCATTTACCCGGGTATATGCTTCAGCCCCATCAGGGTTTAACACAGGAATAATGTAGAGACTGCAATTCTTTAATATCCCTGAAAAAACTTCGTTAGAATCTTCTTTTTTAAAAGCATTCAAAAGATCGATCACTGCTTTGGTAGTCGTAGATTCATTACCATGCATTTGAGACCAGGCCAGAACTTTAATTTTTCCAGCACCTAATTTATATCTATATATTGGCCTTTCCTGAACAGATCTGCCAATTTCCTTTATCTCAAAATCTTTATCAAATCTCTTACCTGCATATTCAATATCTGAAATGGTGACATACCTCCCGGAGACTTCATTGAATTTTATCCCGGAATAATATTCATCAGTAAAAAGCTCTTTAAGTAATTCATTTTTCATGTTTACAAAACTAAACATTGTATATTTTACAATTGTAAACAGTCGATTTACCTGATATTGTGTACAGTTGTAAACACTGGTTATTCATTTGAAAGGACAATAATAGGAAAATATCCATATTGTTGTATTTATATATTTAAACATTTCTTTTTTAGTAACTTAGATAGTTTTACATAAAGTTAAACTTCTACATAGATAAAGAAGTTTACAAATGTAGCATGATTGTATTGTAAATAATATTTACATTTGTAAATGGCTAAACCCTCTAAAATGTGTTACAATGGTAAACACTGAAAAATTTGCTTCCCGGCTTAATAAAATCCTGGATTATTATGATCTGTCTGCCGCTTCGTTTGCCGATAAAATCGAAGTGGGCCGTTCTTCCATATCTCACATCCTCTCCGGAAGAAATAAGCCAAGCCTGGATTTTGTAATGAAAATTGTGAAGAATTTTCCTGAGGTAGAACTCTACTGGTTACTAAATGGAAAAGGTAGTTTCCCGTCTGTTTCAGAAACTCCGGAAAATACCGGCGTAGTTTCCAAAGAGAAAGACGCCACTGCACCAATCGAAGAACCTGCTTCTGATAAAAATCCATCCCCACTACCTCCTGTTCTGTCTTCCAGTTCTTCGGGCAAGACTATTCAAAGGATCGTTATTTTTTATACAGATGGTAGTTTTGATGCTTTTGAAAATTGATTATCCCGGATAAATTGGATTATTTTGCGATATGAAAAAAGTACTGGGATTAATTAGCCTGTTAGTTTTAGCATCCTGTTTTAATGCTGAAAGGAATTGTGAAGATTTCCGCACGGGGACCTTTAAATTTGAGACCTACTTAAATGGAGAACTGGTCACTTCCACTTTTATTAGGAACGACAGCATTGAGATAGAAAAATTCCAGGGAAAGACCGATACATCGTCAGTAAGATGGATCAACGACTGTGAATACATTCTCAAAAATATTCATCCAGACGGGATGTCTGAAGAAAAAGCCATTCATATGAAGATACTTACCACTAATAAGGATGGCTATACCTTCGAGTACGGGCAGGTGGGACAGGCCAGGAAAGCCAGAGGAAAGGTCGTTAAAGTCTCAGCAGATTAGTTCTGCCTTTCGCGAAGGATTTTGTTCTGTTCCTCCATTAGATCGTTAAGATTAGAAAGCAATTCGATGTCCTTAGGCGTCACTACCTTATCGTTTTTAGGATCCTGGGCTTTATTACGAAATCGGTTCATAAATTTTACCACGATAAACACCACGAAACCTATAACAAGAAAATCGATTAGGGTTTCTATCAGCAATCCATATCCAATAGAAACTTCCTGGACAAAATCTGCGGTTCCCTCAGAGCCCACAGCTTCCCTCAGCACCATTTTGCGATCTGCATAACTGATACCATCGGTCATAAGGCTTAATGGCGGCATGATCACCTGTTTTACAAGTACATCAATCACACTGTTAAAAGCGGTACCAATAATGATACCCACTGCCATATCGATCATGTTGCCCTTAACAGCAAACTCCTTAAACTCCTTAAATAAACCCATTAATCATCAAATAAAGATCCCTGTCCTTCCGAACCTGATTTCTTTTCGGGCACGGTAATTTTCCCAGCTTTTATATCCTCGCCGCTGATTTCGCTCTCTGCTGAACTTTCTTCCTTTTCAGTTTCTTCTTCAACTTCTTCCTGCTCCTCATATGGCATTGGATCGAGAAGATTTATCTGATTCACTTTTTCCGTAGTGAGTTGATTTCCAAGAGCCTTAATGCCTTTTACTGAAATAAAATCTTCAATATTTATCTCTTCATTCTCACGACGTTCCTTTCCCTTAGGTTTAGTGTAAACTATTTCGGCCCTGGGATAATAATCGGTTGAAACTATCTCCAGGAACGAATCTTCATGATCACTAATAAATTTTTCTTCCTTATCGGGATTTTCAATTAAGAAACGCTTCACATAATAACGCTCTTTTTCCGGTTCCCAGTAAATCGCGGAAATAGGTTTATCCTTCACCCATTTTTCCAGGATCACCATTTCTTCGTCGAACCTCGTGGTAAGTTCAGGCTTGATGGTCTTTACTATTCCATCCTGGGTGATTATAAGCAACCTGTCTTCTCCCCTGAATTCCCCCAGTAATTCTCCTCTTTCGTCTACATTGAGTCTTTTTACGGTCTCATCAAACCAGATCCTTCTGGGTTTTAAAGTAGATACACCCTCTTCCTTAAGTTCGATTCGCTTTATCGAATATTTTGTAACTATATTTCCTTTCACATTTCTTCCCTTGATCAGCACATCGGCAAAATCAAGATCGAACTTGAGTTTTCTTATGCTGCCAACCTGCCTTAACAGAACAGTGACCACCTCTGCTTCTCCATTAGGATTGGCCGAGAAATAAAGTACTTTCGAGTCTTTTTTGCCCTGTGTAAGATCATACTCCCTGTCACGGGTCACTGAGGTAACGGCAAAACGCTTTACATAAGTATTCCCGCCTTTTCCATCGCGATAAACCATATTATAAATGGTTCGCTTGTCTTTTTTCTTGAATATCGCGACATGAATAATATCCTTACCTATAAATGTCTTCGTATCTACCTTAGTCACCATCATTTTCCCCTCTGCCGTAAAACAGATCACATCATCTATATCGGAACATTCGGTAACATACTCATCCTTTTTCAGGGAAGTACCCACAAAACCTTCAGAACGGTTAACATAAAGCTTGGTATTCCTTATCACCACCTTGGTAGCTTCTATGTCCTCAAAAAGGCGGAGTTCGGTTTTACGTTCCCTTCCAGAGCTATAATCCTTTTTAAGTTTTATAAAATAATCCACAGCGAAATCCACAATATGATCCAGATGATGTTTCACCTGGGCAATATCTCCTTCCAAAGCATCAATCTTTTGTTGAGCCTTATCTATATCGAATTTTGAAATTCTCTTGATACGTATCTCGGTCAATCTCACGATATCCTCTTCAGTCACTTCCCGCTTCAGATGTTTAGTGTGAGGTTTCAAACCTTTATCAATAGCCTGAATAACACCTTCCCAGGTCTCTTCCTCTTCAATATCCCGATAAATACGGTTTTCAATAAAAATTCTTTCGAGAGATGCAAAATGCCACTGCTCTTCAAGTTCGTCAAGCTTTATTTCAAGTTCGCTCTTAAGAAGGTGTAGCGTATGATCTGTAGACCGGCGAAGAATCTCCGAAACTCCGAGGAAAATTGGTTTATGGTCAATGATCACACAGCCCAAAGGTGCCAGTGAATTTTCGCACTGTGTAAAAGCATAGAGTGCATCAATGGTTTTATCTGGTGATATATTATTTGGCAAATGAATAAGGATCTCGACCTCTGCGGCAGTATTATCCTCGATCTTTTTAACCTTTATCTTCCCTTTATCATTAGCCTTTAATATAGAATCTATAAGGCTGGAAGTGTTTGTGCCGTAAGGGATCTCAGTAATGGCAAGCGTATTTTTATCAACCTGGCTTATCTTCGCCCTTATTCGAACTCGTCCTCCCCGTTTACCATCATTATAATTACTGATATCGGCGATCCCTCCTGTGGGGAAATCAGGGAAGATTTTGAATTTTTTACCTCTTAAATGATTTATGGAGGCATCAATTATTTCATTAAAGTTATGCGGAAGAATCCTGGTGCTCAAACCAACGGCGATACCTTCAGCTCCCTGTGCAAGCAACAATGGAAACTTTACAGGCAGGTTAACAGGTTCCTGCTTACGGCCATCATAGGATAATTGCCATTCGGTAAGTTTCGGGCTATAGAGTACTTCCAGAGCAAATTTTGACAGACGCGCCTCAATATAACGAGGAGCAGCCGCACGGTCACCAGTTAGAATATTTCCCCAGTTACCCTGAGTGTCAATAAGCAGATCCTTCTGCCCGATCTGGACCATAGCATCACCGATACTGGCATCACCATGCGGGTGATACTGCATGGTATGTCCTACAATATTCGCCACTTTATTGTAACGCCCATCATCCAGGTCTTTCATGGAGTGCATGATACGGCGCTGTACGGGTTTGAAGCCGTCTTCTATTGCGGGTACCGCCCGTTCCAGGATCACATATGAAGCATAATCCAGGAACCAGTCTTTGTACATTCCGGTTACCCTAATAAGTTCTTCTTTCTTTTCTTCAAACTGCTCTTCCTGAGCTCCGTCTAGATTTTCTTCCATTAGGCAGTAACTTTAGGTGTGGTTTCCAGCACTTTTTGAAGCGAGGCCACCATCCCCTTTTTCTTTTTTCGGTTTAAAAATGTAGTATTGAATGTATATTTTCTATATCCTTTTTTTCTTCTTGATTTGATATAAATGGTAAGTGCCGAATATATCCCATAATCAACGAATTTGAACTTCCCCAGTTTTCGTTTTGGGAATTCAGCTTTCTTGACCCTGTATTCCATGAACCTGGAGAAGAACACCCCGTTGTTCTTAAAGTTCAGCGTCTCCCCATCACTATCAAAATCAAACGACTGACCAATCCTGTGCACATAGAAACCAAGAAGTAATGTCACGATGTTCGGAACAAAATGACTGAATCCGATCTCCTGTTCGGTATCTGAAGCCATAATCTCAATGTTCACAAAAACATTCGTGATAAATACCGCTATCAAAACGATATAAATTGAAGGAACTATCCTGATCTCTGTGCGGTTGGTGAATCTCATATGCCAAGTTCTTCTACAAGATCAAGTTCAACTTTCAGGTTGTCTATAATGAACTCCTGCCTGTCTGGAGTATTCTTACCCATATAGAAACTCAGCATTTCTTCTATAGATTTTTCCCTGTCCAGCATCACCGGATCAAGGCGGATATCGTCGCCTATAAAATGTTTGAATTCATCTGGCGAGATCTCACCAAGACCTTTAAAGCGGGTGATCTCCACTTTTCCGGAAAGTTTTTCGATCGCCTGTTTACGCTCCATTTCACTATAGCAATAGATAGTTTCCTTTTTATTTCGCACCCTGAAT
>JAWWBH010000002.1:0-42979 GCA_033721075.1 Christiangramia sp.
GGTTCTTATCATATCGGGAATTCGAAGATGTCCCGATCCGAATACCACCGCATTGGGCGGAGTGGCGACAGGAAGCATAAAAGCACAGGAGGCTGCTAAGGTAGCTCCAACCATCAAGAAGTAAGGATGCAGATCCAGGGCTACAGCCATAGGTGCAAGTATAGGTAAAAGCATAGCCGTGGTTGCGAGATTAGAAGTCACTTCCGTTAAGAAATTTACCGCGGCAATAAGCACTACCACCAGTATAAATAGCGGAAGGTTTTCGAGATTGGTAAGCTGCTCTCCTATCCACACAGCCAGACCGGAATCACTAAACCCCTTAGCCAGTGCCATCCCACCTCCAAAGAGTAAAATTATTCCCCAGGGTATTTTTACAGCCTCTTCCCAGCTGATAAGTTTCTGTTTAGGCTTACCTGAAGGAATTACAAAAAGAGCCACTGCAGCTGCCATGGCAATAATGGTATCGTCAATAAACGGGAGAAAAGGTTGCAATAAAAAACTTCGGCTAATCCAGCAAAACGCGGTAAGGACAAACACTACTAATACCCGTTTCTCCTGCCTGTTCAGCTTTCCCAGTTTATTCAACAGGCGTTGTATTTCTTCCTTTCCCCCTGGAAAATTACTCTGTTTGAAATTGAACGCCTTTACCGTGAGATATTTCCAGCACAGAAAAAGAAGTACCATAGAAATAGGTAAGCCCAGCATTAACCATTTAAGAAAACTGATCTCAATACCATAGAGTTCTTCCACTATTCCTGCAAAAACAAGGTTGGGGGGTGTCCCTATCAGAGTGGCTATTCCCCCAATAGAAGCACTGTAGGCTATCGCTAGCATTAGTGCTTTTCCGAAAAGTTTGTTTTCATCATCTGCTGTATCTGGATTATCCCTCAATTGAGCGATGATGGCTGTGCCTATTGGAAGCATCATTACCGTTGTCGCCGTATTTGATATCCACATAGAGAGAAATGCAGTAGCGACCATAAAACCCAGAATAATGAACCTGATATTTGTTCCAATAATATTGATTATTGAAAGTGCTATCCTTTTATGCAGATTCCATCTCTCGATGGTCACAGCCAGGATAAAACCACCCAGGTATAGAAATACATATTTATGGCCGAAGGCAGCGGTGGTAGTTTCGATGTCCACCGCACCGGTTAGAGGAAATAGAATGATCGGTAAAATTGCTGTTACCGCAATTGGGATCACTTCAAAAACCCACCAGAGTGCCATCCAGATAGTAACACATAGAACATCAAAAGCTTCCCCGGGCATTGAAGCAGGTTTCCCCAGGATCTGTAGAATAATAAAGATTATAGGGCCAAGAAAGAGGATAAGTCTCTTAATATATTGATTCATAAGATCAGTCAGTTTGCCATGTCAAGATAAATAAAATAATAAAGGACTAATTAGAACAAATCATCTTAGCAATAAGCTTTAAATAGTTTAGTAAAAGAATAATTTTTCCGAACTTTCAAATTCTACCTAAATAAATCTTATGAAACAACTTGAAATTAAATCGGCCTTGCAGATATCCAAACCTGCAGATGAAGTTTTTGAAGCTATTATCGACCCTCAGAAAATGTCCAACTACTTTATTTCCGAAAGTACGGGAGCTTTGGAAGAAGGAAAGACGGTTACCTGGAAATTTCCCGAATTTGACGTAAAGTTTCCGGTGACCGGAAAAAATATAAGAAAACCTGAATTAATAGAGTTTGAATGGGAGGGTTCACCTGGCAAGACACTTTTGGTAGAGGTCAAACTTGAAAAAATATCTGACAACAAAACTCTGGTTAGAATTACGGAAGGGAAAATGCCCGATGATAAAGAAGGAATTCAATGGTATGGTCGAAATTCCGGAGGTTGGGCTAATTTCCTTGCCTGTCTTAAAGCATATTTGGAATTTGGGATCAACCTTCGTAAAGGAGGTTATGACTATATGAAAGAACCAAATTGAATCCCAAACAGGTATAAAACAAAAAAACCTGCTTCAACCAAGAAGCAGGTTTTTTTTATTAAGCCGGATAGACCTTGTAGTACAAGATCTAAGCTCTAATGTCTATCTTACATCATTCCTGGCATTCCGCCTCCCATACCTTGTGGCATTCCACCGCCACCGGCATTATCTTCCGGAATATCCATCAGTGCACACTCGGTAGTAAGTATCATTCCGGCAACTGAAGCAGCATTTTCAAGAGCTACTCTGGTCACTTTCTTAGGATCAATGATACCAGCCTTCATCATATCTACGTATTGATCGGTCTTCGCATCATATCCAAAGTCCTTTTTACCTTCAAGCACCTTATTTATCACTACAGAACCTTCTCCTCCTGCGTTCTCAACGATAGTTCTCAGCGGAGATTCGATGGCTCTAGAAACGATCTGAACTCCTGTAGCCTCATCAGCATTTTCAGTTTTGATCTTGCCAAGAACAGCCTGAGCCCTAACTAAAGCAACACCACCCCCAGCAACGATTCCTTCTTCCACAGCGGCTCTGGTCGCATGAAGGGCATCATCTACACGGTCTTTTTTCTCTTTCATTTCAACTTCTGAAGCTGCACCAACATATAGTACGGCAACACCACCGGCTAATTTCGCCAGACGCTCCTGAAGTTTTTCCCTGTCATAATCTGAAGTAGTAGATTCAATCTGAGCCTTGATCTGATTCACACGATCTTTGATAGCCTGATCATCTCCGGCACCATTCACTATTGTCGTATTATCCTTATCGATAGCTACTTTCTCTGCAGTACCAAGCATATCAATGGTTGCGTTCTCAAGAGTGAAACCTCTTTCTTCAGAGATCACTGTACCACCTGTTAGGATAGCGATATCCTCAAGCATAGCTTTTCTACGGTCACCAAATCCTGGAGCCTTCACGGCTGCGATCTTAAGTGATCCGCGTAGTTTGTTAACAACAAGAGTAGCAAGGGCTTCTCCATCCACATCTTCAGCAATGATCAATAATGGTTTTCCTGATTGTGCTACAGGCTCAAGTACAGGAAGCAGGTCTTTCATTGAAGATATCTTCTTATCGAAAAGAAGTATATATGGATCTTCAAGATCGGCTGTCATTTTTTCTGAATTGGTCACGAAATAAGGAGAAAGGTAACCTCTGTCGAATTGCATACCTTCCACCACGTCTACGTGAGTTTCAGTTCCTTTTGCTTCTTCAACGGTGATCACACCTTCTTTGCCTACTTTTTCAAATGCCTGGGCGATAAGATCACCTATTTTATCATCATTGTTTGCAGAAATGGCTGCAACCTGCTTGATCTTTTCTGATGAATCACCAACCTCTTTAGTTTGCTTGGCAAGATCTGCAGTTAAAGCTTCCACAGCCTTATCTATACCTCTTTTAAGGTCCATTGGGTTGGCACCAGCGGCAACGTTCTTCAAGCCTTCCTTAACGATAGCCTGAGCAAGAACAGTCGCAGTAGTAGTACCGTCACCCGCAAGATCATTGGTTTTGGAAGCAACTTCCTTCACCATCTGTGCTCCCATATTTTCCAATGGATCTTCAAGTTCGATCTCTTTTGCCACGGTTACACCATCTTTGGTTACGGTAGGCGCACCAAAAGATTTACTAATGATCACATTACGACCCTTTGGGCCCAAAGTTACCTTTACCGCATTTGCTAAAGCATCTACTCCACGTTTGATCCCGTTACGGGCCTGGATGTCAAATTTTATATCTTTTGCCATTTTTATTAAATTTTAATTTTCAAGACTTATGTTAAGACTATTGAAAAAAATTGGTTAAATAATTTTAATGATTTCTTCTTCCGCGAATGCGAAAAAAATTTATTGAAGTGAAACTTATACTATCGCTAGTATATCATCTTCCCGCATAATAAGATAATCTGTACCCTCAAGTTTTAGCTCGGTACCTGCATATTTTCCGTAAAGTACCATATCGCCTTCCTTAACGGTCATCTTGTGGTCTTTTGTTCCCGCGCCTACTGCCACAACCTTACCTTTTTGCGGCTTTTCTTTAGCAGTTTCAGGAATAATAATACCAGATGCTGTCTTATTCTCTGCAGCAACAGGTTCAATAACAACCCTGTCTGAAAGCGGTTTAATGTTTAGTCCCATTTTTTACAAATTTTATTTTAGGTTAATTAATTTTTTAAAGTCGGTTAGGGATATTTCTAAAATTATGCCAGCACCTAATTTCTGCCAATAGCCAACAAAAAATGCCAGCTTGTCATAAGCTGGCATTTTCAAATTGTAATATTTTCTTAAAACTACTGAGCGCTGTCAGTTTCCACCGGTTGTTGCGCAGGAGTTTGTGTAGCCGGAACTTCAGTATTTACAGGCTCGTCGCTTTCAAAAACCCCGGGTCCTGCTTCTCCAGGAGCATCCATAATGGTAACATTAGAAAGTAAGATCAAAACCAGCAGTAATGTAGCCAGTGTCCAGGTACTCTTGTCAAGAAAATCTGTGGTCTTCTTAACACCTCCTAATTGCTGACCGCCACCTCCGAAAGAAGAAGAAAGCCCTCCTCCTTTTGGGTTCTGAACCATTATCACAACTACCAGCAAAAATGCCACGATGATTATTAAAGCTAAAAAAATAGTGAATGTGCTCATTCTTATTCGTTATTAGTATCTTGTAATTTCTCTATTGCCCGAATTTGGTCTGCAAAGAAACCACTTTTTTCGGGATTTTTCAAAATTAATATTTTATAAGCCTGGATGGCTTTTTTATAATTTTTCTGCTCCAGGTAAACCTTCGCCAAAGTCTCTGTCATCAAGGATTCCGGCGGTGCCATACTCTGGTCTGCGAGATTCACCTTACTGGCAGTTTTGCCGGGTTTTATTTTTGGATTCTTGGATATGAACTCTTCTATCAACTCGAATTTTCTAGACCTGCTCTCTTCTGTTTCTTCAGTTTCATTCTCTTCTTTCTCCCTTTCAATTGGTGTTGCTTTTGTAAGTTTCAGCCATTCAGAAAATGAATGAGATTCCTTCTGGTCAAATTGCAGGGGTTTTCCCAGTCCCAATTGCTCCTCTTCGTAAGATGGTCTTTTATTTTCTTCTGAAAAAGATTCTTCCTCAATTTCCGGTTTTTCAAGCTTTTCAAATAAAGCCGGGTCCATCACTCTCTCAGACTCCGATTGCTTCATCCTTATAGCCTCATTGATATCTATACTCTTCCTTCCATGCACTTCTTCCGGCTCATAAACAGTGATCTCCTTTAATCGCTCCTCCTGTTCACGAATTTGCCTGGCAATCTGGTTCTGATTGAATTCTTCAGAAGTAATAAAGTCGAAAAGTATACTCCTGTCTGTTGTATAGGCAGCCGTTTTTTTTAAGGCCGAATTATAGCTGAATTCCTGATGCTCTTTCAAACCTTTTAACCTAATGGCCCTGGCTGCCTGAAAATAGGGCGCCTCATCAAGGAGCTTTTCTAACTCACGGGTTTGATCTGCGGTGATCTCCCCCGGATTTTCCAGCAAATATGTGAGCGTCTTTACATCCATTACCAATCGGTTAAAGCTGCATTGAAAATATCCTGGGTCAAACGGGTATATATTTCATCAAGGGCAGTTTCAAGGTTTGCTCCTACCAGCTGGGTCGCTGCGGGATAATCGTAAAAAAACGAGAAACGTCTTTCAAAATCCTTTTCCGGTTCCAGGGTATTATAATATCGAACATTCACAGAAATCGTTAGCCTGTTTTGAGCAGCGGTATTCTGTGCGGTGGCCGACATGGGTGAAATATAATATTCGGTTATCTCTCCTTCAAAAACAAGATCTCCATTATTATTCACAAGGCTCAGGCTTGTCTGATTCTGGATAAGGTCCTGTAGCGAATTGGTAAATGCCCTGTCTATCCCGGGTTCAACCAGATCTGCATTATTCTGAAAGAAATTCACCTGAAAGGTTTCGGCTTCCCCGGTATCGGCACCTGTAAATGAGTAGATCCCACAAGATTGCAAGGTTAAAAGTAAAGCGGAGCAAAATATTAAAAAAGGTTTCTTCATAATTTAAAAGCTATACGCTCTTAGTGTTAAGCTATAAGGCACCCAAAATACTAAATTCTGTAAAGCTCAAGGCTTAAAGCTGGATGCTTAGTGCTATAAATTATATTGTTTGATCTTCCGGTAAAGTGTCCTTTCACTTATACCAAGTTCTTCTGCCGCTGCTTTTCGCTTACCATTATGCCTTTCAAGGGATTTTTTGATCAGCTCCAGTTCTTTATCCTGTAACGACAATGTCTCTTCTTCCTCTATCTCTTCGGCAAAATAATACTTATCTTTTTCCTCCTGTTTTTTAGGAGCATTTTGCTCAGGGATTTGCAATACTTCCAGCTTATCTTCATCTATATCAGCCTCATCAATATCGCCCCCGCTGTTGCCATAGATCTTCTGAATAAGACCCTCATTCTCGTCCTGCACCTGCTTGGTGTCACCCTCCTGCATAAGCTTCAAAGTAAGCTTTTTCAGATCATTCAGATCGCTCTTCATGTCAAAAAGCACTTTATAAAGGATCTCCCTTTCGTTGCTAAAATCCCCTTCCTTCTTCTTGTCTGCGATAACGGCCGGCAGGTTACTTCCAACGTCGGGAAGATAATGCCTTAGGTTTTCAGCGCTGATACTTCTTTCCTGTTCCAGAACAGAGATCTGTTCCGCGATATTCCGAAGCTGACGAATATTTCCTCCCCAGCGATATTTCTTAAGAAGTTCCACAGCCTCATCTTCCAGCTTGATGGTAGGCATCTTATATTTAAGTCCGAAATCTGAAGCAAATTTTCTGAATAGCAGATGAATATCATCCTTTCTCTCACGAAGCGGAGGCAGGTTGATCTCCACAGTGCTCAAACGATAATAAAGATCTTCCCGGAATTTCTCCTTTTTAATAGATTCGAACATATTAATATTCGTAGCTGCAACTATCCTCACATTGGTCTTTTGCACCTTGGACGAACCTACTTTTATGAATTCTCCGTTCTCCAGTACACGAAGCAGCCTCACCTGAGTGGGCAAGGGTAGTTCACCCACCTCATCCAAAAAGATGGTACCACCATCAGCCACTTCAAAATATCCATTTCTGGTTTGAGTAGCACCCGTAAAGGCACCTTTCTCATGACCGAACAGCTCACTATCTATAGTCCCTTCCGGGATGGCGCCACAGTTAACCGCTATATACTTCCCATGTTTCCTATGCGAAAGCGCATGTATGATCTTGGGAATACTCTCCTTACCTACACCACTTTCCCCGGTAACAAGTACCGAGATATCTGTAGGAGCCACCTGTATTGCTTTTTCTATAGCACGATTAAGTTTAGGGTCGTCCCCTATGATCCCAAATCTTTGTTTTATTGCCTGAACTGATTCCATTTGCAAGTATTCAGTATGCAGTAAACAGTATTAAGGTTTTAAACCAACAACTATATACTGTAATTTCTTATTAGTTATTATCACTATATCCCACTGCTTCCCCAATAAGGGTGGCACTGGTGCAGTCATTGATCTTTACATTTACAAAATCTCCCACCTTGTAATTCTCCCTGGGAAATACTACCACCGTATTCTGGGTGTTCCTTCCACTCCAGTGAGCATCAGATTTTTTTGATTCCTTTTCTATAAGTACCTCAACGGTTTTTCCCAGGAATTTCTCAGTGTTATATTTACTGTGTTCCTGTTGAAGGTTCACAATTTCAGCCAGCCTTCTTTTCTTGACATCTTCAGGAATATCATCTTCAAATTTTCGCTCAGCCATTGTCCCGGGCCTTTCAGAATAAGCGAACATGAAACCAAAATCATATTTCACATATTCCATCAATGAAAGGGTATCCTGATGATCTTCTTCGGTTTCAGTCGGGAAGCCGGTGATGATATCATGAGAAATTCCGCAATCCGGAATCAGCTTCTTGATATTATCGATCAATGTAAAATATTCTTCCCGGGTGTGAAGTCGGTTCATCTTTTTCAAAATACGATCACTACCACTTTGGACCGGCAAATGAATATACTTACAGATATTCCGGTATTTCGCCATCACTTCTATTACATCCAGGGTCATATCCTGAGGATTGGAAGTTGAGAAACGAATTCTCATTTTTGGCTGAGCCTCTGCAACCAGCTTTAATAGTCCGGCGAAATTCGTTGCCGTAGCTTTCTGGATCTCTGAAGCAGTCTTGAAATCTTTCTTTAATCCCCCACCATACCACAGATAGCTATCCACATTCTGTCCAAGAAGGGTAACTTCCTTATAGCCTTTTGCAGCCAGATCATTGACCTCCTCCACGATACTTTGAGGATCCCTGCTACGCTCCCTGCCTCTGGTAAAAGGAACTACACAAAAGGTGCACATATTATCGCAACCCCGGGTGATGGAAACAAATGCCGAAACCCCGTTGCTCTGAAGCCTTACCGGCGATATATCACCGTAGGTCTCTTCTTTGCTAAGGATCACATTCACGGCATTACGTCCTTCTTCTACTTCATTAATAAGATTTGGAAGATCTTTATAAGCATCGGGACCAACAACCAGGTCTACTATCTTCTCTTCTTCCAGGAATTTACTTTTCAGTCGCTCTGCCATACATCCCAGCACCCCGACTTTCATTCCCGGATTTATCCTTTTAACGGCGTTGTATTTTTCCAGACGCTTTCTCACGGTTTGTTCAGCCTTCTCCCTGATAGAGCAGGTATTCACCAAAACAAGATCAGCCTCCTCAAGATTCTGTGTGGTATTAAAGCCCTCTTTAGACAGAATGGAAGCCACGATCTCTGAATCACTGAAGTTCATCTGGCAGCCATAACTCTCAATGAAAAGCTTCCGCCCATTTTCAGCCTTAGGCTCCATTACCAAAGAGTTACCCTGTTTTTTCTCGTCTATTATCTTCTCCATAATTCTTTAATAACCTTTCGGTTTTTAGATGGGCAAAGATAGGGCTAAAGTGAGTTCTGACAAAGTGACAGAAAAAAATTTATACCTAAGGGCGCAACCTTTTTCCTTTTTCTGCATCTAACAGATAACTAATCCACCCGGAAATGAAAAAGCTATTATTCCTTCCTTTACTACTTGCCCTATTAAGTCTTACTTCATGTAACGAGGAAGAAGACTACAGATTGTCTACCGTAGCCGTTCCCGTTACTCAGTCTGTAGCAGATTTTAGAGCTTCAGTTAAGATACAGGAGCCGCGGAATATTGCTGAATCGGGTAAGATCTATGCCTGGAGGGATTATATTTTCGTGAATGATAAGAATGAAGGTGTTCATATAATAGACAATACCGATCCATTCAAACCTGAGAATATAAAATTCCTGAAGATCCCCAGGAATATGGATATCGCTATTAAGGATGAAAAACTATATGCCGATAATGGAATGGACCTGGTAGTTTTTGATATCAGCGATATTAATAACATCAATGAATTAGCCCGGGTAAAGGATGTTTTTCCAAATTACTATGTAATGGCGCCTGAAGGGGCAAATTATGTAGATTTTGAAGGTTTTGATCCCTCCCAACAGGTCATAGTTGGTTATGTCATGGAAACAAGAAAGATAGAATATGCCATCGATGACAGACTAGCTTTTGAATCGGGTTCAGATGCCGGAGGTGGGAATACAGGCACAGGAGGAAGTATGGCAAGATTCAGCATAAAAGACAATTATCTTTATGTAGCTGATGAAGCGAAACTATCTGCATTTGACATTTCAAACCCTGGATCACCGAATCTCGTTAGCTCTGAGTATGCGGGATGGAATATAGAGACCCTTTTTAATTATGAGGATCATCTTTATTTAGGAAGCGACCGGGGCATGTATATCTACAGCATAGAAAACCCGGCTGCTCCGCAACAAGTGTCTTTTTTACAACATGTACTCGGTTGTGACCCGGTAGTTGTGAAAGACGATTATGCCTATGTGACTATTCGCGGTGGAAACCTTTGTGGACAGGATTTCAACCAGCTCGATGTAGTTAATATTTCAGATAAAACAAATCCGTTTATTGAAGAAACCTATTCAATGCAAAACCCTTACGGACTAGGCGTTAAAGACGACTGGCTTTTCGTTTGTGATGGCGATGCAGGCTTGAAGGTTTACGATATTCAAGACACCCCCGACCTTAGGTTAATAGATCAATTTAGCAACATTAGCACCTATGATGTTATCCCACTTGAGGATAAGCTTCTTATGGTCGGGGATAATATACTTTACCAGTACTCCTATAAGGGTAACGAAATTAATTTAATAAGTAGTTTCACTTTGAATTGATTTCCCCTTTTTGTTTGGTTTTTTAAAAATCCCCGTTTTTCCCGGGGATTTTTTTATTTAATCATTCCCAAAATATCTATCAAGAAATCTATACCTATCATCATTTTGGGCTGGAACAACTTCGAATTCCGAATCCATAATTAAGATTGGAGGTTTGACATCAGCAGCCTTTGCCGATGGCCAAGGCACAAGACCTTTGGATTTTGGATTACCGGTCTTGATGAAATTAGCAAGATATTCCTGGATTATAGACGAAATCCGGTAATCTTCTTCCGATAAATTAGGGTTCTCAATAAGCTTTAAATTACCCATAAAATATTCTATTTCGGAAGCATGAGGAGCACCTTCTGGCTGATATTCGGGATTCTCTTTAGCCTGGGGCCGTATCCTACTGAACAGGTATCTGTAAACTGGTTCCTCTGAATTCTTCCTGTGAAGATCGAACCACTTCCAGGTACTATATGCTATAAATCGATCGGAAGCCAGGGCAGTAGCAGATTTTCTTATCTCTGTAGGGGAACCTGCAGGATATAATTCCAGCACTTCTTCGAAATTATCTCCATATTCTTCCTGCAGCCGCTTCAGATAATTCTCTTTGTTCAATTCCTTTCCCTGCATAAATCCACCTGAACCAGCTTCGGCAGAATTCCAACCTACCAGTAATGGAACCTGAGCCTGTTCGCCGGCCTTGAAAATTTCAGGAAGCGGTTTGGGCAAAAAATAAGAGTCTATAACTGTGGGAAAACCGAATCGTCCAGATTCATTATAAACCCTGAAAAGTTCATCGGTATCCAGAGCCCTTAATTCGGCGAAGGAATCAAACCCGGCTTTCTCAACAAATTGCTCCCCTGTTTTTTCGGCTTCGGCAAGCGGAACTGGTGCCAGAGTAGGTTTTATGGATGCCCCGCTTTCTCCAATAGCTCCTGCGATAAGATCTTTAGATAATGGAGAAGCCATATGAGCACTTACGGAAATTGAACCTGCAGATTCTCCCGCGATGGTAATCTTCTCCGGATCACCTCCAAATTCCTCGATATTTTCATAGACCCATTTTAGGGCAGCGTTCTGGTCCAACAAACCATAATTTCCAGAGGCATGATATGGCGATTCATCACTTAATGCAGGATGGGCAAAAAATCCAAAAATATTAAGGCGGTAGTTAACAGTGACCGTTACTATTCCTTTTTGAGCCATGGAAAAACCATCATATCGTGGCTCTGAACCATCCCCGGCAACAAAACCTCCACCATAAAAATATACAAGCACGGGAAGATCTTCACTTTCGTTAACTGAAGGTGTCCAGATATTGAGATAAAGACAATCCTCACTGGTTCCTTTTCCCCTGTAAATCATATCTCCAAAAACGTTTGTTTGGACTGCTGCAGGGCTAAATTCCTTTGCTTCTTTAACTCCATCCCAATCCTGAAGAGGCTGGGGAGCTTTCCAACGTAAATCCTTAACAGGAGGCTGAGCGAATGGGACACCCAGAAAAAGATCGATCTCTTTTGCCTGGTCATGAAAACCTTCTAAAAGGCCATTTTTAGTTTCAACCCGCACAGGGGTTTGACAAAATGAATAATTAAAAATGAAGAAAAACAGAACACTTATGTTCCTGAGAAATGTAAGAGGTTGCATTGAAAATATTTATAAGAAGGTTATGCCATAAATATAAATCAATATTTCTTCTTTGAGATACGATTTCCAGTGATTTGCCGTTGCATGGAACTTTTGAATCTGTTTACCTCAGCAATTCTCAGTTTTGCATGTTTGGTCTTTCTGCCCTGAACGCGTGCTCTCCATTTCTTCCAGTTACGAGGATGCATCTGCTCTTTCATGAATTTGATGACCTGCTTCTCTGTTAATCCAAATTGATATTCAATGGCTTCAAAAGTAGTTCTGTCTTCCCATGCCATCGAAATAATTCTATCTACCTGTCTTTCATTAAATCCAAATTGTACAGCGATTTTCATAGAATGTTTAAGTTTTTTGTTTTAAATTTAAACATTTTTAATAAAGAGCCATAAAAAACCCTTTCCGAAAAATTCCGAAAAGGGCATTTTATATAATCAGAAGCTTCTAATTAAGCCTGGAAAGGCTCAATAGAAACATAAGACTTATCGTCTTTCTTTCTGGTGAATTTCACAACACCATCTACTTTGGCGTGTAATGTATGGTCTTTACCGGCATACACATTATCACCTGGACGGTGAGTGAATCCGCGTTGTCTTACAAGAATGTTACCAGCAACGGCAGCCTGTCCACCAAAGATCTTAACACCTAAGCGTTTCGATTCTGATTCTCTACCGTTCTTGGAACTACCAACTCCTTTTTTATGTGCCATTTTATTTCGTTTTTAGTAGTTTAAAATTAGCTTAAAGCAGCGATTAGTTCGGCTTTCTTCATAGAAGAGTAACCTTCAATTCCTTTTTCTTTAGCCATTTCTTTAAGCTCCACTACTGTGTGCTTACTTAGATCTTCTGATTTATTATCAGCTTTTTTTGGCTCCTGCTTCTTCGTTTCGTTTTTAGCCTCTTCCTTCTTTGGCTCTTCTTTCTTAGCCGAAGTTGCTTTTTTACCTCCTTTAAGATCGATTCCTTCGATAAGGATCTCAGTTAAGGACTGACGATGACCGTTCTTTACACGGTAACCTTTACGTCTTTTCTTTTTGAAAACGATCACTTTATCACCTTTAAGATGACGGTTGATCTTAGCTCCTACCAGAGCACCTTCTATAGCCGGGGCGCCAACGGTTACATTGTCTCCATCTGCAGTAAGAAGAACCTTGTCAAAAGAGACACTGTCGCCTTCCTTACCTTCCAAACGGTGAACAAAAACCTTTTGGTCTTTTGCAACTTTAAATTGCTGCCCTGCTATCTCTACAATTGCGTACATAGCGTATGATTAATTAATTTGATACAATTACAAAGCTCACGTTTTCACGCAAGCGGGTGCAAATATAATCCTAATTAATTAATTGACAAAGGTTTTTTATTTTTTCAGGCCAGATCTAGAAAGTGTGTTTTTTTCCTTCTTTGGTATTCCAGGAATCCTTGAACAACTGCATATAGGCAAGAGTAAGCACCAGGCTGGTTGCGAATCCCATAATGGCGACCACAAACAATACTATCCCTATATTAGTACTATAATCTGTTATCCACATGGTAATAAGCTGATCCAGGAAATCTGGATTGAACTCGGTAGCATAGAAACCAAAGAATATTGTAAATATAATGGTAGCATTAAAACCGGTTAAGAGGCTTGCCATGAAGCCTTTCTCATATTTAAATTTATTTCCTTTTTGCAGCCGGTAGTGCTTTATAGCTTCAAACATTCCATATGCCATAATCACACTGTTGAACAGACTGTAAATAGGATTTACATGTAATCCAAAAAGTGACAGGATTAGGAAATATGCGATCAAACCCGCAGCAATTGCAACTCCATATTTAATAGGAATACTTGATTTACCCATAGCATTTTAGCTTTTTATCATAGTAAATTTCCAAAAAATACAGCGGTTTTTGCCTTAATAGCTTGTTAATTTTAACACATTTCGCATTCGTTCAACTTTCAACCAAAGAAATTGTAACTTTTTAGCAATTCGGTTTACTTATACCTTACACAAATGAAAAACGCTTAAAAAATGATTCACAAACTAACACTAATAGGCTGCTTTTTATTAATTGGCACTGCAGCTATTGCCCAGGAAGTCGAATTTACAGAATACGACCTGGATAACGGCCTGCACGTAATTCTGCACCAGGATAACACAGCCCCGGTGGTCACCGTTGGAGTGATGTACCATGTGGGATCTAAGGATGAAGCTCCGGGAAGAACCGGTTTCGCCCACTTTTTTGAACATCTTCTCTTTGAAGGGACTCGGAACATAGAGCGCGGCGAATGGTTTGACATTGTTGCTGCCAATGGAGGAAACAATAATGCTAATACAACCGAGGACCGGACTTATTATTATGAAACTTTTCCTTCAAACAATCTCGAACTGGGCCTTTGGATGGAATCAGAACGTATGCTTCACCCTGTGATCAACCAGATAGGGGTAGATACACAGAACGAAGTTGTCAAAGAGGAAAAAAGAACCAGGGTAGATAACGCTCCTTACGGAAAAATCATTTACAATACCGGTATAGTTCCCTACATGTTCGATAAACATCCTTATAAAAATTCGGTCATAGGAACCATGGAAGACCTGGATGCCGCTCAGCTTGACGAATTCAAAGCTTTCTTTGACAAGTATTACAATCCGAATAACGCTGCTCTTGTGGTAGCCGGAGATATAGATATTGAGAAGACTAAGAAAATGATCAGGGATTACTTTGGGCCAATTCCATCTGGGCCTGAAGTAGAACAAGTAGATATAGAAGAAGAACCAATCGAAGAAAAGATCGTTGCCACAGAATATGATAGCAATATTCAGATCCCTGCAATGATCTATGTTTACCGGACTCCTTCAATGAAAGAAAGAGACGCCTATGTACTTGATATGATTTCTTCTATCCTTACCGATGGTAAAAGCTCCAGAATGTACAAAAAGATGGTAGATCAGGATAAAGAAGCCATCCAGGTACTCGCATTCCCCAGAACTATGGAAGATTACGGCCTCTACCTAATGGGTGCCCTTGCAATGGGAGATACCCCATTAGACACACTTGCCGCTTCTATGGATGAGGAGATAAAAAGGCTTCAAACCGAACTTATCTCGGAGGAGGAATTCCAAAAATTACAGAACAAGTTCGAGAATAGATTTGTGAACTCGAATAGCAGTGTCCAGGGAATAGCTTCTTCACTTGCCACTTATTATATGCTTTATGGTGATACCGACCTTATAAATGAAGAGATCGATATCTATAGAGATATTACAAGAGAGGAAATTAAGGAAGTAGCGAATAAATACCTTAAAGAAAACCAGAGACTGGAATTAGAATACTTACCTCAAACAGACACTCAATAATCTTATAAAACTTCTAGAAATGAAAATTAAATTTATTTCAATATTCATATTATGTTTGGTGTGCTTTGGCGCGCAAGCTCAGATAGATCGCTCCAAACAACCAGAACCGGGTCCTGCCCCAACTATCAACCTGGGAAAACCTGATTCATTTACCCTGGATAATGGCTTAAAGGTAATGGTGGTTGAAAATCACAAATTACCACGTGTTAGAGCAAGCCTTTTAATAGACAATGAACCTCATGCACAGGGTGCCAAACAAGGTGTAAAATCACTTTACAGCGCAATGATGGGTACAGGTACAAAATCCATGAGCAAAGATGAATTCAACAAGAGAGTTGACTTCCTGGGAGCCAATATAGGTTTTGGATCAGAGAGCGCCTATGCAAGTTCCCTTTCGAAATTCTTCCCTGAAGTAATGCAACTAATGGCCGACGGGTTTTTAAATCCAAAATTCGAAGAGCAGGAATTCAAGGATCAAAAAGATAAACTTTTAGAAAGCCTTAAATTTGGAGAGAAAAGTGCCAGCTATATCGCCAGTAATATTAGCAGTGCTCTTGCTTATGGAAAAGACCACCCTTACGGAGAGTTTGAAACTGAAGAATCTGTAAACAGTGTTAGTCTCGAGGACGTTCGCAATTATTATAACACTTACATCTCTCCAGCCAATGCATACCTTGTAGTAGTTGGAGATGTAACGGCACCAGAAGTAAAGAAGCTGGCTGAAAAACATTTTGGAGACTGGAAAAAACCAGCTCCTAAGGCCTCAAAGCTTCCTGAAGTAAAGAATGTGGCAAATACCGAGATCGACTTTATTGATGTTCCAAACGCGGTACAAAGCGAATTAAGAGTACAGAACACTATAAACCTGAAGATTTCAGATGATGATTACTTCCCGGTAGTGGTCGCAAACCAGATACTTGGAGGAAGTTTTGGAAGTTATCTGAACATGAACCTCCGGGAAGAGCATGGTTATACCTATGGAGCACGATCCTCTACCGGAGCCGATAAATATGCAAGTCGTTTCGTGGCTAGTACCAGCGTAAGAAATGCTGTTACAGATAGCGCGGTAGTTGAGATATTAAAGGAGATCAACCGGATAAAGACCGAAAAGGTTTCTCAGGAAGATCTTGAAAAGGCCAAGGCCAAATTTGCCGGGAATTTCGTGCTAAACCTGGAAGACCCGTCCACTATTGCAGATTACGCTCTGAATATTGAAACAAACGACCTTCCGGAAGATTTCTATGAGAATTATCTTAAAAGGATCAATGCTGTAACTCCGGAAGATATTCAAAGAGTGGCCAATAAATATTATAAGACAGATAATCTTAGAATAGTGATTGCCGGTAAAGGCAGCGAGGTTCTAGAGGGAGTTGAGAATATAACATATAAAGGAAAGAAATTACCAGTAAAGTATTATGACAAATACGGTAAAATAGTAGATAAACCGGAATTCAATAAGGAAGTAGATCCTTCAGTAACGGCAGAGAAGGTTTTTGCCGGTTATATCGAGGCAATAGGCGGCCAGGATGCTGTAAATGATATCGAAAGCATCTTAATAAAGGCTAATGCCCCTATTCAGGGAATGAATTTAGCCCTTGAAATAAAACGCACCAGTGATGGTAAACTTGCACAGTCAGTTTCCGTAAACGGAAATGTTATGAGCGAACAGATATTCGACGGGGAAACGGGCTATGCGATGGTCCAGGGTCAAAAAATGCCCTATACCGACGAACAGATCAAAATTGCGAAGGACGACGCACAGGCTTTTCCTGAATTGAATGCTAAAGGCGCCAAAGTTGAAGGAATTGAACAGGTAAATGGTAAAGACGCTTACGTGATTTCAATGAACGAAAACACAAAAGCTTACTATGATATGGAAAGCGGATTAAAAGTACAGACAGTTAAGACTATGTCCCAGGCTGGAGAAACACTTACCATTCCTACAATGTATGGTGACTACAGAGAAGTTAATGATGTGAAATTCCCTTTTATGATCGCCCAGTCCATGGGTCCACAAACTTTTGAATTTGAAGTTTCAGAGGTTTTGGTGAATGAAGGAGTTTCAGCAGAAGATTTCAAAGTAGAATAAGGCCCGGTTATAATTTTATTAGAAGCCCTATGTTGAAACATGGGGCTTTTTTATGTTGCCTGTTTCCTGAATCGTGAAATGAGATCTTTAGACCGGTTAACAATGAAGACCCCGATCAAGATCACCAGTGCCGAGATAAACTGCCAGAAACTGAACACCTCACCATCGAGAATTCCCCAGCCTAAAGCCACAACAGGAATGGTATAAGTTACTGAAGCCGTAAACACAGGATCTGAAATTTGCACAAGTTTATTAAAGATGATCATGGCAACTCCGGTTCCTATTATTCCCAAAATAGCGACAAATATCACAGACCATTCTATTTCTGAGGAGTATTCTGAAAGTTCGAAAAAACCAGTGAAATACAGGATCAATACTGCCGGGATAAGTAATGCTGAAAAGTTCCCGGCGGCAATTCCCAAAGGGGAAATATCACTCATCCTGGTCTTAAGTATATTCACATTCATCGCATAACAACCCGCGGCAATAACCACAAGAAGGGAGTATAAATAATTCTGATCAGGATTGATTGTGGCCCCGCTTAGAATAAGCCCGGCTGTGCCCAACAAACCTATCACCACACCTAAAATTTTATTCTGATTAAAGACAGAATTGAAAAATATGGCTCCAAAAATAAGAGTGAGTAAGGGTGTAGTCGCATTAAGGATAGATGCCACCGCACTGTCTATTTCAGTTTCAGCAAAAGAAAAAAGATAGACCGGAAAGAAAGACCCAAGAAAACCAGAAATGACGATCCATTTCCATTGCCTTTTAGTAAGACGGCTAATACTTTTAAAGCCAACCAGAATAAGGAACACCGCTGCAAAAATTATTCTAAAAGATCCCACCTGATAGGCTGTTAAACCTATCAATGCTTTTTTAATAAGTATGAACGAACTTCCCCAGACGAGAGAGAGTATTATAAGAAAGATCCACTTAAGGTTTCCAGATGCCATAATTTGCAAATAAGATGGCAAAAATCGGCATTCCAGATTAAAGGAAAAGGAAAAATCAACCTAATTATTCTTCTCCCACCTTAAACTCTCCATTAAATGCCTAATATCCTTCTTAAGATAATCTGCAGCAGGCACAATGGAGTCGAAATTTGGTTTAGAGTTGAAATAGACCGATCCGGTAAGAAAATGCTCAGTACTGTCAGTTAAGTAAAATTGTGCCTGTGAAGCAGCGTCCCCGTCTACCTCATAAAACATCCCATAAGTATTATTATATTCATTGGTATAAATATCGCCCTCAATTACATCTGCTTTTATAGTATGCTGTAAAGGCAGTTTTTGTGCATCCCTAAGCAAGGAATCAAGATTATTCTTAACCGGCTGGTAGGTAATAAATATAGTACCATTCATAGATTTATATTCCAGATCTATCCAGCAGGGGATACGGTTCCTGGAAGGCACAATTTCAGCAAGGTCATTCTTCTCAAAGGTATAAGGACAGCCAATATCAACCCTTCGGTACTCCGCCCGGGGATAATCAAGTGCCAGAAAAGCTTTAGGCTTTGGTTTAGGATCGTCTTTACAAGCTCCCAGAGCGAGGAACAAAACTCCCAATAAAGCCAGTTTTAATTTTCTCATACCGGTGCTATACTCAATTTTATCTGTTTGATGCGTTTATCGTCTATCACTTCAATAGTAAAAGCATAATTAAGGAAAGTGATCACATCATTCTTTTTAGGAAAACCACCCGAGATCTCTAGCAGGAATCCGGCAAGTGTGTCGGCCTCACCCTTCTGATCCTCAAAAACTGAAGAATCCTCTATTTTCGCGATCTTATAAAAATCCTTCAGAGGTGTTTTACCTTCAAAAACAAAGTTATTTTCATCCAGTTTTGAATATATCAGATCTTCATCATCAAATTCATCACTAATATCACCTACAATCTCTTCAATGATATCTTCCAGGGAAATAAGTCCGCTGGTCCCCCCATACTCATCTACAACGATAGCAAGGTGATTTTTCTTATTCTTGAATTCATTCAGAAGGTCATCAAGCTTCTTGTTCTCAGGAACAAAATAGGGCTCCCTGATCAAACTGGTCCAGTCAAAATTCTTTCTGTCAAGATAAGGTAACAGGTCTTTGATGTAAAGAATCCCTATCACATTATCTATATTTTCACGGTAAACCGGAATCCTTGAATAGCCATTTTCGATAATTTCAGGGATGATCTCATTAAAAGGACTTTCTTCGTTCAGTGCAAAAATATCCATCCTTGGCCTCATCACCTGCTTGGTGTCTGTATTTCCAAAGCTCACGATCCCCTGGAGAATCTTTTGCTCCTCCCTTGTAGTATCTTCTTCACTGGTAAGCTCCAGGGCCTGGGACAAATGATCTATACTTATAAAAGAACGTTGCTTCCCAAGTTTTTCATGAAAATATAAAGTTACCGCCCGCATTGGCGTACTTAGTGGAGAAAAGAAGCTGTCCAGAAAATTTATAGGATAAGCCATAAAATTAGAGAATTGCACCTTGTTCCTGCTTGCGTATACCTTTGGCAGGATCTCCCCAAAAAGGAGAATAAGAAAAGTAACCAGACCAACTTCAAAAAGAAATCGCAGGTCGATTCCATAAACTTCGGTGTTTACCCCGGCAAATAGATCGTCAGCCAGGTTATCAAAAAGAAGTACTATTGCGATATTGATAAAATTATTGGCAACGAGAATAGTCGCCAGCAACTTCTTTGGCTTTTCCAGAAGATTGATAACAATATTCTGGGTTTTGCTCCTTTTTCCGTCTTCGGTAATAAAATTTGCAGGAGTCAGGGAAAAGAATGCTACCTCAGCTCCCGAAATCAAAGCAGAACATAACAATAGCACGAATAAAAATACCAAGCTGAAAATCTGGGTGAATCCCATTGTGGCCATAAACAAAAGCAAACTGGGAGGTTCCGAATCCAAAGGCAAAAATTTTAATTAAACTTAGAATGGCAAATCGTCTTCCTCTTCATCCTGAGAATATGCCTCATTACGATTAGAATAGTTTTCGTTCTTAGGCTTGGCAGCTTTTTCTCCCTGGGTTTGAGAATTTCCCGAAGGTTCTGCGCCAGACTCATTTTTTGGAGTCAAAAAGGTAAATTCGGTACAATGGATCTCTGTCTGGTACCTTTCATTACCCTGATCATCCTGCCATTTACGGGTCTTTATACGTCCTTCTATATAGACCTTATCTCCTTTTTTCAAATATTTCTCACAGATCTCGGCAGCTTTGTTACGCACCACCACATTGTGCCATTCAGTACTTGTCACACGTTCACCTGTAGTTCTGTTGGTGTAACTTTCATTAGTAGCCAGGGGAAAGCGCCCAATGGAGCCACCGCCTTCAAAATAATGCATTTTCACGTCATCACCTGTGTGTCCTATTAACATTACTTTGTTCAATGTACCTGTCATTTCTATATTTTTTTAATGGCTTTAAACCTTATTAGAACTAAAATACTAAAAAATTCTACCTAAATCTGCAAAAACAGCCAAAGATATAAACAAGGATTTATTTATACTCCTCAGGAAGAAATTCATTTAGAAAATTTTCAATCAGCACTGGCACAGGATAATCCAAAACCTGGTTCAGGCCAACCGTTTCTTTGGATATTCCTGAGGAATTCACGAGCCAGAAACGTGTATATAAATGCTGATGGGACAATTTGTGAACCACGGGTTCTTCATTAAAAAGTTCAAGAGAAAAGCCATCATCATCAACCATGGTATTGAAATCATCCCTTAAAATGAGCTCCTTTTTTTCAAGGAGTTTTTGCGATTCAACTAAAGGAAACTGATATAAACCATTCCAGATACCCTTTCCTGTGCGCTGTTCAAGGACCGTCCTGTTATTATCGAGGTCGAAGACCAGGTAATTAAAATACCTCTTTTTAACCTTGGTCTTTTTAAGCTTGACCGGCAATTCCCGTACTTTATGATCCTTTAATGCTATACACTTATCATTAAATGGACATACCTCACATGCAGGATTCTGGGGTTTACAATGCAGTGCTCCAAACTCCATCAAAGCCTGGTTAAAGGTGGCTGGGTCTTTTTTATCCAGCAACTCCATAGCCAGTGCCTTGAATTCCTTAATGCCTGTGGTACTATTTATAGGAGTATCTATTCCAAAAATTCTTGAAAGAACGCGATAAACATTTCCATCCACAACCGCTACCGGTTCATTATAACATATAGAGGCAATGGCGCTGGCAGTATAATCGCCAACACCTTTTAATTTTACAAGGTCCTTATAAGTCTCGGGGAACTTCCCATTTAATTCACAGGCAACATATCTGGCTGTTTCGTGCAGATTTCTAGCACGGGAATAATACCCCAGGCCCTGCCAAAGCTTAAGTACCTTTTCTGTAGAAGTATCAGCAAGATCAAAAACCGTGGGAAAGGCTTCCATGAACTTATTATAGTAAGGTAAACCCTGTTCGATTCGGGTTTGCTGAAGCATAATTTCACTAAGCCAAATCTGGTACGGTTCGTGAGTATTTCTCCATGGGAGATCTCGCTTATTTCGCAAGTACCATTGTGTCAGTCTATTGGAAAAATCCATAGTTAAAAGTGAATATTCGCAATAATAAGAGTTTATTCCGTTATTATTAGTGAATTAGGTTTGAAATATTGTAGATTTAATTCTTATATTTGCCCCCTTGAAAAATAGAAACCCCAATTTATAAAATTTAAATAGTACGAAAATGACTAAAGCAGATATCGTAGCAAACATTTCAGAGAAATTAGGAATGGAAAAAGGAGACGTTCAGGCTACTATTGAATCTTTCATGGACGAAGTTAAAAATTCACTTGAAAGTGGAGATAACGTGTACCTTCGCGGTTTCGGAAGTTTTGTTGTAAAAACCCGAGCTGAAAAGACCGGTAGAAACATTTCTAAGAACACTACCATCAAAATTCCTGCTCACAACATCCCGGCATTCAAACCTGCAAAGATCTTTGTAGAAGGAGTAAAATCGAATGTTGAAGTAAAATAATTGAACCCTCCCGTCCTTTAATGGGAGGTTTCTAATGAAATATTTATTAATTTAAACGACATTACACTATGCCAAGTGGTAAGAAAAGAAAAAGACATAAGGTGGCCACGCACAAGCGTAAGAAAAGAAGAAGAGCTAATCGCCACAAGAAAAAGTAGTGTGACAACTACTTTTTTTATTTAATTAAAATCGTTCTTTGAAATCGAAACCCCGGCAGGAAATTATATGCCGATGAGGTTTCTTCAGGATTCAAAACCTGTGAAAAAATAATGTTTAATCCATCTGTGTCTGTTTATATACAGATATGGATATAAAAATCTGGAAGTGTGGACAAAGAATTAATTATCAGGTCCGAACCTTCTGCTGTAGATTTTGCCTTATTAAAAGATGGAAAACTTATTGAACTTAACAAAGAGGAAGACAGCAACAAATTCATTGTTGGGGATATCTATATCGCCAAAATAAGAAAAGCTGTTCCCGGGTTAAATGCTGCATTTGTAAATGTAGGTTATGAAAAAGATGGTTTTTTACACTATCATGATCTGGGCCCCCAGGTTTCTTCTTTACTAAAGTTCATAAAACGTGTAAGCACAGGTAAACTCAAAGATTATTCTTTAAAGAATTTTCCTTTTGAAAAGGATATAGACAAAAACGGCTCTATTGCCGATGTCTTAAAATCAAACCAGTCGCTACTGGTTCAAATCGTTAAAGAACCTATCTCTACAAAAGGCCCCAGGATAAGCTCAGAGCTATCCCTGCCAGGCCGTTATATTGTACTTGTTCCTTTTTCCAGCCGAATTTCGGTTTCTCAAAAAATTGAGAGTAAAGACGAAAAGGAACGTCTAAAGAGACTGGTGAAAAGCATTAAACCCAAAGGTTTTGGGGTTATTGTTAGAACCGTAGCACAAGGCAAAAAAGTAGCAGAACTGGACAGAGATCTTCAAAACTTGATGGATCGCTGGACAGCCATGTGTAAAAAACTGTATAAACCGCATCATCCCTCAAAAGTTCTGGGAGAATTGAACAGGGCTTCTTCCCTGCTAAGAGACATTTTTAATGACTCCTTTACTTCTATAGTTGTAGACGATGAAACGCTTTATACCCAAATTAAAGATTATGTGAGCGAAATCGCTCCAGAAAAAGAATCAATCGTAAAATTGCATCAATCCAACCAGCCCATTTTTGAAAAATTTGGTATCGAAAGACAAATTAAAACTTCCTTTGGGCGCACCGTATCCATGAGTAAAGGCGCCTACCTGGTAATAGAGCATACAGAAGCCATGCACGTTATAGACGTGAATAGTGGAAACCGCTCCAACAAATCCAAAAACCAGGAAGATACCGCACTGGAGGTGAATCTTATAAGTGCTACCGAAATAGCCCGACAGTTACGACTTCGTGACATGGGCGGTATTATTGTGGTAGACTTTATAGATATGAATAGAGCTGAAAACCGAAAAACGCTTTATGACCACCTTAGAAATGAAATGAGTGATGACAGGGCAAAACATAAGATTTTGCCGCCAAGTAAATTCGGATTGGTTCAAATAACGAGACAGCGCGTAAGGCCCGAAATGAATATCAAAACCCGTGAGGAAGATCCTAACGGAAATGGTGAAATTGAAGCACCTATAAGTTTGGTAAACAAAATTAAAGTGGACCTTGAAAAACTGATCAAGAAAAAAGAACATAAAAAGATCACGCTGAGCGCTCATCCATTTATTGCCGCCTTTTTAACCAAAGGCTTTCCATCTCCCCGATCTAAGTGGTTTGTAGACCACAAACGTTGGGTGAAAATTTTACCTCGAGATGCTTACACGTATTTAGAGTACCACTTTCACGATAAAGACGGGAAAGTGATCAAATAATAAAAAACGCCTTTCAAGCAATTGGAAGGCGTTTTTTTATTGACCATATCCAAATGATCTCTATCGATATTAAAGATTAACTCTATCACACCTTTTAATAATGCCTCAACAAATCTTTAGCACTCATTTAACTGAAGCACAAATACCTAGAGGCTAAATTCACTCCTTATTAACCATTTTAAATATAGACCAATGAAAGATTTAAAGGAGTTATTTGAGCATCAGTTAAAAGACCTTTACAGCGCCGAAAGTCAACTTATTAAGGCATTGCCTAAAATGGCCAAAAAAGCGAACGATGAAAAATTAAGGAAAGCGTTTGAAAGTCATCTGGAAGAGACAAAAGAGCAAAAAGAAAGGCTGGTAGAAATTTGCAAGGAACTGGGTATAAAACCAACCGGTGAAACCTGTAAGGCCATGAAAGGTCTTATAGAAGAAGCAGAAGACTTCCTCAAAGAAGATGCTACCGAAGAGGTAAGGGACGCTGGCCTCATTGCTGACGCTCAAAGGGTAGAACATTATGAGATCGCTGGTTATGGTACCGTGGTACGGTACGCCAAGGAACTTGGACATAAGGATATTGCAGCGAAACTTCAGAAAACCCTCAATGAAGAATATGATGCCGACAATAAGCTGGATAAACTGGCAGAAGGCCGATTAAACAAGAAAGCCAAAGTTTAATTCGTTATCGGGTTATTCAAAATCTAATTTAAAAACGCCTTCAAGTAATTGTAAGGCGTTTTTTTATGCGTTAATACGAAATTGCAAGCTTTATTTCCAATTCCCATTTACGCCATTATTTTATATTTGGATAATGAGAAAATATTCTGTCCTGATAAGTTTAATTACCTTGATCTTCGGTTTCACATTTTATGGCGATACCGTAACCATCAATATTTACGACACTTATTACATTATTGCCGCAGAAGTTATCTGCTTTGGGATCTGGCTGATTTTCATGTTAGTTTTCCAGGTCATTAATTTGAAAAGATATTTTTCCAGAAATGAAGCATGATCAAAAATCCTATACAGTTGATGAAGCCCTGCAAAAACTCATGCATTTTTGCGCATACAGGGACCGGTCCCAGAAGGAAGTGGAAGACAAACTGGATTCAATGCGCATGATCCCGGAAGCAAAAGAAAAGATCATTATAAATCTAATGCAGGAAGGGTTTTTAAATGAAGAACGATTCGCCCGCAGTTTTGTACGTGGAAAATTCAGGATAAAGAAATGGGGCAGGATAAAGATCACACAGGAACTTAAAAGAAGAGGTATTTCCACACCAATAATAAAACTGGGACTTTCCGAAATAAAAGAATCAGATTACCGAAAGACCCTCTATGATCTTGCGGAAAAGAAAGAAGAAAAAATAAAGGAACCCAATTCCTTTAAAAAGAAAAAGAAACTGGCAGATCACCTGTTAAGAAAAGGCTACGAAAATCACCTTGTCTTTGACTGTGTAAATGATCTTATAGGTTAATATCGTGCTTTTTATGCGTTCGCTTTAAAGCCTGTTCATTTTTATAATCTATCCACTTTTGCCCCCGAAGTTTTCTCATATAATTATCGAAATGCCGCATGAAAATAAGGTTATACACCGCCTTTGAAAAGTTAGTGAGCGTTCGTGGAGTGGCTCGAAGACTCATCGAGAAGCCCGCAGTTAAATAAGTCATATGATGCCAGTAACCTTCAGGCATATACAAGGTCTCCCCGTGATTAAGTTCGGTTATATAACCCCTTGCCTTTTTTAATACCGGAAATTTCTTGTAATCGGGATTATTAAAATCTATGTCTTCCCTTGAGATAAGAGCATGGGGCACTTTATACAGGTGTTTACTTTCGGAAGGAGGAAAGAGTATACACTGTTTTTTTCCGTGGAAATGAAAATGCAGGATATTAGCATAGTCTATATCATAATGCATAAACACTTTGGAATTTTCTCCGCCAAAAAAAAGCATTGGTAACTGCTTCAAAAACCTTAAACCTATATCCGGGAATTTAAAGTCCCGCTGGAGGCCTGGTACCTCCTTCATCAAATGATAAAGAAATATGCGATAGTTTGAGGGTCCTGCTTTTAAAAGATCAATATATTCAGCCATTTTCATCTCTGTATGCGGCTCATTGAACTTATACTTTGAGGAGATAGGGCGGTTGTCATAAAGAGGCACAATCCTATCTCCGGCAATTTGTTTTATATAATCGAGATTCCATTTCTCATACGCAGGCCAGTCTTCAATAAGCCTTTCAATTACCACAGGTTCTTGCTTCTGTACATATTCTCTTTGAAAATCCTCTTTAGAGATTGTCCTTACCCTGGGTATTGGCTTAAGTTTCATCTTATCTGGCTTCATTAATCTATTCCTGCATTACGATGGGTTCTCTTTATTGCAACCCGGTTCTTATAATCTATCCATTTCTGGCCACGGATCTTCCGCATCAAATTATCATAATTGCGAACAAATAAAAGATTGTTCAGCACTTCTGCGATCTTTCCAGGAGATCTGGGCAACGACCTCAAAGTTAGTGACAAACTGGGAGTCTCATATTTTATGAAATGCCACCAGGAAGTCGGAATATACAAGGCCTCTCCATGTTTTAACCTGGTCTCAAAACCTTTGGCCCTTGCCAGGGCTGGATATTTATCAAAATCAGGAGCATCCATATCTATGATCTCCATGCTTACGATAGAATATGGCACCTTATAAAGCAACCCGGTTTGATCTGGAGGGTAAAGTATTATTTTCTTTTCTCCAACAAAATTGAAATGAAAATTATTGGCGAGATCCATATCATAATGCATTACCACCCTGGCGCCCTCTCCTCCTACAAAAAGTACGGGTAATTTCCTGAAGAATTTCACACCCAGATCCGGATACTCAAAATCATCAACCAATTCCGGACAATTCTGAAGAAGATTAAAAAAAAACATTCTAAGATCTGTAGGGCCCTTTTGAAGTATGTCGATATATTCCTTAAAAGGCACCTTCATGGCGGGACCGTGAGAGCTCTCCCTGCCTTTAGCGGGTTTCCCGTCATAAAGAGGAACCACTATCTCTCCTGCTTTCTCCCTGAAATAATCAAAATTCCACTTTTGATAGGCCGGCCAGTTTTTAGTAAGATCCTCGATCACCACCGGCTGCCTTGGAATAAAATATTCCTTCAGAAAATCTTCTTTTGAAAGACCTCTTCGTCTTGGAATATTTTGAAGATCCAGTTCCAATTTCTAAGATTTAAAAACTAAGCCTTTGTCTTAGCCTTCTCCTGTGCCTGAAGGTTGCGATCTATCGAGTGACCCGGTCTTGTCCATTTAGGTTTCTCCCCCATACTCTGGTATTTTGATTTGTCGGCATCCACACTTTCTGGCTGGGCTTTCTTTTCAAAAGCTTTCTGCGGATTGAGCCCCAGCATTCTGAACATTTCCATATCCTCATTCACATCGGGGTTTGGAGTGGTAAGCAGCTTATCTCCTGCAAAAATGGAATTCGCACCTGCAAAGAAACACATTGCCTGTCCTTCCCTGCTCATTTGTGTTCTTCCCGCTGAAAGCCTCACCTGAGTCTCTGGCATCACTATTCTTGTGGTGGCAACCATCCTAATCATTTCCCATATAGGCACAGGTTCCTGCTCCTCCATTGGAGTTCCTTCTACCGGTACCAGGGCATTGATAGGGACAGATTCAGGCTGTGGATTAAGTGTAGCCAAGGCTACCAGCATTCCGGCACGATCCTCCTCGCTTTCACCCATTCCAATAATTCCGCCACTGCAAACGGTAACATTTGTTTTTCTCACATTATCGATGGTCTTCAGCCTGTCTTCAAAACCACGGGTGGAGATCACTTCTTTATAGTATTCTTCAGATGTATCCAGGTTATGATTGTAGGCATAAAGCCCTGCTTCGGCCAGCCGCTGTGCCTGATTTTCAGTAAGCATTCCCAGGGTACAGCAAACCTCCATATCAAGTTTATTGATGGTTCTTACCATTTCAAGTACATTGTCGAATTCTTCTCCATCCTTTACATTTCGCCAGGCCGCACCCATACAAACTCGGGAACTACCCGCCTCCTTTGCTCTTAAGGCCTGGGCCTTTACCTGGTTAACGCTCATCAGGCCATTCCCTTCGAGATCGGTATGATAACGGGCTGCCTGCGGACAGTAACCGCAGTCTTCAGGACATCCTCCTGTCTTGATAGAAAGAAGGGTAGAAACCTGAACAGTATTAGGATCGTGATGTTGACGATGAATGGTAGCTGCTTCATAGAGCAGCTCCATAAAAGGTTTATTATATATCTCGAGAATCTCTTCTTTGGTCCAGTCGTGTCTTAGTGCCATAAAATCAATTTGTATTCAAAAATAACGAAAACTCAGGTTTATTAAAGCTAGCTTTCCGAAGATTTATAAACGGTAAAGCTAACAATATTTTCCAACCAGGATAGAAACCGCGTTTCCTCCAAATCCTACTGAATTCACAAGGATATTTTCAAGCTTCTCTGGTTGATGCTGAAATCCTGAAAACGGAACGGGCAAAAACTCCTGATGCTCAAGCATCATGACAGCCATTTCAAGACTGAGTATTCCCGATGCCGCAAAACTGTGACCCGTTTTCCATTTATTGCTTGTCATTGCAGGAAGTTTACCTCCAAACACTTCCCTCATAGCATTCACTTCGGCCAGGTCCCCGCCAATAGTACCGGGAGCATGCATCACCACCGCGTCGATCTCTGCCGGCCTCAAATCTCCCAATGCCATTTTCATGGATTTCTGCAAGCAAATTCCATTTTTTGAAAGGGATGCTCCGTGCTTCAGTTTTTCATTTGCGAAACCTATTCCTCTTATAAATGCCAGTGAATCTTTATTGGCTTCATTCTCTAAGGAAACAACCCCAGCGCCCTCACCCAGTATCATAGTGTTCCTGGTCTTATCCATATCCAGCGCCCTACATGGATATTCCTGATTCTCGAGGGCATAGATCTTCATCGCCTTCATCTGGGCCAGGGTAAAACCTGTAAGAGGGGCTTCACTACCACCGGCGATAAAACTATCTGCCATCCCGCTCCTTATCCACGCGATCGCATTGAGTACGGAATGCATACCGGTAGAGCAGGTTACACTATGTGAAAATTCAGGTCCGTTAAGCTGAAGGTCCTGAGCCACCCAGGAAGAAATATTTCCCAGGGTAGTAGAGGGAGAACTGTATGTTGAAGTTCTTCCCGTGTTTATATATTCAGAATGGTATTTTTCAAAGAGTCCTGTAGCGCCACGGCTACTACCTATATTGATACCTGTACCCTCTGGAATACTGAAAGCAGCCGCCGCTCTTCTTGCAGCCAGAATTGCATACAGGACCGACCTGTCAAGATTCCTGTACCTGGTATTTTCATTTATTAAATTCTCTACTTCTTCCTGGAGGTAATCAGGTAAAAAGCCACCCATTGCCGGGCTCCCGTCGAAATCTGCTTCATTGAAAAAATGCCTGGAAGACCTGTAATTATTCCACACCTCTTCGGGGGAACCCCCTAATGGAGAGATAGTACCTATAGAAGTAATGGAAACAGGGTTTTTCAAAAGCCTCAATTTTTTTAGCAAAAATAAGGCTCAAATACCTACTGGCTAAATTTCAGCTATTAAATTCTGCTTTTTTCAGGTTTACAATAAAGGTTTTTGGTTGACAGCATTCGCTTCCTGCCGGATGCAACATCTGTAATTTCCTGCTTTATTTCTTCAGAGAGCAATTCCAACAACGGCTGGTCCCGAACTTCTATCAACGGAAACAGGTCTTCAAGAATGTTATCCCATTCCTTATAGCATCTTAGAATATCATCAGGATGAACCACTTTTCTCTCCGCACCTTCATCCTGGGGAATAAAAGATTCTGACAGATTAAGATAACCATAATCATCTGTAAGCTCCTCTCCGGCTTTAATATCCCTTATGGCAACTTCAAAATTATAGGCGCTCGATAGGCAGTTTGACCTGAAACTATGGTTCACATACTTAGCGATATCCCAACAGAGGATATGTTCTCCTTTATGATTTCGAAAACTGTATTTTTCCAGGAATTCTCTTGTGAGAGGCTTTAATTCTTCAGGTTTATCTGGTGAGAAAACAATATCAAGTTCATCCTGCACCCAGGTAATGGTGCCTTTGGGGATCAGTTTAGTGGCTACGACCCCAAAACCCTTTTCTTCATCTATCCATTCCAACCGCGTATCAGGATGCATCATAATTTTCAGTTTAACCTATCTAAATTAGATAAAATTTAAATCCGAAAATGAAAAAAATGAACTTACCAGCTTATTTTAAAACTCTATCAGTGAACGCTCTATAACCGAATAGACTTTCTGAAGTTCCTCTTCTGAGATCGTATATGGCGGTACTATATAGATAGTATTCCCAAGAGGCCTGAGAAACACCCCGTTATTCATAAAAAATTTAAAAAGTTCGTTCCTGAGATTACCATATCTCTCCTTTTGCACATCTAATTCAAAAGCCATTATCACTCCTTTTGAACGTGCATTTTTCACCCTTGAATCAGACTTAAGCCTGTCTACAAATTCTTTATTAGACCGGGATATCCTTTGAATTTGGTTCTGAATATCATCAGAAACAAGCAATTCTACTGCCGCCAGTGCCGCTGAACATGCCAGCGGATTGGCCGTGTAGGTATGCCCATGAAAAAGTCCTTTAGCGATATCATCAGAATAAAAAGCATCATATATCTTCTTACTGCAGGAGGTAAGTCCCATAGGAAGCAGGCCGGCGGAAAGGGCTTTGGACATGCAGATCACATCAGGTTTCTCTTCGATATAATCTGATGCAAAATATTTTCCAGTTTTTCCAAACCCTGTCATCACCTCATCTGCAACCAGAATAATATCATTTTCCCTGCAAAGCTTAAGAATCTCATTCAGTCCATCAGCATCATGGAATTTCATGGCTGCCGCTCCCTGGATAAGGGGTTCATAAATGAATCCGGCGATATTATGTTTTGAAATAAGATCCTTCAGAATCGAGATCACTTCCTCATTATTCTCCCCGTTCGGGACGGGAAGCCTTTCTACCCTGATAAAATGATCTTCAAAGGCTCCGTTATAAACAGACAGGCCCGAAACTGACATGGCACCAAAGGTATCCCCATGAAATCCTTCCTCAAATGCGAGCATTAGCTTACGGTCATTGCCAAGGTTATGGTGGTACTGCAGTGCCATTTTGATGCCTATCTCTGTCGCTGTAGACCCATTATCATTGAAGAAAAGCTTTTGCTGTCCTTCCGGCAATATTTTTATCAAAGCCTCAGAAAGCTCTATGGCAGGTTCATGGGTGAAGCCACTAAAGACCACCTGGTCCAGGTTTTGCATCTGCTTGGCAACCCTATCAGTAATATAGCTGTTACAGTGACCATAAACAGCCGTGTACCATGAGGAGATCGCATCTATATATTCCTTTCCATCCTCATCGGTAAGTATACTTCCTTTGGCGCTTTTAATTGGCAGCATATAGGGAGATATCTTATGCTGTGTAAGCGGATGCCATAAATGTTTTCTGTCTCTTTCCTGAAGGCTTTCACTTGCTGTCTTTATATCTCGCATAATTTCTTTCTGAATTTTTCAGCGTATTCACTCACTACCATTTCATCGAAATATGGTTCCTCCTCAATCCTGCCTATTACTTCGACCTTTCCCAGCTTCCCGATAATTTCTTCTGTTGAAGGATTCTCCTCACCGCTAAAAATGATCCCGATTTTCTCAATTCCACGGCTTTTAAGAGCTTCTATACTAAGCAGGGTGTGATTTATACTTCCCAGGTAGTGCCTTGAAACCAGGACTACGATATGGTCTTTAGCAATGATATCCATAATGGTCTCCATATCATTCAGGGGAACCAGTAAGCCGCCGGCACCTTCGATCACCAGATCCTTTTCAGTATTAGGTTGCTTTATATTCTTAATTTCTATTTTCACCCCATCGATCGCGGCTGCCGCATGCGGGCTCATAGGGGTATTAAGAGCGTATGCATTATCATGAAACACAGTTTCCCTGTTCTTCACCAGTCGGCGAAGCTTGTGGGTATCAGAATTATCAAGATCTCCTGCCTGTACCGGTTTCCAGTAATCAGCTTTCAGAGCTTCGGTCACGATCGCAGAAACTATTGTTTTACCAACTTCAGTCCCAATTCCTGTAATAAAATAAGTTTTGGCCATTTTTCAGGATTTTGCCACAAAATTAGCCAGGAGTTTTAAGACCTCCGAAATTTCCTGGGTGGAATTATAGCTGTGAATACAAAATCTTAGTCTTTCCCTGCCCTGAGGGACGGTAGGCGATAATATAGGCTTTACATTATAACCTTTTTCATGTAATTGAGAAGCTATCTTTTTTACTTCATAATTTCCGGAAACTACACAACTTTGGATCGCCGATTCGCTCTTAATAAATAGTTGATCAAGATCATTCTTTTCTATCTCTGATCTGAAATGCCGGATATTATCTCTCAGAGCTTTTAATGCAAGCTGATCATTTTCCAGCAAACGGTAGGCTGCAAAAATAGAAGCTACCGAATGTGGTGATAAAGCGGTAGTATAGATAAAGCTTCTTGAAAAATTTACAAGATAATCCATAAGCTGCCTGTTCCCCAGGATCACGGCTCCGTGACAACCCAGGGCCTTTCCAAAAGTATGGATACGGGCAAAAATCTCCCTTTCAATATTTAATAGCTGAACCAGCCCTTCTCCTTTTTTCCCTATCACGCCGGTAGCATGTGCTTCATCAACGATAAGGTTAAAACTGAATTCTCTGGTCAGCTCAATAAGCATCTTAAAATCTGGAGAATCTCCGTCCATAGAGAAGACAGATTCGGTTACCACATAAATTTCCGCATCTTCCTCAGCAGAATACCTTTGAAGCTTATTTCTTAGGTCTTCCATGTCATTATGCTGGAATTTAAAGCTCCGAGCAGTGCTCATTTTTAACCCATCCCGAATGGATGCATGGGAGAATTCATCATAAAGAATTATATCGTTCTTTTGAGGAACTGCTGAAAAGAAACCAACATTCGCATCATACCCGGAATTGAAAATAAGCGCTGACTGAGAATTATGAAAACTGGCAAGCAAATTCTCAGTCTTTTTAAAAAGCGGATGATTTCCTGAAAGCAACCTGGAGCCTGTAGAACCATTCAAAAGATTCGATGGACTCAGTATTCTAGCCGTATTTTCATAAATAACTTCAGAACTGGCAAAACCCAGGTAGTCATTAGAGAAAAAATCAACTCCATTATTATCAGTGGATAACTGCCGAAAAGAGTTTTCATTCTTCCTTTTCTGAAGTCTTTTCTCTAATTTTAATGGAAGCTTTTTCATTATACAAAAATATAAAACAGGATTAGATTATGGATATAATACAATTCGCAATTAAGGCCAGCCTTGCCATAATTGCAGGCTTACTGATAGGTCTGGAACGCGAATTCCGCGGAAAACATGCGGGTTTAAAAACCCATGCGCTGGTAGCCCTGGGTGCCAGTGTATTTATAATTATGTCGCTGGAATTTAAGGGTGCGGAATATGCCGATATGACGAGGGTTCTAAGCCAGGTGATAATAGGAATTGGCTTCATAGGGGCAGGAACCATCATGAAAAAAGGCAAGGATGTAGAAGGTCTTACAACGGCTGCTACTATCTGGTGCAGCGCCGCGGCGGGATGCCTGGCAGGTTTTGGTTATTTTAAAGAACTGGTGATCGTTACAGCGATGATCATTTTTGTGAACTTCGTATTTAGCCGTATCGAAGACCGGCTTATAGAAAGACATAAAAAGAAGAAAAAGAAGGATTAATCCTCATCTTTTTTCTCTCCATTTTGGCGGGTGTGATCTATATTATCTTCAGGCGTATCATCCACTATACTCTTTAAAACATGAGTATTCTTCTGATATTTTCCTCTAAGCTCGTCCATCACAGATTTATCCCAGAGTTTTATGCCTATAAAATAAGAGGCTCGTCCAATTAAATGGGCACTAACCGGAGCGGTAAGAAATATGAACAAAATGATCACAAAGGCCTGTGAGGTTACATCGGCATTACTGAAATAGACGGTAGTAGCCATCAAAACAAGGCCCACCCCCAAAGTAGCCGCTTTAGTGGTAACCGAGATCCTCAGATAAGTGTCTGGCATTCGTATAAGCCCAATCGCCGCGAACAGCACGAAAAGGGCTCCAAATGTTGCCAAAGCTCCTATAATTATATCTATGATCATTTTTTTCTTCTTTTTTCCAGATAATATGAAAGTGCCACCGTACTCAAAAATGCGATAAGCGCCAGAATAAGTGCAGTATCCATTAAAGTGGAATGATTGTAAATGATACTGTATACAGCAATGATACCTATTCCTGTAGTGATCAAAAGATCCAGTGCAATCACCTTATCGGCAATGCTTGGGCCCTTGATGAAGCGCCAGAAAATAAGGACCGCCGAAATTACAAGGACTGGTAGAATAACATAATGTAAATAATCAAATAAACTCATGAGAATACCTCCAAAATTCTGCGTTCAAAACCATCTTTAATTCCCCTGATAAATTTTTCCCGGTCTTTAATATACATGGCATGTACAAAAAGCACCTTTTTGTCATTAGAAACATCTATACTCAAAGTTCCAGGGGTAAGTGAGATCATATTCGCCAGTACAGTTATGGCAATATCAGACTTGACATCAAGCGGCACCATAATAATTCCAGGGGTCATATTCAACTTTGGGGTTATAACCTCATAAGCCACTTCCAGATTGGCCTTTATAAGTTCGTACAAAAAGAACAATAAAAGTAAAATCGTTTTCGGCACGATAAGAAAATATGTACTACGCGCCCTTCCAACAGTGATTAGCCAGAGAATATGAAAATTCAGAAAGAATCCAAACAGGTAATTCTCAAACGAGAAATCTCCTGTTAGGGCGACCCAAACAAAAGTTAGTAATATGTTTGAAAGAAATTTATTCTTCATCCTTCCTTATTTCTTCAAATTTAAAACGGTATCTATATACCCCTGATTATTCACCAGTTCATCTGCTATTCTTGCTGAAAGCTCCTGGATATGCTCTGCACCAAAACCAATATACAAAGATACAATGCTAAGTAGGGCAACAGGCACTATAAATTGTAACCTCTTATAGGTTTTCATCTTACTGAAATAACCAAAATTGCTCCTGAACGGAAGCTCTTTCCCTTCCTTCCAGAAAACCTCAGACCATAGTCTTGCGATGATCACCAATGTAATAAAACTTGCGAAGATAATGGCTGCTACAGTCATATAAGACCCTCCACTAAATCCCGCTTTTATCAAATTGATCTTTGGCCAGAAACCTGATAAAGGCGGTATACCCACAAGCGAAAATAGAGGTATAAACAAAAGTAAACTGATTTTTGGCCATTTGGCATAGATCCCTCCAAGGTCTCTCATACTGTTAGTTCCCTTTATACGGTATATCACCCCACTCAGCATAAACAGGTTTGTTTTTACAATTATATCGTGAATAAGGTAAAAGATAGCTCCTGCAATGGCTATTTCAGTAAACATTCCCAAACCTGCTATCATATATCCAATATGGCAAATAATAAGATAAGAGAAAACCTTTCTCATATTGTTCTGAACCAATGCCCCTATCCCGCCACTTACTAATGTGAGGATAGCTATTACCATCAAAATATTATCAAGGAATGCATCTCCTGTAAAAATCAATGTAAAAACCCTTAAAAGAGCATACACTCCAACTTTGGTAAGCAAGCCTCCAAAAATGGCTGAAACAGCAAAAGGCGGCGTATGGTATGAAGCAGGCAGCCAGAAATAAAGCGGGAAGACACCTGCTTTAATTCCGAAGCCAATAAGAAAAAGGATACCCGTGATCTGCACCAGGCCACGATTTTCAATAGCCGCTATCTTTCCCGCCAGGTCGGCCATATTCAGGCTTCCTGTAAGACCATATAATACAGCAATTGCGGTAAGAAAGATCATCGATGCCAGAATATTAAGCGTAAAATATTTTACCGCTCCTTCCAGCTGAGCCTTTTCTCCTCCAATGGTAATAAGTACGAACGAGCTTATTATAATTATTTCAAACCACACATACAGGTTGAAAATATCACCCGTTAGAAATGCTCCATTCAAACCGAGTAGAAGAAAATGGAAAATTGGAAAATACCCGAACCTTAACCGGTCTCTAAGCACCGAGCCTGCTGAAAATATTGAAACCGCGAGTCCTGCAATGGCCGTTAAAAGCACGAGCGTAGCAGAAAGCGTATCAGCAACGAAGGTAATCCCAAAAGGAGCTGGCCAGTCACCTGCCTGGACGGTTTGAGTACCAAAGTTCCAGATATAATAGAACAGCCATCCTGCGAGTCCCACACTTAGGATACTTCCAAAAATGCTGAATACTTTCTGAAACCCTATTCTAGACCAGGCAAACAGTAATATGATACCTATTGCTATCTGGAGGAAAAGGGGATATAAAATTATTTGTTGTGTCATGAATCTTCGTCGGTTGCGTTCATTTCATCAAGGTCATCTGTCCTTACTACTGTATGGGCTCTTTTTACCAGGACAATGGCAAAGGACTGCAGACCAAAACTTATTACAATTGCCGTTAAAATCAAAGCCTGAGGAACGGGATCGGCAAAGGCCTCAGTGAAAACCTTACCATCTACAGGAATAATTGGAGGTGCTCCCTTAGTGATCCTACCCAGGAAAAATATGAGAAGGTTTGCTCCATTACCAAGCAAAATGATCCCGATAATGAGCTTTACCAGGCTACGACGTAACATCATATATATACCTGCAGCATACAAAACACCTATCATTATTGCTAAAAGTATCTCCATATCAGGCTGATTCTGAGATTGTGAAAATTATTGTCAATGTGACTCCTACCACCACCAGATATACCCCAATATCAAAAAAGAGAGCTGACCCAATGCTGCCAAGTATCGCAACCGGCTCATGAGACCAGAGTCCTGTCATAAAAGGGAGATCGAATAATGCAACCGGGGCAAGTCCACTTGAAAATGAAATTGCCAGTCCCAACGGAATAAGAAAGCCCGGGTGCATCAATAACAATTCCTTGGTCCTCTTAAGGCCATTAGCGAAAGAATGGAGAATAAATGCAATGGAGGCTATCAAGCCACCCACAAAACCTCCTCCAGGCAAATAATGCCCGCGAAGCAGAATAAATATGGAAAACAGCAATAGTACCGGTAAAAGGTAGTTTGAAGCTGTTTTTAATATTATAGTTGTTCGCATAGTTTATTTTTATTTCTATCGATCCTGGTATCTTTTTCTGTCTGCCATCTTAAGTCGCAGCTTCATAAGACCGAATACTCCAACCGCTGCAATAGAAAGTACCGAAATCTCTATAAGTGTATCAGTTCCCCTGAAGTCTACAAGGATCACATTAACAACGTTCTTCCCATGAGCTTCAAGATAGGCATTCTGAGCATAAAAGTTTCCTATATCCTTGTTTACCGGTTCGGCAATAACCTGTAGGGCCAGAGTTGCTATAAGCAGCCCAAAAATTGCCGATAATATTCCATCCCGTAGCCTGGTTTTATAATCTGAAAGCCTTAAATATTTAGGCAGTTTATAAAGTACAAGCACAAAAAGGATCACTGTTAGAGTATCTATAGAAAACTGCGTCATCGCAAGGTCTGGAGCACTATAGAATACAAATATCAAACAGATGGCCAGCCCAACTACCCCCATCGCCACAACGGCTGCAAGTCTTGACTGAGTGAAAACAGTATAAAAAATTCCCGCAATTAATACCAGAGTTGCGGTGATCTCATAAATAGTGATCCTGGATAATGAGTGGTAATCTATTACGAATCTTGTATTTCCTATCATTATATAACCCACCAGTACCACAAGGAAAAGTATAATAATCGATACATAATTCCTTAAGTAACCATTTTGAAAGAAATCTGTCCAGAAATTAGAGATCCCAAGGAAGATCCTATTAATTTTTTTAAAGATGGATTCAGGCGAAATGGATTCAAATCTTTCCGCAGCTGCTTCAAGTTTATTTGAAGGTTTCACCATGAAATAGAGAGCCGTACCCACTCCAATAGTAATAAGACTTAATATAAAGACCATATTAAAACCATGCCACAGGGCGAGGTGCACTTCACTGGCATCGGCACCCATAGCTTCCACTACAGGTTTTATAATTGGGGAATCAATAAGAAAAGGTGCTACTCCGAATACCAACCCAAGAATTGCGAGCAACAAAGGAGGGCCCCAGAGAACAAAACCAGGCATTTTCACCTGTTTATGTTCATCGGGCAATTTTCCTGTGAAAGGTTTAATCCCCGCTACAAAACCGGCATATAAAAGTAAAATTTTAGTAAGCACAATAGCGATCATAAGAATGATCACAAGGCCCTCTGAATTGATTGAGGCATCATAGGTAAGTTCCTTACCAACAAAACCAATAGTAGGTGGAATTCCCGCACTGGAAATGGCAGCAAGAATTCCGGCAATCCCTACGGGCAACATAATTTTATTAAGTCCAGCCAGCTTAGTGACATCCCTGGTGTGCGCCTGGTGATCTATAATTCCCGTAACAAGGAACAAAGTAGCTTTATAGAGCGCATGCACTATTATAAAGACCGCTGCAGCAAGAAATGCCTCCCGGGTACCAAGTCCGGTTAAGAAAACGAGTATCCCAAGGGCAGAGATAGTAGAATAGGCCAGAATACCCTTAAGATCGGTTCTGAATATGGTATGAATGGCCGAATATAACATTGTTATTCCGCCAACTATAATAAGTGTGGTATTCCAGAAATTCTCTCCTCCCAGAACCGGGGTAAATCTCATGAGCAGATAAACACCTGCTTTTACCATTGTTGCAGAGTGCAGGTATGTAGAAACCGGGGTTGGAGCTTTCATCGCCCCAGGCAACCAGAAATGAAATGGGAACTGTGCCGACTTTGTAAAAGCAGCTCCAAAAATAAGCAGGGCCGCTATTATGTAAAATTCGTTTGACCTGATAGCTTCGCTCATGGTCAGCATTTCAGAGATACTATAAGTCCCTGTAATATTGTTAAGAAGAAGTGCTCCTGCCAGTAGTAACAACCCACCAATCCCGGTAATCCCCAGTGCCGTCAATGCCGACTTTCGGGAAGCCTCACTTTTATTATTGAATCCGATAAGGAAAAAGGAACTTATACTGGTTAACTCCCAGAACACGAATAATGTTATCATGTTATCTGAAAGTACGAGACCGAGCATTGCTCCCATGAAAGAGGCCAGATAACCATAAAATCTGTCCAGATATTCGTGCCCTTTTAAATAGGATGAAGTATAGAAAAATACCAGGAAACCTATTCCGGTAATCAGAAGTGAAAACAATAAGGATAACCCGTCCAGCTTAAAGCCCAGATCCACTCCAAAGGAAGGGACCCACTCATAGGACTTCATTATTACCTCTCCATTTGAAACCGGTACAATGAATTGAAAAAAGTAAATAAACAGCCCTAATGGTACTAAAGATGCAAGGATTGACAGCTTACCCTTAAATAACCTTCCCGCGAAAACGAGAAAAATAGAAAATAAAAAACCTGTAAGAATTGCGGTAAGCATACTTATTAAAATCTGTTTCCCGCAAATATAATAGTTATTATTGAAGATTTCGGATTAGAAAAATACTTCGTGACAATAATGACTTAGACATACTTAAATTCAATTTCATAAAATAACTTCATTTCTAAACCAAAGTAGAATTCTATTTCATCCAATATTTTTACTTTAGGGCTCATTACAATAACAAATCATGAAAAAATTAGTTTTCTTAATTCTCTTTACCGGCCTTTTTACCACCGCCCAAACCAACACTTATAATATCTCATTTGAGAATGCGGTTCATCACGAAGCGAAGGTCAATATTAGCTTCCCTGATATAAAAACAAATTCCATAATCGTTAGGATGAGTCGAACTTCTCCAGGCCGTTACGCCTTACACGAATTCGCGAAAAATGTATATGGCTTCAAGGCAACTAACAGCAAGGGAGAACTAATTAATGTTGAAAGGCCAGATCCTTATTCATGGAAGGTCAGCGATCATGACGGGACCATAAATATTGAATATATTCTTTTTGCCAATCGCGGTGACGGAACCTATTCCCAGATCGACGAAACGCATGCCCATCTAAATATCCCCGCAACCTTTATGTATGCTGAAAATTTTGAGCACCGCCCTATCTCTGTGAATTTTGATGTTAGAGAAGATCTTAACTGGAAGGTTGCCACACAGCTGAAGGAAGAATCGGGCACCACTTTTTCAGCGCCAGATCTTTATTATTTTATGGACAGTCCAACCGAGATCAGCAATTTCGATATGAAAGAATTTGATCTGGATGGACAGAAAATTAGATTCGTGCTTCACCATGAGGGCACCGAAGAAGAATTTGCTGAATATTTCGATAAGGTACAACGCATCGCAAAACAGGAAAAGACCGTATATGGTGAGCTTCCGGAATTTGATTACGGGAAATACACCTTTCTTGCATGTTATATGCCCAACGCATCTGGAGACGGGATGGAGCATCGCAACAGCACGATCTTAACCAGCACACGTTCTTTGAATGAAGGCGGAATGGAAGGAAATATCGGGACTGTAGCTCATGAGTTCTTTCATGCCTGGAACGTGGAAAGGATACGCCCGGATGAACTGGAACCCTTTAATTTTGCAGAAGCCAACATGACCGGGTCTCTATGGTTCGCCGAAGGATTTACCAGCTATTATACAGGTCTTATGCTTTGCAGGGCCAATGTTAGGAGCCAGGAGGATTATATTAACGGACTCTCGGGAACTTTCAATTATGTGTGGAACTCGCCTGCCCTGAAGTATTTCAACCCCATAGAAATGAGCTATCAGGCGCCTTTTGTAGATGCCGCAACCTCGGTTGATCCTGTTAATAGGGAAAACACTTTTATTTCATATTATTCCTACGGAAGTGTTTTAGGCCTTGCCCTTGATCTTTCTCTTAGACAGGAGAACCTGAATCTGGATGATTTCATGAAACTTATGTGGAAAAAATATGGAAAGACCGAAGTCGCCTATAAAGTAGAAAATATCGAGGAAACACTAAAAGAATATGCAGGAGAAGACTTTGCTTCAGATTTTTTTGATAATTATATCTATGACAGCAAAAGACCAGATTATAAGAAATTATTTGAGGCTGTTGGAATAAAGCTGGAGCAAGACACTAAAAAAGATTATTTCGGAGCATATCTTAGAGCTTCAGAAGAGGGCCTTGTAATAGCAGGAAATCCGGTTAAATCAGGTCCCGCTTATAAGGCCGGACTGGATTCCGGAGATATCATTATAAATGTTGACGGAAATGAAGTTTCCACAGTTGAAGATTTTAATACGGTTCTTTCAAGCAATGAAGATGGAAATATAAAGGTATTATTCAGGAGATTTGGAAGTGAGAAGGAAACCGAAGTTATCCTGGAAACCGATCCTGCTTATTCCATAAGCCTGGATGAGAATGCCTCAAAAGAAGCCCTGAAAAAAAGAAAAAACTGGCTTGAACCTAAGTAGTTGAAAAATAGACCTCACAGGTTTTGAAAACCTGCGAGCTTTGATAAAAAACAAAAGGCCTTTCTCACGAAAGGCCTTTTTCTATAATATATGTTCTAAAAACTAATCAGCAAGGATAATAGCTTTATTATCTTTCATTTCAAGAACTCCTCCTTTTATAGCATAATAAAGTACGTTTGGCTCAGAACCAGATTTGAACGGGCTTTCCTTGAATTTAACTTCATTCTTACTTCCAGCTGCAAGATTGATCTTCACCTCACCTTCAGTTAATGTGGAAACTATAGGAGCGTGATTGTTCAGCATCTGGAATTCACCATCGTGACCAGGAACTTTTACTGCATCCACTTCAGCTCTAAAAACTACTGCTTCAGGAGTTACTATCTCTAAATACATATTTTTTTCAGTATTAAGTATTGAGTAGTGAGTAGTTAGCATCATTAAATCTCAATACTAACTACTCAATACTATATACTATTTATGATTCAGCAAGCATTTTCTCTCCGGCTTCAATAGCTTCTTCAATAGTACCCTTAAGGTTGAAGGCAGCTTCAGGCAGGTGATCTAACTCACCATCCATGATCATATTGAAACCTTTGATTGTATCCTTAATATCTACAAGCACTCCTTTAAGACCAGTAAACTGTTCTGCTACGTGGAAAGGCTGAGAAAGGAAACGCTGAACACGTCTTGCACGTGATACGGCAAGCTTATCTTCTTCAGAAAGCTCTTCCATACCAAGGATCGCGATGATATCCTGAAGTTCTTTATATCTCTGTAATAACTCTTTTACTCTCTGTGCACAATCATAATGTTCCTTACCCAGGATATCCGGAGTAAGGATTCTTGAAGTTGAATCAAGTGGATCCACCGCAGGGTAGATACCAAGCTCGGCAATCTTACGTGAAAGTACCGTTGTCGCATCAAGGTGAGCGAAAGTCGTTGCCGGCGCAGGGTCGGTCAAGTCATCCGCAGGCACATAAACTGCCTGTACAGAAGTAATAGATCCATTCTTAGTAGAAGTAATACGTTCCTGCATCGCACCCATTTCGGTTGCAAGTGTTGGCTGATAACCTACCGCAGAAGGCATACGTCCAAGAAGTGCAGACACCTCAGAACCTGCCTGGGTAAAACGGAAAATGTTATCCACAAAGAAAAGAACGTCTTTCCCCTGACCTTCTCCGGCTCCGTCACGGAAAAATTCCGCGATAGTAAGACCAGAAAGAGCCACACGGGCACGTGCCCCAGGAGGTTCGTTCATCTGTCCGAA
>JAWWBH010000003.1:0-37488 GCA_033721075.1 Christiangramia sp.
GATAATAAGAGCGTGAATCATCTGCCGGAACATTTGCCGGGCACACATAAACTTTCGCTCCCATGGTCTTGAGCATGTCGATCTTATCTTTTGAAGATTTTGAGCTCACTGCGAGAATGCAATCATAACCTTTTATAATGCTTACCATAGCGATGCTGAACCCGGTATTTCCAGAGGTGGTTTCTATAATGGTATCACCAGGTTTAAGTATGCCTTTCTTTTCGGCTTCTTCTATGATGTAAAGGGCTATTCTATCTTTTGTGGAGTGACCAGGATTAAAGGCTTCTACTTTTGCGAAATATTTTCCTTTATAACCACTGGTTATCTTGTTAAGGTGAATTAACGGCGTATTACCTATGAGTTGTAATACATTGTCATAAACCTGCAAGTCTTCTCTCATAAATCGAAGTTCTTATTTACAAAAGGTTCCTAACAAATGTTTAAGAACCGGTCAAATTTAAGGCAAATTTTTTAATTATTCCCTGATTCCTTCCAAATCCAGTAAAAATGCATACTCTTCAGCAACCTCTTTCAATGCTTCAAACCGCCCTGAAGCTCCTCCATGCCCGGCATCCATATTGGTATGCAGCAGAAGTATATTGTCATCAGTTTTATACTCTCTAAGCTTAGCAACCCATTTGGCAGGTTCCCAGTACTGCACCTGTGAATCGTGCAGACCGGTTGTGACCAGCATATTCGGATAATCCTGTTCTTTCACGTTGTCATAAGGAGAATAGGACATCATATAATCATAATACTCTTTTTTATTGGGATTGCCCCATTCATCATATTCACCCGTAGTAAGAGGAATACTGTCATCGAGCATAGTAGTCACTACATCTACAAATGGAACTGCTGCAATAACGCCATTATAAAGTTGCGGAGCCATATTTACAACTGCTCCCATTAATAAGCCCCCGGCAGAACCTCCCATGGCATAAAGATGATCGGATGAGGTATATTTCTCTTTGATAAGGAATTCTGAAACATCAATAAAATCGGTAAAGGTGTTTCTTTTGGTGAATAATTTTCCATTCTCATACCATTCACGTCCAAGGTATTCACCTCCCCTTATGTGAGCGATAGCATAGATGAATCCTCTGTCAAGTAAACTCAAACGAACCGAAGAGAAATAAGGATCTATCGTAGAACCGTAAGACCCATAAGCATATTGAAGCAAAGGGTTGCTGCCGTCGAGTTCAAGCCCCTTTCGGTAAACCAGAGAAACCGGAATCTTAGTACCATCCTTGGCGGTAGCCCATAGTCGTTGAGAAGTATAATTGTCCTTATTAAATTCACCACCAAGAACCTCCTGTTCCTTCAACACTTTTCTTTCACCGGTTTTCATATTATATTCGATGACAGATGTAGGTGTGGTGAGACTGTTATAATTGAACCTCAGGGTATCGGTTTCAAAATCTGGATTAATTGCGGTATAAGCGGTGTAGGTCTCATTATCAAAAGGGATATAATATTCATTTTTATTATCCCATCTAATTACCTTTATCTTATTCAAACCATTATTTCTCTCACTTACTACCAGATAATCCTTAAAGATATCTATGTCTTCCAGCAAGTAATCCTTACGGTGAGGTATAACATCTGTCCAGTTTTCCATTCCCGTATTATCCACGGGCGTTTTCATTAATTTAAAATTAGTGGCTCCATCCTTATTGGTCACTATATAGAAATACCCATTATAATGTGAGATGCTGTATTCAACCCCGCGAGTACGTGGCTGAAATATTGTAAATTCCTTTTCGGGAGTGTTTGCATCCAGAATGCGGTATTCTGTAGTAAGTGTACTATGAGAGCCTATGATAATGTACTCCCTGGATTTTGACTTATATACATAAGTATTAAAGGTTTCATCCTCTTCTTCGTAAACCAGTTGATCTTCTGAAGGATCGGTTCCCAGAATGTGTTTGTAGATCTGAAAAGATCTTAGTGTTTGAGGGTCCTTTTTGGTATAATAAAGCGTCTTATTATCATTTGCCCAGGTAGAACCTCCGGTTGTATTCTTGATCTCCTCATCATAGATCTCGCCGGTTTCAAGGTTCTTAATCCTTATGATATACTTCCTTCTACTTAGCGTATCGGTTCCAAAAGCCACAAGTTTATTATCAGGACTTACATTAAGGCCTCCTAAACTGTAATAATCATAACCTTCGGCCATATCATTCACATTGAACATGACCTCTTCTGGTGCGTCCAGACTTTTCTTTTTTCGGGAGTAAACAGGATAATCAAAGCCTTTTTCAAAACGTGTTATATACCAGTAGCCATTAAGTTTATAGGGTACAGACTCATCATCTTCCTTTATACGTGCCTTCATCTCCTCAAATAAGCTATTCTGAAACTCCTTGGTATGAGCGGTCATTTGCTCGTTGTAGGCATTTTCAGCCTCAAGATAGGCAATCACTTCGGGATCTTCCCGCTGATTCATCCAGAAATAGTTATCGATGCGTTCATGGCCATGTTTTTCAAGTTTTCTGGCGATTTTCTTTGCCTGGGGGGCTTTGATATCTGTTTTCAAATCGATCTTATTATTTTGGGCGGTTGCAAATGTAATGCATCCTAATAGAATAACTAATAGTCTTTTCATTCCGACTGATTTAATGCTGTAATTTAGTAAATTTGAATTCACAAAACTTAAATCAGAAAAATATGTTTGGAGATATGATGGGCATGATGAACAAACTGAAGGAAGCCCAGGAAAAAGTTGAAGCAACAAAAAAGCGATTGAACTCTGTGCTGGTAGATGAGCAATCCAGCGATGGCTTATTAAAAATAACCATTACCGCTAACAGGGAAATTAAGAATGTAAGTATCGATGACGAACTTCTCAAGGATAAAGAGCAACTGGAAGATTACCTGGTTTTAACCATGAATAAGGCAATAGAGAAAGCTACAAAAATTCACGAAGCAGAGATTGGTGCTGCCGCCAAGGATGGAATGCCGGATATTCCCGGAATGAATGACATGTTAAAATAAGACTTGAGAAGTTAGATTTTAATTTACATTGATTTTGCTTCCTATATCAAATAAGAAAAAGCATGAGGATTCTCATGCTTTTTTATTGTTCTTATTTTAAACTTCTTACTTCCAATATCTTCCATCTAAAACTTTATGCCTGTCCCCTGGCAGGATAATCATCTTTTATAATGAAGCTTATAGACTTTAATAGTTCATCGAATTTCGGCCTGGCAAACGGCATGGACTGAATACTTGCCGAATAAAGGGTGTTATCGGGTCTAACCAGGAATAAGGCCGGTTCCAGAAAAAACTCAGGCTCAGAGTCCTTTATTGCTTCTGAAACGAATAATCCCCATTTTCTTCCCTGTTCAACACTTAGCCCATAACCAATATTCAGTTTATCAATATTCCACTCCTCAATGGTTTTCTCAGCCAGGGCTTGTGAATTTGAGCTGATGCAAATTATATTTACTCCTCTGGTTTTAAAGTCTTCGACCTTTGTATTAAGTTCTTCAAGATATTTTTTACAAACAGGACAATGTATACCCCGATAAATTACAATCATAGTAAAATTTTCAGGATCACTCTCCCTTATATCCCACTTCAATCCTTTTATTGTGTCAAGTATAAGTTCCGGAACTTTCTGACCGGGTTTAAGATTTTTCATCATATAATTTTCCCTGAAATTACTTCAATACTCATTTCAGGTTTATTAAACTCCTGCCAATATTTCGTTAAGTTTTTTTAAGAATGACCTATAGATCGATCTTCCGAAGTGTTTCTAAAAATCTATCATGCATTTCCCGGGTATAATCCAGATGGGTCACAATTCTAAGTTTGCCCTGGCCCATATTACTTATACGAATATTGTTTTCTGCCAGATGTTTCATGAACTCATCTTCCACAGATGGATTTTGAAGATAAAAGATCACAATATTGGTTTCAACCGGCTCCACTTTTCCTACATAATTCTGCTCTTCTAATACCTCTGCGATCTCAGTTGCTCTTTCATGGTCCTTTGCAAGTCTTTCTACATGATGATCCAGCGCGTAAACTCCCGCAGCTGCCATAAAACCTACCTGTCGCATTCCGCCACCCAGTATTTTACGTATGCGAATAGCATTTTTCATAATCCTGCTGTCACCAATTAGAACAGAACCCATAGGAGTTCCCAAACCTTTAGAAAGACATACTGAAATGGTATCAAATAATTTACCGTAGTCTTTCGGACTCTCACCTTTCTTCACCAAAGCATTAAACAGCCTGGCACCATCGAGATGTAATCCCAGATCGTGCTTGTTACAAACCTCTCTGATCCTTTTCATTTCCTCCAGATCGTAACAGGCCCCACCACCTTTATTGGTAGTATTTTCAAGACAGACTAAGGTTGTAAGCGGACTATGATAAAAATCCGGCGGATTGATACTCTCTTCTACCTGTTCTGCTGTGATCATCCCACGATCACCATCAACAAGTTTACAGGAAACGCCGCTATTAAATGAGACTCCTCCTCCTTCATAATTATAAACATGAGCCCATTTATCACAGATAAGCTGTTCCCCGGGTTGGGTATGAAGCTTTATTGCCGCCTGATTGGTCATGCTTCCGGTGGGAAAAAACAGGGCCTCATCCTTCCCGAACATATCAGCCAGTTTTTTCTCTAATTCATTAACTGTAGGATCTTCTTTATAAACATCATCGCCAACTTTGGCAGTCATAATGGCCTGAAGCATTTCTTTGGTTGGGCGGGTGACAGTATCACTCCTTAGATCTATTTCTTTCATAAAATATTCAAATTATTTTAAAAACTTCCTATTGGTGAACCATCCGGAATCTTTGGAACATTAATGTCAAGCTTGAATTCTTCGGGTTCTTCTCTGAATCGCTTGATATTCCTGTACATTTCTACTGAAACCGCATCCTTTCGAGTTCTGAGCCAGTTTGCAAGTTCGTCGATCTTCTGATTAGCTACCGACCTTACCAGCGGAGTGGATTTATCATTAACAGCCAGGTTCAGCAAATGTTTGAACACTACAAAATTGATGGTGTTCTGAACACTTTTCAGGTATTCATCTTTTTTATCATTTTTAATGGTCTGTGAAAAGGTCTCATCAAGCACATACTCAAGCCCGGGAAGTTTGCTGTCTAAAGCATGCTGCTGAACCAGCCTTTCTGCTCTTGCCGGATGGAACAATAAAGCCAGGGTCATATCGCCAGCAGTTGCAGGGGCACCAAGCGCATCAAAGGCAACATCAGTATTACTTTTAAAAGATTCACGGTCTCTTGAATATCCAAAGGCTCTTGGTGGAAATAATTCCAGTTTGTCTTCTGGAATTGCCAGTTCTTCAGCCGATAATGTTTTCAGTATGCTTTCAAGTGCTTTCTTCTGAAGCTTCTCATCCAGGTGATCTACTATATTCTCCCCTCCTCCTTTTACCGCATAATTGTATTCAAGCCCGCCGATCATTTTAACAGCAGCTTCGGTTTGATAGCGATGAAAAAAATACAGAGGGACAAATACATCTTCCAGGACAGAATAAGGCTCATTAGTCCTTATATTATCTTTTGAAAAGTTCTGAATAGCTTGCTCCCTAATTTCGAGGACCCTTTCCAGTTCTTCGGCGGCATCCTGACCGTTATCCCATAAATGAGCAAAAGCATGGGCTCCTCCGGTCGCTCTGGCATCGGAATCTGTAATAAATTTAAGGCCTTCTAGCTGTGCATCCTCAAGAACAGAATTAAGGTATTCTCTTTCCTTCATTCCTTCAGGCACATCACTGTAACTGTATTTCACGGTTACCTTATCCCACTCTCCGATACCTGTGTCATAGGCATTCGCAAATCCAATTTCGCCATTATTAAGTTCGAATTGAGGATGCGGATAATCCATCACAGAAGCTCTATCATTAGTACTGGCTGCGAAATTATGAGTAAAGCCAATTGTATGACCCACTTCGTGAGCAGATAGCTGGCGGATCCTGGCCAGGGCCAACTCCATCATGGGATCGTGGTTATCATCCCTGTTTCCGAAAGGTTTGTTCATCATCGCCTGCGCAATCATAAAATCCTGTCTTATTCTTAAACTCCCCAGGCTTACATGGCCCTTAATGATCTCTCCTGTTCTTGGGTCAACCACACTGGCACCATAGCTCCAACCCCGGGTAGATCTGTGTACCCATTGTATCACATTGTATCTTACGTCCAGTGGATCAGCACCTTCAGGCAGCATTTTTACCTGAAAAGCATCTTTGTATCCAATCTCCTCATAGGCCTCATTCCACCACCTGGCTCCTTCCAAAAGGGCTGAGCGCACCGGCTCAGGTGTTCCCGGATCAAGGTAATAGATAATCGGCTCCACAGCTTCGCTTTTTTCAGCATCAGGATCTTTCTTCTCAAGCCGGTGCCTGATAGCGTAACGTTTTTTGATAGGCTCGTAAACCGGAGATGCATAGTCCATATATGAAATGAAAATTGCCCCGCTCCTGGGGTCAAAAATTCTCTTTTTATAATTATCATCAGGAAGCTTTACGAAGGAATGATGCTGAACCACACTAATATTTTTTGCATCCGGCACCACTGAATTAAGCGTACGGCTTTTCGGTTCTCCTTCAAAAGTAAGTAAGGCCTCGAATTCCACGTTTTCGGGAAAGGCCCTGGTTCTTTCTAAAGACAGCGCACTTTTTGATTTGTCAAGTTTATAGGTCCCGTAATCGCCTTTTTTCAGTTTATCGGTCACCCCATGCATATCCTGCATTAAAAAGGGAGTAAAATCAATGATATACTTACCATCCTTTTCTTCCTTGATCTCAAAACCAAAAATGACAGATTTCGCAAAGGCTTCAGCCACACTTTGCTTTTCGGCTTCATTTTCAGTAATAGCCCTGTAATTCTGATTTGGTTGAACCAGTAATAATTTATTCCCGGCTTTCTGAAATTTAACCACTCTTTCGCCACCCAGCTGGCCGCGGTCCAGGCCAATATCATTGGAGCCCACACCAGAAGTGAGAAAATGAGTATAAAGGAATTCGGTATTCAGGGTATCCACTTCCAGATAAATCTCATCTTCTTTCTCATTATAGTGGAAATTGAAGTAACCTTCATAAGTTTTTAAATTTTCTTTTTTCTCGAGGAATTGAGCCTTCATGGCGAATGAAATACTGAAGGCCAGAATAATACAGGTAATTCTACTCATCTGTCGGTTTTTTAAAGCTGTCTAAAACTATAAAATTATCGTTAAATACTTTTCCGAAACTTCCCTAAATTCTATTTTTACCACAAATCAATCATAAATGATAACGACTGAAAACATTAAGGATCTTAAGGAGCGCCTGGTTGCGTTAAGGAGGTATCTTTGACATTGATGCCAAGAAGATCGAAATAACAAATATGGAAGAAAAGACCTTCGCTCCTGATTTTTGGGATGACCCCAAAAAAGCAGAGCAGATTATGAGAGAGGTCAATTCTGAAAAAAGCTGGGTAGAAGACTATGAAAAAGCTGAAACCCTTGTAGATGACCTTGATGTTATCTATGAATTTTATAAGGAAGAGGAAGCATCGGCTCAGGATGTTGAAGAGCGGCATGAAAAAGCCGTGGACCTTATAGAAGATCTTGAGTTCAAGAATATGCTATCTGAAGAAGGGGACAATATGAGTGCCGTGCTCCAGATAACTGCTGGTGCCGGAGGCACGGAAAGCTGTGACTGGGCAGAGATGTTGATGCGTATGTATCTTATGTGGGCTGAAAAGCGAAAATATAAGATCCGTGAGCTCAACTACCAGGCTGGCGATGTAGCCGGGATCAAAACGGTGACACTCGAAATTGAAGGTGAATACGCATTTGGGTGGCTAAAAGGTGAGAACGGTGTACACAGACTGGTGCGAATTTCACCATTCGACTCCAATGCAAAACGGCATACTTCGTTTGCCTCGGTATATGTTTATCCACTGGTAGACGAAAGCATTGAAATTGATATCAATCCGGCCGATCTTACCTGGGAAACCATGAGAGCTTCGGGCGCTGGAGGCCAGAATGTGAACAAAGTGGAAACTGCTGTCAGGTTGCGACATGCTCCTACCGGCATAGTTATTGAGAACTCTGAAACTCGTTCACAATTGGAGAATAAGAACAAAGCCATGCAGCTTTTGAAAAGTCAGTTGTTCGAAATAGAGCTTCAAAAGCGGCAGGAACAGCGAAGGGAGATCGAAGATTCTAAAATGAAGATCGAGTGGGGTTCTCAGATAAGGAATTATGTGATGCATCCTTATAAGCTGGTAAAAGATGTAAGGACCAGTGAGGAGACCGGAAATGTGGACGATGTGATGGATGGAGAGATAGACAGGTTTCTGAAATCGTTTCTAATGATGATGGGGCAGAAAAATGAAGATCAATAAGAAACATGATCAGTTTTTAAAATTTGAATTAATTGATTATTTTAAAAAGGAAAATTATTTTAAGAAATGCTGAAGATCTATCATAACGCAAGATGTAGAAAATCCAGAGAGGGTCTGGAAATTCTCAAAAATTCTAATAAAGAATTTGAAATAAAGGAATATCTTAAGGAGCCTTTAAATGAAGAAGAGCTTGAAGCTCTTGTCAAAAAGCTTGATATCGCTCCAATACAACTGGTTCGAAAAAATGAAAAGGTCTGGAAAGAGGACTATAAAAATAAAGATCTTAGTGACAGGGAACTTATTACCGTAATGGTTAAGAATCCTAAACTAATTGAAAGACCTATTGTAGAAGATGATAAAAAAGCTGTTATTGGAAGGCCTCCTTCTGAAATAAAAAAAATGCTTTAAAAAGGAATTTAAAATGAAACTTCAACACAGGATAGCATTAATTGGTATAGCAGCTGCGGCAGTGGCCGGTTTCGTTTATTCCCAAATGTATATACACGAAAGAAATCGAAGGGAGATTAAAGATATTGCTGCAGAACTGGCTTTAACCTGGAAAGATCAGTTAAATCTTAATGAGGAACAGACTGCCCTTCTTGAAGATTCCATAATAGAATATACTATCAAGAAGAATGAGATTATCAATTCTAGTTTAAATACTACCCAACAGATCACCAAACTCAAGGCTATTCAAAGGAATGAGCATAAGAACCTCAAGAAATTCCTGGATGAAGACCAGTATGATCACTACATTTTTATAAATAAAGAACTTACCAGAAAATCCTGATTAGTAAAATATTAGGTTCTGTTCCATTTTTCACAGGTTTGGTTTAACAAAATATTAACCGCTATGGATTAAACCAAAGAGGTTTTGATTGGTCCTAAAAGAAAAATTGACAATGACCAACAAAAGGATTTTCCTTCTAGGCCTAATTTTTGGCCTTTTAAATGTTTCTTTATTTCAAAGTTTTGCGCAGGGACCTTCAGATCTAAGGCAGTTTACCATTACAGGTAAGGTTATAGATAACGAACTAGAAGTTCCTCTTGAGTATGCAACCATTTCCGTGGTTAATGTGGAAGACCTCAAAGATCTGACTGGCGGTGTCACCAATGCTAAAGGAGAATTTTCCATAGATGTAAAAAAAGGAACCTATAATATAATTGTTGAATTTATATCCTACGAAAGCAAAACTTTCAGCAATAGAACAATAGACAGTGATCTGGACCTGGGAACCATTCAACTGGGTTTGGGCTCCGAAAATCTTGATGAAGTTGTTGTTAGAGCAGAAACCACACAGGTTGATGTTCGCCTGGATAAGAAAATATATAATATAGGTAAGGATCTTACAACTGCGGGAGGAACCGTTAGCGACGCGCTTAATAATGTTCCATCGGTCACGGTAGACATAGATGGTGGTATAAGCCTTAGAGGGAACGAGAATGTTAGAATACTGATAAACGGGAAGCCTTCAGCCATGGCAGGATTTGGAGATACAAACGTTCTTAACCAGTTACCTGCTGATGCTATTGAAAGGGTTGAAGTTATCACTTCACCTTCCGCCCGGTATGATGCCGAAGGAACGGCAGGGATCCTCAATATTATTCTCAGGCAAAAGGAAACACTTGGCTTTAACGGTTCATTGAGCCTAAATGCCGGAACTCCGGCAAATGCAGGTGTTACTGCAAACCTGAATTACCGTACTGAAAATTTTAACCTTTTTACTACCACAGGCGTACGTTATTTCGATGCTCCAGGTGGAGGATATTTCGATACAAGATATTTTGAGAATAGTGAGACCAGTTATTCAAGGATCTATGAAGACAGGGATATAGAGCGACTCAACCGTAATTTCAACAGCAACTTGGGAATGGAATACTTCATCAATGAAAGGTCCTCCATTACAGGTTCTATTTTTTATCGTGGCGGTGAGGATGTGGATGTTACCACAAATAATTCTGATTACTACAGGAGAGATGAAGGCCTTGCACTTGAAACCACTCGTAGGGAAAGACAAAGTGAAAATGATAAAAGCTGGCAGTTTGCCCTTAATTACATCAATAACTTTAATAACGAAGGGCATAAATTAACTGCAGATTTTCAATATGAAAACGATAGTGAAACTCAGTTCACCACTATAGGGGAAAACATCATTTCCAATCCAGGAGAAATTGACTTTGCACTTCGTGATGAAAATATAAATACCACAGAAGATCAGAAGGAATACCTTTTACAGGCCGATTATGTACTGCCCTTCAATGAAGATTCCCAATTTGAAGCCGGTTATCGCGGAAATTTTGAAAATGAGATCACGAATTACAATCTCTTTCAGGAAGATGAACAAACAGGAGAACTGGTGTTCAATGATACCCTATCCAATAATTTCGATTATACCGAAAATGTCAATGCCCTGTATACTCAGTATGGAACAAAGCTCGGCAACCTCTCTTTTCTCTTAGGACTCCGACTTGAAAACACCCAGCTGAAAGGAAAAATAGAAAGTGAACTCTCTGATAACGAGCTGGAAGAAGCCTTCGGGATCCCAATAGACACCGATTTTGACAATAATTACCTCGGGCTCTTCCCAACTGTTAACCTGATATACGAAATTGCTGAGGAAGAAAATATAACCTTAGGTTACAACAGGAGAATTAACCGCCCCAGAGGATGGTTTATAAACCCTTTTCCTTCCAGGAGCAGTACGAACAATGTGTTTCAGGGGAATCCAAACCTGAGACCTGCATTTTCAAACGCCTTTGATCTTGGATATTTGAAGAGATGGGAAAAACTTACACTTACTTCTTCGATTTATTATCAGCATGAGACCGATAGTTTTGAAAGAATTGAAGATAATATCGCTGGTACAAACGTGGTCAGGACGATTCCCGTGAACCTTTCAAGCAATGATCGTACGGGTGCAGAACTGGGTATTCTATATAATCCAGCGGACTGGCTTAGACTGAACAGTAGCTTCAACTTCTTCAAATTTAAAACTGAGGGCGAATACAATGGAAGAAATTACGATGCTGAAAATACGAGCTGGTTTGCCCGTTTCAGCTCCAAGGTAAGCTTACCTGCAAAGATAGACTGGCAGACAAATGCTTTTTATCGTGGTGCATCTGAAGAAGTTCAGGGAACCAGGGAGGGTTACCTTTCATTAGACCTTGCATTTAGTAAGGATATTTTCAATGACAATGCCACCTTATCGCTGAACGTTCGTGATCTTTTGAATTCGAGAAAAAGACAGTCTAATACTATCACAGATACTTACGAAAGAGAAAGTGAATTTCAGTGGAGACAGGGACAAAATTTCACACTATCACTAATTTACAGGTTTAATCAACAAAAGAAACGCCAGGAAAGAAGAGGTGGTGAAGATGATTTTGAAGAAGGAGAATTCTAAACTATAGCCTAATAAAAAAGGGACTTTTCCAAGTCCCTTTTATTATGCTTTTTCCGCTTTAGCTTTTTTACGTGCTTCGCGTTTTTCCTTGATAAGCTCTCCTACAGAACCTCCTATCCAGTAAGGAACAAAGGCCATTAAGAAGATCATTAGCCAGAAACCCATCGTAAGAATCACCAAAAATGCTAAGAAACCAAGATATTGATCGAATTCGAACATAACAGTCAGGTTTGATTAGAATCTGGTCAAAGATATGAAGTCTGGTTGGGTTTTCACAAGAAATCCTTACTTTTTTAATCTGGTTGCCATGTTCAGAAAATGTAGGTTTCTATTTACATTCGAGACCCAACAACAGATTTTAACTTTAGAGCAACTGTATGCCAATCGCTGTCTTTCGAAATCAAGCAAATATCATAACTCAGAACATCATGCTGGTTATTTAAAAAATAACTTTAAGGTATCTCTGTTATCTTATTTTTTTAATTATTAGTTAAAAATAAAATAAATTTTGTTTAAGCTCACAGCTTTATATAAATTGCGCCGAACTTTGATATTTGATAAATCACGGTTTCCCCCAAAACGGTTGCTTTATTAAAAATCAAATGAATTTTCAACCTTAGTTATAACGATGGCTTAGATTGAAGTAAAAGGAATTTTGACAGCCGTCAAAATTCCTTTTTTATGCCTTGCCCAAAAGGGTCTATAACTTCTGTAAATCCTGGGTCAAAATATAAATACTTGTTAATTATCGAATAGGGAAAATTAACTTGATTTGGGGCTATACCTGGCTTTTTGATAGTCTCTAAAGAAAAATTAAATCTAATTTTAATTCTTTTTTTCGGCAAGAAACCTGCTAAATCTTAACTTTGCGGAACAACCAATTTTAGCATTATGGATTATAGAATAGAGAAAGACACCATGGGGGAGGTAAAGGTTCCCTCTAATAAATTATGGGGTGCGCAGACCGAGCGATCCAGGAATAATTTTATGATCGGCGCTGCAGCTTCCATGCCCTTAGATATTATATATGGCTTTGCCTATTTGAAAAAAGCCGCAGCTTATACCAATTGTGAGCTGGGAGTTCTCCCAGTTGAGAAAAGAGATCTAATCGCAAAGGTTTGTGATGAGATCCTTGAAGGTAAACACGATGATCAGTTCCCTTTGGTCATCTGGCAAACAGGAAGCGGCACACAGAGCAATATGAACGTTAATGAAGTGATCGCTAATCGAGCTCATCAGCTTGCCGGGAAGAAAATTGGTGAGGGTGAAAAAACACTTCAGCCAAATGACGATGTTAATAAATCACAATCTTCAAATGATACGTTCCCTACCGGAATGCATATTGCTGCCTATAAAAAGGTTACGAAGGTTACTCTTCCAGGACTTAGGAAATTAAGAGACACTCTTAAGAAAAAGTCGGAGGAATTCAAGAATACCGTAAAAATAGGGCGCACGCATTTCATGGATGCCACTCCCCTAACCCTTGGCCAGGAATTCAGCGGATATGTAGCTCAGCTTGATTATGGCATCAGGGCCCTTGAAAATACACTTCCCCACCTTGCAGAACTTGCACTTGGAGGAACCGCTGTGGGAACAGGGCTGAATACTCCAAAAGGATACTCCAAAAGAGTAGCGGAATTTATCGCAAAATTCACGGAAATGCCGTTCGTTTCTGCCACCAATAAATTTGAAGCTCTTGCTGCTCATGATGCATTTGTTGAAACTCACGGGGCATTGAAACAACTGGCTGTTTCTCTTAACAAAATAGGAAACGATATAAGAATGCTTGCTTCCGGCCCAAGAAGCGGGATTGGAGAGATCAACATCCCTGCAAATGAGCCAGGTTCTTCCATTATGCCGGGTAAAGTAAACCCAACCCAGTGTGAAGCTCTTACTATGGTTTGCGCACAGGTAATAGGAAATGATACCACCATAAGCGTTGGTGGAATGCAGGGGCAATTTGAACTGAATGTATTTAAACCGGTTATGGCCAATGCATTGCTTCAAAGCGCACAATTACTTGGAGATGCCTGTGTATCCTTTGAAGAACACTGTGCAAGTGGTATCGAAGCCAACATTCCACGTATCCAGGAACATTTGAATAACTCCTTAATGCTGGTAACTGCTCTTAACACAAAGATTGGTTATTACAAAGCAGCAGAGATCGCAAATACAGCGCATAAGAATGGGACCACCCTCAAGGAAGAAGCTGTGAATCTAGGTTACGTTACCAAAGAACAATTCGATGAATGGGTAGATCCTAAAGATATGGTTGGGAATCTGAAATAGAAATTTCTAAACCAACATCAAGTTGAAGGTCATTGCGAATAAGACGAGATAATCTAAATTAGATTAAATCGTTCTACTCGCAATGACTTTTTTTTTACAGAAAATTCTATTTAATTCTCTTTAGAGAAGTGTTTCTTAAACTTCCAGTAGGACACTGCTCCAAGAACTGCCACTGCCGCTACTGAATAATAAACAAAGCCTGGTGTGATCACTTTATCCCCGCTGGCATACGAATGAAGCCCTGCCAGGTAGAAGTTCACCCCAAAATAGGTCATCATAATACTTGCAAATGCTACAATGGCCATTAGATTAAAGAACCACCGGCTTCGAAGCCCGGGAACTAATCTCATATGGATCACAAAAGCATAGACCATGATACTTATCAGGGCCCAGGTCTCCTTGGGATCCCATCCCCAGTATCTTCCCCAACTCTCATTAGCCCACTGTCCTCCAAGGAAGTTACCAATGGTAAGCATCACCAGTCCTACGGTAAGAGCCATCTCTGTTATCACTGTGATCTCATGGATATTGATCTCCATTTTTTTCCTGTTCTTCTCGGTAGTCAGGATCATTAAGATAAGGGCAACCACTCCAAGGATCATTCCCAGGGTAAATGGTCCATAACTTCCTACAATCACAGAAACATGGATCATAAGCCAGTAAGAATTAAGTACAGGCTGTAGATTAGCGATTGCCGGATCCATCCAGTTCCAGTGGGCGATCATAAGGATCATCGAAGCCACAAAAGCCGTGGAAGCAATGGTAAGGTTCGATTTTCTACCAAAGGCAAGACCAAAGAACATTGTAGCCCAGGCTACATATATCATGGATTCGTAGGCATCACTCCATGGAGCATGGCCTGAGATATACCATCTGGCGGCTAGTCCCGCGGTATGTAACACAAAAAGTATAATTATAACACCGGCACTGGTATATATTAGCCCCCTTACCAGTTTATTATCCTTAAAAATCTGAACGATCACAAATAGAAGCATTACTGATCCTGCCAGCATATACATCAAGAAAAGACTTCTGAAAATATCATATTCATTATAGATCAACTCTGCCTTGATCTTTTCTTTGGAAGGCATTACCTCAGCTCCGAATTTCTTCTGATAGCTGTGAATACTTTCCAGGTACTGATCAGCCTTTTCATAGTCACCAGTCTTTCGGGCAGTTCGTAAGGCATTCATATAAAGCGGAAGGATCTGTTTGGTGTATACCGAATCCATTCCCTTCAGGTTGGCCTCATCAACCTCGGGATAGGAAATCCACTCATTATTTTCGTCTCCCGGAACAGGAAATATCTTCAGAACCTTTCCCTGCAAGGCCTGATATAGAAGGTTTACCTTCTTATCAGTCTCGATGAAGTCTTTCTGAAATTTATTTGGAACCGCAGCACGGTATGCATCTTCAAGGTATGGAGATAGTTTATAGGCACCTTTTTCATCAAAGAAATCGGTAAGAGATAAATATTTCTTGCCTTCCTCTACACCAAGAATATGATGTAAACTGTCATTTTTCTTCTGAACATAAATAAGTGGTGCCTGATACCAGAATACAGGATTTTCAGTCATGGAAACCAGAACCTGATCTGAATTTAATCCTTCATACTCATCACTTTTACTAAGCTTTCTGAGCAATTCTGAAGAGTAGGTATTAGCCGGTTTCATTCTTCCTCCAGCATCCTGAATAATAAGCCTTCCAAATTTTTCGGCATGGTCAGGTTTAACAGCATTTGCTTTTATAATACTGTCTATCTGATTGGTATTGGTCTCAATATGGTCGTGCGAATCCTGCTGTGCATTCATCCCGAAAGAACAGCTTATCAGAATAATCAAGCTGGCCAGGGTTTTTTTCTTTTTCTTGATCTTGTCCAGCATTTGCTCTAAATGACCAAATCTTGAATTCTTATCGAAAAGTATCCACATAAGTCCGAAATAAAGAAGGAAGTATCCTATATAGGTTATCCAGGTTCCCCAGAAATCGTGGTTTACCGAAAGTATCGTTCCCTTCTCATCCGGATGAAAGCTTGACTGAAAGAAACGGAAACCTTTGTGATCCAATACATGGTTCATATAAATATCATATGGTTTTGCAGGTTTTCCTTCCTCTATGATCTCCACCTTACTTTTGAAAGATGCATAACCCGGGGTTTCCCTGTCGGCTGTGCCGGGATATTTTTCAGCAATAAAATCATTAAGCTTGAGTGCAAAAGGCAATTCTTTCTGGATAGAACCGTAATTTAAAAATATTTCAAGCCCCGCCAGGTTGATCTGGGTAGGATCGGCCACTGTTCCCTGACCCCCAAGCAGGGTAAGGGTTTCCGATTCACCTTCAGAAGAGATCTTTAAAGTTACAGCATCAAGGTCCTCTCGTGTCTTTGGATTGGTTGGAACCACATCATATTCCCCTTTTATCGCAGGTTCGGGTATCACAAACTGCATATTCCCGATATTATACAGTGATCGCAGCATCAGGGCCTGTGTTGAATCCTTAACGAGCTCTCCCTGCTGTTGATCAGCCATTCTCATATATGTTCCATCAAAAGGGGAATCAATAAGGTATTTGCCTTCCTCGGTTAGTTCAATATTTATGGCTCCTTCCTGTGGACTGTTAAGTGTGAAAAGAACATTATGGATATTGCTTACCTCACCTTCTTTCAAATAGTGGTCATGTCTCTGGCCGTCCCCGGCTTCAACTATCTTCAGATAAGTTTCACCATCCTCTGTAGGTACTAATGTCTCTTCGGCTCCATGAATGAAGTTCGTAACTTCAAATCTCACCGGCTGGCCATTATAGTCGGTATTTAAAACATAATCATTATCTACTTCAGGACCAAAGAGAACTTCTTCCTGAAGAACACGGCGTCTTGGTTGCCCATCGATCTCACCATCCATAAAAAAGGTGAAATAGGTCTCATGAGTAAGCATCTTATTGGTCGTCTCTCCTTCCCTAATAGGCATAATTCCTTCATAACTGATGTAACGGGTTACAAAAGCGCCGATAAGGATTAGAATAAAGGAAAGGTGAAGAACCAGTGTACTCCATTTTTCTTTCTTATAAAGCTGATAACGACTTATATTTCCAAGGAAATTGATTAGGAGAACTAGCATAATCCCTTCGAACCACCAGGTGTTGTAAATCAAGATACGGGCGGTTTCTATACTGTACCAACTTTCTATGAATGTCCCCATGGCCATTGCGACTGCAAAAACGATAAATAAGACGGCCATTATTCGGGTAGAAAAAAGGATAGAGGCAATTTTTTTCTGCATGAAGAACTGTCAATTTTAACGGCTGCAAATTTAACGATTTATTATGAGTTTCCATGCTTAATGGCAATTCAATCTTGACTTGACGAATGTTAATTTCAGCTGCATGAAAATTTTGGTATTTTAGCCACATGATTAAAGTGATTATCATAGGTGCCGGAAACGTTGGAAGCCACCTCTACCAGACATTTTCAAAAGCAAAGCAAGTGGATGTGGTCCAGGTATATAACCGTAATCACAGGCATATGAATTTTGTGAAAGATCCGGAGAAAAGGATCTCGAATCTCGAGCAACTTGAAAAAGCTGATCTGTACCTTCTAGCCATAAAGGATGAAGCCATCCTGGAAATTGCCGGAAAAATATCCGATAATAAGGGAATCTTTGCGCATTGTTCAGGCAGCGTACCTCTAAATATCCTGTCAAATTTTGAAAATCACGGTGTATTTTATCCCTTACAGACTTTTTCAAAGAACAAACCCGTAAATTTTAAGGAAGTTCCGGTATGCCTGGAGGCAAATTCTGCTGAAAATCTTAAGTTCCTGAAGGAGATCGCCTCGATGGTAAGCAATAATATATTTGAGGTAAGTTCAGAACAGCGTAAAGCTCTACATCTTTCTGCTGTTTTCGTCAACAATTTCACCAATCACCTTTATGCTCTGGCAGCCGATTATTGCGAAAGGAATGAGCTTCCTTTTAAGATCTTACAACCTCTTATAAAGGAAACAGCTGAAAAGATAGAAACCTTACCGCCCTACTCCGCCCAAACCGGCCCGGCGCTTAGAAATGATCAAAAGACAATAACAGCCCATCTGGAAATGCTGGATGATGACCAAAAAAAGATATATACAATTTTAACCGAATCTATACAGAAATTGCATGGAAAAAAGCTATAAAGAACATCTCAACCAGATCAAGACTTTTGTTTTTGATGTAGACGGAGTACTTACCGATGGAACTATACAGATCTCCACCAAAGGGGACCTCTTAAGAACCATGAACACTAAGGATGGTTATGCAATGAAGATGGCTCAAAAGGCTGGATTTACGGTTTGCATCATTAGCGGCGGGAAGAATGAAGGAGTTAGGAAACGTCTTCGCGATCTTGGAATTACAGACATTTATCTTGGAGTAGATGATAAGGTGGAACAGATGGATGAGTTCTTTGATATTTATCAAATAAAGCCAGACGAAGTTCTTTATATGGGCGACGATATCCCCGATTACTATCCCATGAAGCTTGTTGGCCTGCCATGCTGTCCTCAGGATGCCGCCCCGGAAGTGAAGGAAATCTCATTATATGTTTCCCATAAAAAAGGTGGTGAAGGCTGCGTTCGCGATGTGATCGAACAGGTGATGAAGGTGCAGGGCAAATGGATTGAAAAACCATAAATATGCTGAGCTTCCTGAAACTTATAAGAGCGGGTAACCTTATATTTATTGCACTTACCATGTACCTCATCAAATATGGCCTTTTTGAGCCGTTTGGTGTTGCTGTAACCTTAAATCTCCTGGGGTTTTCATTACTGGTTCTTGCTGTTATTTGTGTAGCTGCTTCAGGTTATGTGATAAATGATATTTTTGATGTAAAGGCAGACCTAAAGAACAAGCCAAACCGCACCCTTATTAACAGTAAGATATCAGAAAAAACCGCTTACCGCCTGTTCTTCGTTCTGAATATTATAGGCGTTGGGCTTGGATTTTATCTTTCAAATATGATAGGCCGGCCGGGCTTTTCAGCCTTTTTCATTTTTGGTTCTGCTATACTTTATCTTTATAACTCTCAGTTCCAGCAAAGCATTCTTGTGGGTAATATCCTTGTAAGTATTATTGTGGGACTGGTGCCTGTAGGTGTTGGACTGTATGACCTTTTACCAGCTATCACAGATCAGAATCAACAGACACAATCGGTAATCTTTTCGATCCTGATCGATTATTCCATCTTCGCGTTCCTGATTAATCTTTTAAGGGAAATCGTAAAAGATCAGGAAGATATAGACGGCGATTATAATGCAGGCTCTAAGACCCTGCCCATTGTCCTCGGTAAAAAAAGGACCAATAAGATATTATTTATTGTGGCTCTATTCCCATTAGCCTTTTTGATATTTTATATTTATAAATACCTTTTTGAAAATATACAGGCCGTAATTTACACCTTGTTATTATTAGTGGGGCCCATCCTATTTTTCCTGATCAATATCTGGACAGCCGAAAAGAAAAATGAATATTCCAGGTTAAGCCTGGTACTTAAAGGCGTTCTGTTCTTTGGTCTGGTATCCATTGGCCTCTTACAATTTATATTGCTTTGATTATGCTGAAAGATCTGCTTAAAGACCATGAGATAATTCTGGCCTCCGGTTCGCCAAGAAGGCAGAAATTCTTTAAAGAACTTGGAATCCCGGTAACTATAGATGTAAGGCCTGTTGAAGAGGTATATCCTGAAAACCTGAAGGAAGAGGAGATCACAGATTATCTTTCTGCGCTTAAGGCGGAGGCTTTTAAGGCTGAACTAAAGGATAATCAGGTTCTCATCACTAGCGACACCATTGTCTATAATGATGGAACTGCGCTTGGTAAACCGGCAGATCATGATGAAGCCGTTGAGATGATAAGCTCCCTTTCGGGAAAACAACATGAGGTGATCACATCGGTTTGCTTTACAAGTAAAAGCTCCCAGAAAATACTTAATCATAAGACTCATGTGTTTTTTGCCGAGTTGAGCGCTGAAGAGATCGAATATTATGTTAAGAATTATAAGCCATTTGACAAGGCCGGAGGTTACGCTATACAGGAATGGATAGGGTTAATAGGGATTAAAAAGATCGAAGGAAGCTATTTCAATGTTGTTGGCCTGCCCACTCATGAGGTATATATTACCCTTAAAGAAATGCTGAATACCTGAAATTTGTAACTTTAATAAAAAATATGTTGAAGTACTCGGGATATTATCTTCTCCTTTTATTTCTTTTCTCCTGCGGGGAACAGGAAACAAAGGACCCTAACTTTGAACTTTCAGAAGAGTTCAGGGATTACTGGTATGCCGGAAAAGCAGAGATCACTTCCTATGAACTTGAACAGGCTCGCTATGGAGAGATAAGAAAGGGAAATGCTGTTCTTATCTACGTTACCGAAGATTTCCTGCCAGAGGAACAAGTGAAAGCAAATTCCCGGAATGATGATAATATTTCTGTGCTCAAACTTAACTCAACCAAAAATTTCATCACCGGAATCTACCCTTACAGCATTATGCAAAGTTGTTTTTATCCATTGAATGGAGAGCAACATGCTATTAAAGTAAGCGCTTCGGTACAGGAATGGTGCGGACAGGTTTATATGCAACTTAACAACAGAAGTAAATTTGAAATATCCAGCCACTCCTATTTTCAGGGCGAAGCCGATCAGGACCTGGAGCTGAAGCAAGTTAACCTTGAAAATGAGATCTGGACCCGTTTAAGAGTTAACGCTGAAAGTTTACCTGTAGGAGAAATTGAAATTGTACCTTCATTTGAATATCTGCGCCTGAGCCACAAACCTATTAAGGCATATTCAGCTTTCGCGGAATATTTTACAGATGAAAACCTGAACATTTACAGCCTGGAGTATCCTGAATTAAACAGAACCCTGAAGATCTATTTCAGCCGGACTTTTCCCTATACCATTGAAAAATGGGAGGAATCATATCCCTCCGGGTTTGGGGAAAATGCCAGAGTTATGACTACAAAAGCTGTAAAAAAGCAAGGCTTAAAGACCGATTACTGGAATAAAAATTCGAATAATAATATACCTTTACGGGAAAAACTGGAATTAAATTAATGTACGAGATCCTATTCACATATCGATACGAACTAACATATACATTAGGAGTAATAATCTTATTGATGGTCATCCAGTTCCTGCTTAAAAAGGCCGCGAACAAAGTGGGTAAGAAAAGTGAGATCAATATTACCAGAACTCGCTTGATGTTCAAATACATCAATATTCTCATTTTTCTTATTGCAGCTTTCCTGCTTTCTCTGGCCTGGGGTGTGGGTTTAACGGAACTTTCACTGGTATTTTCTTCGGTATTTGCAGTAATAGGGGTCGCTTTATTCGCAATCTGGTCAATACTTAGTAATATCACGTCGGGGATCATCATGTTCTTTTCATTTCCTTATAAAATAGGAGATACCATAAAGATCCATGATAAAGACCTGCCGGTTGAAGCGATGATCGAAGATATCAAGGCATTTCATTTACATTTAAGGACTCAGGATGGTGAATTAATCACCTACCCTAATAATCTCATCTTACAGAAAGCCGTTTCCTTGATCGAGCATAACCGTAGGCATGAAGAAGGCAAGGAAGCCCTTTAATAATTAAAAGATGCCGGGATTTTTATTACCTGCGAAAAGAAAGTTTTTATATTTGGTAAAACACCTTAGTTCATGCGAAAATTAATTTTTGCTTTATTTCTTCTCAGTTTTTCGGTAAATAATGCCCAGGCTCCCGAGAAATGGAGTTCTTCTGAAGTTTACCACCATATCAAAAAGCTAAACTTTTTAGGTTCAGTCCTTTATATTGCTGCGCACCCGGACGATGAGAATACTCGGCTTATCTCCTATTTTTCAAATGAAAGGAATGCCAGAACGGCCTATCTCTCCCTAACCCGGGGTGATGGAGGCCAAAACCTGATTGGTCCTGAACTCAGGGAACAACTCGGTGTTATCAGAACCCAGGAACTGCTGGCTGCAAGGCGTATTGATGGAGGGCAACAATTCTTTACCAGGGCGAACGATTTTGGCTATTCCAAGACTCCTTCAGAAACCCTTGAAATATGGAACAAAGACGAGGTTTTAGGTGATGTGGTATGGATATTAAGGAAATTCAGACCAGATGTTGTGATCAACCGTTTTGATCATCGCACCCCCGGCAGTACACATGGTCATCATACTTCTTCGGCTATTTTAAGTGTTGAAGCTTTTGATCTGGCCGGTAACAGGAATACGTACCAGGACCAACTGCAATATGTAGAGCCACATCAGCCCGAACGTTTATACTTCAATACCTCTCCCTGGTTTTATGGTGGTGATGAAGCCTTCATGGAAGCAGATAAATCTAATTTTGTAAGCTTTGATACTGGAGTATATTTTCCTTTAAAAGGACTCTCAAATCCTGAAATCGCTTCATTAAGCCGAAGTCAGCACCGTTCACAGGGCTTTGGCAGCACTGGAAGCCGGGGAAAGCAAATGGAATACCTGGAATTCCTGAAAGGAGAACCAGCTGCGGACAGTCTGGATATCTTTGAAGGTATAGACACAACCTGGGGCCGTATTGAAGGAGGAAAGGAAATAGGCGAAATCCTGTATGACGTAGAGAAAAACTTTGACTTTGAATACCCTTCTAAAAGTTTGCCTGGACTTATAAAAGCTTATGAGCTTATCCGGAAACTTGAAAATGAACACTGGAAAGAGATAAAAACCGAAGAGATCAAGAAAATCATCTATGCCGCTTCAGGTATGTACCTGGAAGCCACCGCTGCAGAACCTTCCACTACTCCATCAGAAGAATTACAGGTACATCTGGAAGCTATCAATCGAAGTGATGCAGAGATCTCACTATCTTCAGTGGAGCTGACTCCGAATAACTCGAAGATGGATCCGCAAGTCGATCTTAGGAATAATGAAGGCTGGGATGGTAGTATGACATTTAAAATTCCTGCCGATGCCAGTTACACCTCTCCTTACTGGCTGGAAGAAAAAGGAAGTATGGGAATGTATACCGTAAAAGATCAGAAATTAAGGGGGTTACCCGAAACTCCATTGAACACTCATGCTACTTTCAATGTTTTCATCAATGGAACCAGGCTTTCCTTTCAAAAACCTATTGTCTATAAATTTAATGATGAGGTCTATGGAGAGACCTATAAGAATTTTGAAGTAGTACCTCCAGTGGATATCAAATTTCAGGATGAAGTACTTATATTCAGTGATACCTCACCTAAAGAAATTACTATACAGGTAACAGCCAACCGCCCTAATGTTCAGGGAACATTGAATCTGGAAGCTGGAAAGGGCTGGAAAATTGAACCGCTGGAAACCAGTTTCTCCATTGCTCAATCCGGAGGAATTTCAAATCTCCTGTTCAAGATAACTCCACCTGAAGGCCAAAATGAAGCTAAATTACTCCCCACTGCAACCATTAATGGAAATACTTACAACAAGGAACTAATTGAAATTGATTACGAGCACTTCCCGGATCAGAATCTCGTGCTCCCCGCAAGTTTGAAACTAGTAAAACTTAATATCAGTAAGAAAGGACAAAATATTGCATATATCGAGGGGGCTGGAGATGTTGTTCCTGAAAGTCTTGAGCAAATAGGATATGATGTAGTGAAGATATCTCCATCGGCAATATCAGAGGAGTATTTGAAGAAATTCGATGCTGTGGTTCTGGGTATAAGAGCCTACAATATTGTTGAAGAACTTAAATATAAGCAACAGGCTTTATTTGATTATGTTAAGCAGGGAGGCACCGTGATCGTACAGTACAATACAAGCAGGGGCCTATTACTTGACAATCTTGCTCCATATAATCTTAACCTCTCCAGAGACAGGGTAACAAATGAAAATGCTGAAATTAACTTTCTGGCTCCGGAACATCCTGTTCTTAATAGTCCGAATAAATTGACAAAAGCCGATTTCGAAGGCTGGGTTCAGGAACGAGGCTTGTATTTCCCCGGCAGCTGGGATGAGAATTTCACTCCTATTCTAAGTATGCACGATAAGAATGAGACTCCAAAATCTGGTAGTCTGCTCGTAGCGAAATATGGAAAAGGATATTATATATATACCGGACTAAGTTTCTTCAGGCAGTTTCCTGAAGCTGTTCCAGGTGCATTCCGACTATTTGCTAATTTAATCTCTATAGGTAAATGATGGAAAACTCCGAAAACTACCACTGGAAGAAAAGTTATAGCCTTGTACTTATCGCGAACGCAATCTATATCCTGGCGTTTTATTTCATAATGATTTATTTCGCCTGATATGCAATTAATAGACTGGATAGTACTCACGGGAACGATCATATTCATTGTCTGGTATGGAGTTTATAAATCTCGCGGAAGCAGAAATGTTGAAGATTATATAGGCGGCGGAAGGAATGCCAAATGGTGGACCATTGGGCTTTCGGTTATGGCGACGCAGGCCAGCGCGATTACTTTTCTCTCCACCCCTGGCCAGGCATTTCATGACGGGATGGGCTTTGTGCAGTTTTATTTTGGTCTGCCCATCGCGATGGTCATCATATGTATGGTTTTCATCCCCATTTATCACAGGCTGAATGTTTATACGGCTTATGAATACCTGGAATCCCGTTTTGACAGAAAGACCAGGACCCTAACCGCAATCCTGTTCCTTATTCAGCGAGGACTGGCAGCGGGTATCACAATTTTTGCTCCCGCAATAGTACTTTCCGCAGTGCTTGGATGGAATCTAACCTCTCTAACAGTTATAATTGGTGTACTGGTAATTATATATACCGTTTCCGGGGGAACCAAGGCCGTAAGTGTCACCCATAAACAACAGATGGCAGTTATATTCACCGGGATGATCGTTGCCTTTTTTATTATCCTCAGTTATTTACCAGAATCCGTCAGTTTTACCAATGCCCTGGAAATAGCAGGAACGGGTGGGAAAATGAATATTCTGGATTATAGCTTCGATCTTGAGAACAGATATACGTTATGGAGCGGACTCATAGGTGGAAGCTTTCTAGCCCTCTCCTATTTCGGGACTGATCAGAGCCAGGTGCAGCGATATCTTTCCGGCGGCTCGGTTAGAGAAAGTCAGATGGGTATGCTATTTAACGGATTACTGAAAGTACCTATGCAGTTCTTCATTCTGCTAGTTGGAGTGATGGTATTTGTATTCTACCAGTTCAACACGGCACCGCTTAATTTCAATCCGGCAGCTACTGAAATCGTCCTGAACTCCAACTACGGAAAACAATATGAAGATCTCATGCTGAAAAATGAAGAGATTCAGGAGAAAAAACAGAATCTCAGCCTGCAGTATGTTCAGAATAAGGACAATATGGGAGATGCTGGAATTGTAAATTTTGAGAAGGAATATGCTGAACTCGATAAAGAACAAACAGAATTACGTAAAGAAGCGCGACTCTTTATCGATGCTGCCGATGTAGAAGCTGAAAGCAATGACAAGGACTATGTTTTTATTCATTTTATATTAAATAATCTGCCGCGTGGTTTCATTGGACTTTTACTTGCTGTTATACTTTCAGCTGCGATGTCTTCCACCGCTTCCGAGCTTAACGCACTGGCCTCTACAACCGTAATCGACCTTTATAAAAGGCATCACAAGGAAAATAAGACAGAGGAACATTATCTGGCCGCTTCAAAATGGTTTACCCTTATGTGGGGTGTGATCGCAATTGCTTTTGCCAGCCTGGCCGATCTTTTTGATAATCTTATCCAGCTGGTAAATATTATAGGAAGCCTTTTCTACGGAAATGTACTGGGTATATTCCTGCTTGCATTCTTTTTCAAAATGGTTAAAAGCAATGCAGTATTTATTGCTGCTATCATAACACAGGCAATCGTACTCATAGTCTTTGAACTTGAGATCATGCCTTATCTATGGCTTAATGTACTGGGTTGCGCACTTGTGATTACGATCTCGTTCATACTTCAGATGATGAACGGCAGAAATTCTCAAATTGAAACTTCATGAAAAAGGAAATAAACTGGGGAATAATAGGACTGGGGAAGATCGCTAACAAATTTGCAACTGCGCTTGCTCATGTTGAAAATGCAAGCTTATATGCTGTCGCCAGCAGGAACCGTGATAAGGCAGTGGCCTTTTCTGAAAAATATAATGCAAGAGTAGCATATGGAGTGTATGACCAATTGATGAAAGATGAAAATGTAGATGTTATTTATATTGCTACCCCTCACTCCCTTCATCATGAGCTTACTATACAATGCATAAAGCATGGAAAGGCGGTCCTATGCGAAAAGCCTTTTGCCATGAACCTGCAGGAGGCTGAAGAAATGGTTAATCTGGCAAGGTCTAAGAAGGTATTTTTAATGGAGGCGTTGTGGACGATGTTCCTTCCACATTATCAATATATTATTGACCTAATAAAATCAGGGGATTATGGTAAGATTATTTCCATAAGAGCTGATTTTGGTTTTGAAGCTGAATTTGACCGGGAAAAACGCCTTTTCAATAAAGCACTTGGAGGTGGCAGCCTTCTGGATATTGGCATATATCCTATTTTTCTCTCCTACAGTTTACTTGGAAAACCTGAAAGAATTGAGGCAAATGCCGAATTTACAGATACCGGCGTGGATATGGAATGTGAGATGAAATTCCTTTACCCCGATGCACAGGCCTACTTACACTCATCCTTTAAAGAAAAGACTCCTACAATAGCCGAAATTGAGTTAGAAAAAGCTGTTGTTAAACTACATTCAAGATTCCATGAACCTACTTCAGTAAGCATTATTACTGAAAGCAAAGAGAAAACTAAAGTATTTGAGGTAAAGACCAATGGTTATAATTTTGAAGCTGCTCATGTAACTCAAATGCTAATGGAAGGTAGATCAGAAAGCAATAAATGGAGTCTTGATGAGACATTGGATCTCATGGCACTGCTGGACGATGTTAGACAGGAAATTGGTCTAAAATATTAAAAGGTTTTCCGGACCCAAACCTCTGCAAACTTTCTTTCAGCTTCTTATTTGAGAACCTTACTAAAGTTCGGGATGATTCGCAGCCCAGAAAACCTTTTATTCTTTAAAAAGTCAAAGCCTAATTATTGCCTTCCCACTCGGCAATCGACTCCTTGTTCATTTTTACATAGTCGGCATTGTTAGCTTTCTGAGCTGAAGCCAGGGATCTTTTTGCAGTTGCGATGGCTTCCTGTTTTTTACCCAAATCGGCTTCGATCAAAGATTTCTGTCTTAAAATCCAGAATGCCTGATCTCCTGCTTTTTCCACGGCCTTAGTGATCCATTCATGAGCCTGTTTCAAATCTTTTCCTTCTGCATGATAATAGGAAGCGGCGGCATAATAGTCATTGGCAGTAGGACCATTCATCACCCTCTCGATGCTGGCCATTGCTTTAGAATCTGTAGGTACGCTAAAAGGCAGGTTTGCTACCGTTTCGTCCCAGATAAATTCGATCACCGCAGAATCATTGCTAATATCATTAATTAAGATCGTAAAGGTTTCCACCTCAAAAGGCAAATCTTCCACCTCGGCTGTAGTCTTAAGCCCGACTTTGCTATCATCCCATTCCTGTGGCAAACCCGGATTATCGGTCGAGGAATAGAACATTACTTCCCAGGAGTCCTCATTCGGAATGGTATAAATGGCATATGAGCCTTTTTTCAACTCTTTTCCACCAATGGTCACATCATCACTAAAAGTGATCCTGGTATTCATATTGGCCCCGGTTCTCCATATCTTTCCGTAAGGAACAAGATCTCCGAAGATCTCCCTGCCTTTCACCCCGGGCCTGGAGTATTCGATAGTAACATCGGTTAGTCCCACTTTCTGTTCAATCTTTCCGAAAGGACTTGGCGCTGGCGCCTGAATTTGGGCTGACAAAAAAGCACAGCAAAATAATAATAATCCTGATAAAATTGTTTTCATTTTGGTAATGGTTTAGTTTATATGTAAATATAGAGATAAAACCTGGTAAAACTTTAAAACCCTATTTTACCAAGAAAGAACGCTTTAGAGAAACCGGGTCTCCCTCATCTGTAAATCCCTGGACCGAGATTTCAAAAATACCGTCCACATCTGAAGTATAAAATTGAAAAGAATTCTTCTCCAGCATAGGCAACCAAAGCAACTGGCTCCGGTAATCAGGAATATTTTCCTGAGTGTCCAACTCATAATTCTGTTGAAAATAATTCTTACGCACATTCCCCGAGGTGAGTTCAATCTCTTTTAGGTAATCTCTGGTATAATCTTCGGTAAAGTTTGAATTGATGGTTTCAATGATTATCACTCCTTTAAAAACAGCACCACCCAGATAATATTTATTTCTTATGATTTTTATCTTATCGATCTTAGAGGCTTCATAACCATAAATAAATCCATCAGCATCCCTTAGAGGTACCCCGTCGACTATCACTAAAGGGTCTCCAAGGAAATTTTCGTATGGTGGAAGTCCTAATACCCCGAATTCGAATTTACCATTCACCTTTCTAACTCTCGCATAGGGAATAACTTCAGTAAAAGTTTCCCTTAGCGTCTCAAAACGAGTATAGTCATCTAAATCATATATAATTTGATCTATTCCTTCAAACAGGTTTTCAGGGCGATTAACTTTTACGGTATCTGGCTTAAGGCTGAAATAAGCATTTTCTATCTGGTTTTGAATACTCCGGTCCACGATCATTTGCCTTGCCAGTGAATCTATACCGAATTCTTTAAATTTTAGATTGTTCACTTCTGGTCCTGCTGGTTCTTCCATTGTGATCTCATAATCGGTAGTTCCGTTATCCAGAACCTGAACCAGAGCCTTTTCATTCACGAAATTTTCATCTATACTGAAATAAAAATTTCCGCTTTCATCGGTATTCGAAATTCTTAAAAAATAGTCCTTACCGGGAACTGTAAATGCTACTTTCACATTTCCCGGATTCGACCCTGAATTTGAAGTTAGCTTTCCCTTTAATAATTTTCCTCTCAGATCGGGAATGAAATAATTCTCTTCTCCCGAATATTTAACTGAGGTATCAACATTATTTGCATCTGCAATTTCAGGATGGGGCAAAGAATCTTTCTGCCTAACCGAGACAGAATAAATTCCCTCTTTTAGTTCCGGGAATTTCACATTTACCTTTTCCCTGTTTTTAAAATTATTTTTATCAAGTAGAACCTTTCCTGAAATATCTTCAAAGTCTGAAGGTATCTTTTTGTAGTTTATTGAATCCCTTCGAATATTCGCCTGTGCTGAAGTATATGGGTTTATAATAAAAATATCCTGTTCAAAATATTTAATTCGCGCGTTATTCCTCATCCAGCTGGTATAAGCCAAAAGCTTATAATTACCCGAACTAATTTTTGTTGGCAGGAAATAGTCTCCATAGCCAACCCCATTTTCCAGGTCTACCGTTTGGCTATATACAGTTTCCCTTTTGTCATTAACAAGCTCAAGATATGCTATTTTACTTACACTACTGGGTTTATTTGTGGCAGCCTGAAGGCAGTATATTTTGAAATAAAGGTACTCCCCAACAAAGGGCAGTGAGGTATTGATATGAACATATACCGTTTCATTGGGAATATTTTCCGCTATCTCATATAGTTTCCGGCCATCTTGTGCCGTTATAACCAGAGAATAACAAAGAAGAAATATTAAGCTTAAAGTGTTTTTCATGTTATTGGTCTTCGTCATCTATCCAGAATTCAGGTTTTTCGGGGGTGCCCAGAACTTTACAGTCAATACATTCTGTACTTACCATATCATAGGGACCGGTTGGATTCATAGGATCGTTTGATGGTGGAGCCGGCCTGAGGTATTGCAATTGACCCGAAGCAACATAATAATCAATATCACCGGGTTCATAACCAAGACCTCTCTCAGGAGCAGATATTGCACAGTCTTCAGAAGGATCTGGTTTTTCTTCAGGAGAAAATAAATCGTCAAAATTGAAGAAAATACGTTTTTCAGCCTCGTTGGCAACCTCAAAATATCCTATTACTTTAGTATCCGGTTTGTCAACTTCGAAAATATTTCCTGCCAGAAATCCAGGCTGATTTTGAGAAAATATACTTTCTGAATTAGACAGCTCATCAAGGGTTTCAAAATACCTGTAGGCTTCAGATGAAATCACGTGTTGCTTTACCAGTATGCTATATCTATGAAGGATCTTTTTATTATCTGTTTTTAGAAATTTTATGAGAACGTCCTGCTCGTCAGAATTCAGGTAGGTCCTGTTGTTAAGAATTCCTTTTCTGGAGCTTACTGTATTGTAACAGGTCTTTCTTTCCTCGCCTTCAGGAACATCCACCAGAATGGCAAATCCATTCTGATTGATTATAAATTTTTGCCCTGAGGAATATGGTGAAACAATTTTGTAGGTCTCCTCATAGGTATACCGATAAAATTTTGATCCGTCAACCGCTTCATTAGTATTTGCAAATATGGCCACTCCCAGTTCTCCATTTTCATTTAACTCTCGTTGGGCGCTTACATTGTCAAGATTGGTCTCACCGGTTATTTTTTCCTCATCAGATTTATACCACTTTCCGTTTACCTGGATTTCCAGGCGATAACCTACTCCTTCTTCTGCCCTGAATGGATTTACCGATCTATAAATTCCATTCCCGGTATTGCGAAAATCGAAACTTTCACCTCTGTTAGAAAAAACTTCTACCTGAGCTCCGTTTACATAAGAGATAGTATCTTCTTCAAGAGTATAGGTTTGAGATAATTTTATTTCCTGGTTTTTAAGTTTTGAAGTGATCATCCCTTCTACAACAAGAGCCGATTCAAAATTCTCTGTTGCGGGCTCATAGGGCTCAACACAGGCAACAAAAAAGCTTAAAGTAAGGAATATCAAACCCTTTACAAGATCGCTATTTTCAAGATTATTCTTTTGCATGATCTCTTTTTAAAACTGAAAATTGAAACTAATGGTGGGTACAGGGACAGCAAAAATGGAACTCTGCCTTCCTTTGATCTCCCCATCCTTTGTCACAAAATAGACTGAATAAGGATTGTTTCTCCCCAATACATTGTAGACGGAAAAATTCCAGAAAGTGTGCGCCAATTTCTCTAACTTATGACTTCCCTCCAGGTTAAAACTCAAATCAAGCCTGTAGTAATCTGGTATTCTGAATTGATTACGGGCACTATATAAAACATATTCAGAGCCATCATAAGAATATTTCCCCACCGGATAGGTTATTGGTCTTCCCGTTTGATATATGAAATTTGCGGAAAAACTAAAGCGTTGCGTTAGTTTATAATTTGCGACCAAACTAAAATCATGAGGCTTATCATAATTAGAAGGGAAAAATTCACCATTATTTACGGTTTCTTCGCGATAATCGCCATCCAGTTTTAGAAATGATCTGGAATAGGTATAACCCAGCCAGCCGTTAAGGTCACCGTTCTTCTTTTTAAGCAGGAATTCACCACCATAAGATTTTCCTTCACCCTGAATTACTTCGGTTTCTACAAATTCATTTAGAAAAAGCTTAGCACCGGTTTTAAAATCAAGCATATTGTTAGATGTCTTATAATATCCCTCTATGCTCATTTCAACATTGTTATTGTCAAGGTTTTTAAACAGACCCAAACTATACTGTTGCGCTTTCTGGGGTTTAATATGATATCCCGAAAGTCTGTACGTATCGGTTGGTGACACGGTAACATTATTAGATAAAGTATGTATATACTGATAAGTATTATTATAACTGGCCTTTACTGAAAGATCGGGAAGCAGGTAATATCTTGCAGATAACCTTAATTCCGGCCCGCCATAGGTGACAATGGGCTCGTTCTTTCCATAGTCCTGCACTTCAATTACAGAATTGTCATTTTTGGGTGTTCCGTCTTCATAGATCCTAACCCTGTCTTCCCCAAGAGAAGTAAATAAAGAATAGCGAACCCCGGCACTTAACAGGAGTTCATCGTTCACTTTAAAATCATCTGCTATCCAGGCACCCGCTTCCAAAGCTCTTTCCTTCTTAAGCTCTACCGGGAGTATATCTGAATCCCCGCCTAAGGGTTTGATAAAACCTGGATCAATATTGTATAGTTTTCCCGAAATGCCGTAATCGAACTGATGTTGACTGCTTAGAATATATTTAAGATCAAACTTCAATTCGGTTTCATTGATCTGATACCCCGATTCAAAATTATTCTGAAAATCGTTATCATAATCGATGTCAAATTTATAATTACTGTTAGTCGCTATTATAGAACCCCTATTTTTATCATTGAAACGGTGATCATAATGAAGAGTGAAGATGCGGTTTTGATAACTGTACACCGAATCTGAAGTGATACTAAACCGATCCTTGCTCAAATAAGCAGTGGTACTGAGTTTACTGTTTTCATTTAACTCATGGTTATACTTTATAATACCATCATAAAAAAAGGCAGTACTGTTTTTTAGTTGTTCTTCGTCCAGATTTTTCAGTATCCAGTCTGAATAGGTACTTCTTCCTCCAAGCATTATACTGGATTTTTCCTTTATAATGGGAAGCTGTATCGCAAGATTACTGGTCACCGGACCAATTGAAGCTTCTCCTTCAAATTCTTTTGTGTTGCTATCTTTCGTTTTTATATCAAAAACAGAAGACAGCCTTCCTCCATAACGAGCCGGAATATTGCCTTTATAGATGGTCGCCTCACCCGTGGTAAAAGGATTGATGGCCGAAAAAATCCCAAAGAAATGGGCGGGGTTGTACATTACGGCATCATCAAGAAGAATAAGGTTTTGATCGGCCTTACCCCCACGAACATTGAATCCTGCAGAGCCCTCACCTGCAGTGGAAATACCTGGAAGTGTCGTTGCCACCTTCATGATATCCCGTTCCCCCAGCACCAGAGGAATATTCTTAATGTTCTCAATATCTATCTTTTCTTCTCCCGTATTCGCATTATCAACATTCTGAGCGGCATTGGAAGATATACGAACTTCACCTAGCATTTCAAGACTTTCGGAAAGATCAAAATCCAGGGTTCCGTTATTATAAATAATCACCCTTTTAGTGACATTTTCATTGGTAAGCGATTTGGTCTGGACCAGGTTAATCCCGGGTTGAAGCATAATTTCGTAATACCCATCCAGATCGGTGGCAACCCCTGTTCTGGAATCATTGGCAATAACAGCGAGATTAGGGATAGGTTCACCTGTAATTTTATCGCGGGCATAACCGGATAATTTAAATCTTCTTTGGGTATTGGCAGGGTTCTCCTTTCCAATCCTTACCGTTTCTATTTCTCCGTTGGCATTACTGTTCTCATAGAACACAGGAGACGAATAGTTCTCAGTTTTCGTTTCGTCATTTGCTGCTACCCTGTTCGAATCACCAAAAAAACCTTCAGGAAGCTCATCATAAATAATACTGTTCTGGGTAAGTATAACTTTAGCCTTATTTAAAAAATAGAAGTTTAGAACGGTTCCCTGGAACAATTCTTCCAAAACAGTCTCGAGAGGGGTGGCATTATAAGTGCCTGAAACCTTTTTTTCTGGTATCCAGTTTTCAGCATAATATAGTTTGACACCAGCAACCTCCTCTATTTTCTTAATCGCGTTAGCTAAATTTTCCTGCTCAAAGGATATGCTTATTTCCTGGTCTGGGTTTTGACAAAATACAGATTGCACCGCTAATACGATCACGGTTAGAGTTAAAATCTTTCGTATCATTAAATCTGAAGATTAACTATTTTATTGAAAAGAAGTTTCATAAAGGAGTCTAAGTCATTTTTACGCAAATCCTTTTCTGCTCTATAAGTCTGCCTGATCTCTTTTTTTATTTCAGGAAAAATATCGATGACATCCATTTTAGAATTTACAGAATGATATTTCCCATTGAGTTTTAAATAATATTCGGGATCATCTGGAGTATATTCATAATAAACATAACTCCTGTCAAGCCTCTTCTTGTACTTCTTTCGATATTTCTTAAAGAGACTCAACTCACTACTTTCAAAAATCTGTTCGTAAAAACCATAAAGGACCAGGCCTTCCTGAGAATCATTAAGTTTTTGAAAATAATGACCATTCAGGCTGAATGTTTCTATTTTTTCAGTAATTAATTCAAATACAGAATATTGATCATTTATTGGGATTTGAACCAATACACGATCATCAACTACATTAAATTTCAATAGAATATCAGGAAAGAACTGCCGGTTATATACAATATTTCCTGAATTGTAATTAGGCGAAGTGAATAAGAATTTGTTCTTCTCGTTGATCGTTTTCTGTAGATCCAGGGATTCAAGTCCATTGTAGAGGACGGTATTTTCGAGGCCTATGATCTCATCAAAAGTCTCGTAAATAGAATTATTCTGACCAACTAAATAAACTGGTAGAATTACTGCCAGAATGAGGCAGAAGGGAATTTTTTTTAACAAAATGAAAGGTTTATTGCAATTAGTTTAAAATTTAAATTATTAAAAGACCAATTCACTGCAACGGTAGCGAATCTATATCTATTTTATCTAAATTGAAAAAAATCTTCACTATTTCTTTTAAAATTGAACTTTTAAAAAAACTAATACCCTGAAAACAAATATTTTAAAATATCCTGTTTCTTTATATTTTGTTTAACTAATTTATTTTTATTTTAAACAAAATGAAATGTACTTTTACCGTTAATGAAAATATATACTTTAAATAGCCTTCAGAAATTACCTGTTTCACAGGAAAAAGCCTGGAATTTTTTGTCTGATCCCAAAAATCTTAAGACCATCACTCCAGATTATATGGGATTTGAGATCCTGTCTGGAGGTGACAGACCTATGTTCCCTGGACAGATCATCCAGTATATAGTTACCCCGCTAGCCGGTATAAGAACTAAATGGGTTACCGAGATAACTCATGTTCGCGAAGGTGAATATTTTGTGGATGAGCAACGCTTTGGCCCCTACAGCCTATGGCATCATAAACATTTTATTAAACCTATTCCCGGTGGTGTTGAAATGGAAGATGTAATAGATTATAAACTTCCTTTTGGTTTGATTGGCCAGATGACTCAGCCTATTCTCGTAAGACCAAAGCTGCAGGAGATATTTGATTATAGACGCAAAAAACTTATTGAACTGTTTGGGGAATATGAAGAAGTGAAAAGCGAGAAAAACACCCTTAACAGGATACCCTAAATTGAGAATTATGAAAAAGAATATTTTACTTATTGGTGGCTCTACAGGAATAGGCAAAGAGATTGCCAAAAGAATGGCAAATGATAACAAGGTAATCATTGCTTCCCGTAATGATATCCAAACCAATGAGGAGAACATACAGCATTTAAAATTTGATGTACTCGAAGATGATATCACTAAATTGGAATTGCCCGATACTTTACATTCTTTCATTTATTGTCCCGGGAGTATTGATCTAAGACCATTCAAAATGCTGAAACCCGAACAATTTGAAAAAGAAATGAACCTGAATTTCTTTGGTCTTGTAAGAAGTTTACACGGAGTTCTGGATAAACTTAAGAAAGCTGATCAGGCTAGTCTGATATTCTTCAGCACTGTAGCAGTAAAAACCGGGATGCCATTTCACACAAGCGTGGCTGCAGCCAAGGGAGCAATAGAAGGTTTCGCTAAATCACTGGCTGCAGAATATGCTCCTTCCTTCAGGGTAAATGTGATCGCTCCTTCCCTAACCGATACGCCAATGGCTGAGAAGCTTCTGGCCAGTGACGAAAAGAAAAAGAAAATGGATGCCCGCCATCCCTTGAAAAGAACCGGTACCACAAAAGATATTGCCAGCCTCGCCACTTACTTGATCAGTGAAGAAAGCAGCTGGATGACCGGGCAGGTTTTGGGATTGGATGGCGGACTTTCAACATTAAATATCAATTAGCATGAGTAAAGAAGTAAACATCTTCTGGTTTAGAAGGGATTTACGTCTGGATGATAATGCCGGCCTCAAAGCCGCACTTCAGGATGATCGTCCTGTTTTGCCAATATTCATATTTGATGAAGAGATACTTGATAGGCTTCCGAAAGATGATTCAAGGGTCACCTTCATTTATGATAGCCTTCAGAAAATGCGGAAGACCCTGCAGGATGATAACGATAGCTCTATTGCAATGTTCTATGGAAAACCAGCACAGGTGTTTAATGAACTACTCAAGGATTATGATATTAAAAAGGTATTTACCAACCGGGATTATGAGCCTTACGCCAAAGAAAGGGATGAAACGATCAAAAAAATTCTTGAGAAAAATGATATAGAATTCCTGGATTTTAAGGACCATGTAATTTTTGAAAAAGATGAGATCACCAAGCAGGATGGAGATCCGTATGTGGTATACACTCCTTATAAAAATATATGGAAGGAAAGGTTTAAGAATATCGAGCTTGAATTTCATTATACTTCCCGATATAGGGACAATTTTATAAAGAACACACGATTACCTAATCTGAAACTTAGCGACATTGGCTTCAAAAGATCTTCAATTGAAGTGCCCGATTATAAGGTCACCCCCGGTCTTATAAAAGATTACGAAAAAACCCGGAACTTTCCTGCAAAGGAAGGTACTTCACGTTTAGGACCTCACCTTCGTTTTGGGACCGTGAGTGTAAGACAAATGGTGAGGGAAGCTGATAAACAACAAAACAAGACCTTTTTAGAAGAGCTGATATGGAGGGAATTCTTTATGCAAATCCTTTATCATTTTCCTGAAACAGTGACCGATGCCTTCAAAAAGAAATATGATCGTATCCAATGGCGTAATAATAAAGAAGAGTTCGAGAAATGGAAAGAAGGAAAAACCGGTTACCCCCTGGTTGATGCCGGTATGAGACAGCTAAATAAGTCAGGTTTTATGCATAACCGCATCAGAATGCTTGTTGGATCTTTTCTTTGTAAACATCTTCTAATTGACTGGCGCTGGGGAGAAGCTTATTTCGCTGAAAAATTACTGGATTATGAAATGTCTTCAAATGTAGGTAATTGGCAGTGGGTTGCCGGAAGTGGCGTAGATGCCGCTCCCTATTTCAGAATTTTTAATCCTACGACCCAGATCGAGAAATTTGACAAGAACGAAGAATACATAAAAGAATGGGTTCCAGAATATGGATCCGATGATTACCCTGAAAAAATGGTTGATCATAAAAAGGCTCGCGAAAGGGCCCTGGAAACCTACAAAGAAGCCGTTAGTAATTAATGGAAGAGTTGCCGTGCTTTTTCAAGGTCTTCGGGAGTATCTATCCCAATACTTTTTACATTGGTCTCTATCATTTTTATCTTCTTTCCATACTCCAGGTATCTTATACATTCAATTTTTTCAGCAGCCTCAAGAGATAACATGGGCAGTTTATAAAAATCCATCAAAGCCGATTTTCTAAATGCATAAATCCCTATATGCTTATAATAAGTAACCCGGGCTGAAGTATCTCTGGGATAAGGAATAGGAAATCTGGAAAAGTAAAGTGCAAAATCATTA
>JAWWBH010000004.1:0-36816 GCA_033721075.1 Christiangramia sp.
ACCTATATCTCCTTTAAACTGAGCCTCCTTATCATTTAAAGAAGCAACTTCAGAATTAACAAAAGGAAGCGCAATCCCACTTCCTCCAAATTCATATTCAAAATCTGACTGAGCCACACCTAAGGCTCCAAAAATCTCAAAATCCTCATATCTCTTGGATGCCATAACTTCGGCCATCCAAACCCCTGCATTAACGTCGATGAGATTCAGACTCACAAGATCCGGAACAGAAATTTGCTCAAAACTATATTTAACATCAAAAATATCATAGGCAAGAATGGCAGCAAGTTGAAGGTCCTCTTCATCATTAAATCTGAAATACTGACTAAAATTATGCTTTAAACCAATTCCATAAGTACTAAATTTAGCCCCATCGATTTCTATTTCTGGCATTGCGCGAATTCCAAGCTGAAAACCCCTGGGCAAACCAACAGAAACCTGGGCAAAAGGATAGATTAGGGCAGATTTATCCACTCCCTCAATGGCCGGAAAACTAAATTCCTCTCCCTGAAAACTTCCCCTGAACATAACAGGGCTTTTCTTCCCGAAAGCAGTTGGAATCACAGCGCCATTATCGCCATCATTAATAATAAGATTAGAAAAATCGACCTGGTTAACAGTAAATTCCTTTTTACTACTAGGCACAAACAGTGAATTCCCATGAAAAGACACATCAACCTTCCATGGATCAAGAGCACGAGCTGAGGTAAACCAACTCGCGGTTGCCTGATAAGCCGCGCTTTCGGAGGCCGGACTGGCAAATCCATCAGCTAGAAATAAGAGGTCATTTACAATTTCACGCCCTTCTTCAGGGATTTGCGCAAATGACTTGTTAATAAACAAAACAGCAAATAGAAAAAATAGTAGCTTGATATTTTTCACGATAAATTGGGTTTAGTTGCGGTAAAAATAATAATTTAAAAGTGTCATCTACTTAACAAAACGTAAAAAACCCACACTTATTAGGTGTGGGTCTTTTTTGAAATTTTATGTCAATTGTTAACTAGGCGTCAATATTAGCATATTTTGCGTTCTTCTCTATGAATTCCCTCCTTGGCGGGACCTCATCTCCCATCAACATTGAGAAGATCCTATCGGCTTCCCCTCCATTGTCTATATTCACCTGTCTTAATTTACGAAATTCAGGATCCATGGTCGTATCCCATAACTGTTCTGCATTCATCTCCCCGAGACCTTTATAACGCTGAACCTGAACACCTCCACTATATTCTGCGATAATTTCATCGCGCTCTTTTTCATTCCACGCGTATCGCTTCTTACTTCCTTTTTTAACCAAATACAGAGGTGGTGTAGCGATATAAATATGACCATTCTCTATGAGCTCCCTCATATAACGGAAGAAGAACGTTAAAATAAGCGTTTCAATATGACTACCATCCACATCAGCATCACACATAATAACGATTTTGTGATAACGCAGTTTTGACAGGTTCAGAGCCTTACTATCCTCTTCAGTACCAATGGTTACACCAAGAGCAGTATATATATTCTTGATTTCCTCATTATCAAAAACCTTGTGAGACATGGCTTTCTCAACATTCAGAATCTTACCTCTAAGAGGAAGGATCGCCTGAAATTTCCGGTCACGTCCCTGCTTGGCAGTTCCACCTGCCGAATCTCCCTCTACAAGGAAAACCTCACATTGTGTTGGGTCCTGCTCAGAGCAGTCAGATAATTTCCCAGGCAAACCACCAACACTCATGGCAGTTTTACGCTGAACCATTTCACGGGCTTTTTTCGCAGCATTTCTAGCCTGCGCAGCAAGAATTACCTTCTGAACGATGGTTTTAGCATCATTCGGATTTTCTTCTAAATAATTCTCAAGCATTTCTGAAACCGCCTGAGAAACTGCAGAAGTCACTTCCCTGTTACCAAGTTTGGTTTTGGTCTGACCTTCAAACTGAGGTTCAGCCACTTTAACAGAAATAATTGCGGTAAGCCCTTCTCGGAAATCATCACCGGTTATTTCAAATTTAACTTTATCCAGTAAACCTGATGCATCAGCATATTTCTTAAGAGTGGTGGTTAAACCCCTTCTAAATCCTGAAAGATGCGTACCACCCTCGTGAGTATTGATATTATTTACATACGAGTGAAGATTCTCGTTAAAAGAGGTATTGTACACCATCGCTACTTCAACAGGGATTTCATTCTTCTCCCCTTCCATCGAGATCACATCACTAATGATAGCCTCCCTGTTACCGTCAAGGAATCGGATGAATTCCTTTAAACCTTCTTCAGAATGGAAGTCATCGTGAACATACTCTCCATTGTCTTCCTTATTTCTTTTATCGGTTAAGCTAATCCTGATCCCTTTATTCAAATACGCAAGCTCACGCATACGGCTGGCAAGAGTATCATAGTTATACTCAAGAGTTTGCTGAAAAATGCTGGGGTCTGGCTTAAAAGTAACAATTGTACCATTCAGATCGGTTTCTCCAACCGGTTTAACAGGATATAGCGGCTTACCTACTTCGTATTCCTGTTCCCATATTTGATTATCACGGTAAACCGTGGCCTTTAAATGAGTAGAAAGAGCGTTCACACAACTCACCCCTACCCCGTGCAGACCCCCTGATACTTTATAGGAATCTTTATCAAATTTACCTCCCGCACCAATCTTGGTCATTACAACTTCCAGTGCAGAAACGCCTTCTTTTTTATGAAGGTCTATAGGAATCCCCCTACCGTTATCTTCTACGGTAATGGAATTATCTTCATTTATAGTAACTTTTATAGAATCACAATGTCCGGCAAGCGCCTCATCGATAGAGTTATCAACAACTTCATACACCAGGTGATGCAAACCTCTAACGCCCGTATCACCAATGTACATAGAGGGCCGCATACGCACATGCTCCATCCCCTCCAGCGCCTGAATACTATCGGCTGAATAATTATGTTTCTTAGCTTCTTCGCTCATATAATTTGCTAATTAATTCGTCTCTTTTGGATAACGAACAAATATAACAATTCGCATGTTTTTAACAGGTTGGAGCGACCTTATAAGCCCTGAAGTTATCAACAAATTATGTGGAAAAACCCGAACCGTTTTAGATTTTCTAATCGGTTCGGGTTGGCTATATAAATAGTGAAGAAAATTAAACTTTCACAGCTTCTTTTTTCATACCAGGAGCGACATGGGTTTCGTTCGCTCTTCCACTTGGATCCAGGTCCTTCTGCCATTTTGGGATCCATCTTTTCACAGTTTTCGCTGCGGCTTCCTGCGGGAAGTGTTTATGAAACAACTCCCTGTAGAAATAAGCCTCCTTGGTTGCGGGAGTGTTAACTGGATATTTAGACTCCGCCATTGCCATTTGAGTATCGGTAACCTGCTTAGAGGCATACTCAATAAGCTGATCTATCCAGTTGTAACCAACTCCATCACTAAACTGTTCTTTTTGTCTCCACAGAACCTCATCTGGCAAGAAAGGTTGCTCCGGAGTATCAAATGCTTTTCTAAGAACATATTTTTCAACTCCATCATAGGTTGCTGGCATTTTAGACTCAGGCACCATCTCCATAGCCGTCTTTAAAAATGCTTTATCAAGGAATGGTACTCTGGCTTCAAGCCCATGTGCCATCGTTGATTTATCGGCTCTTAAACAATCGGCAGTTGCCAGCCTCTGAACCCTTCTTATAGTCTCCTTCTGAAACTCATCTGAAGAAGGTGCATTTTTGAAGTACAGATATCCTCCAAAGATCTCGTCTGATCCTTCTCCCGAAAGCACCACTTTTATTCCTTTATCTGCAATTGCCTTCGATAAGAAGTACATTGGAGTACTAGCTCTTATAGAGGTAACATCATAAGTCTCAAGATGCCAAACCAACTGACTCAATATTTCGATTCCCTCCTTTACGGTAAAATGAATTTCATGGTGCTCTGTCCCTAAAAAGTCGGCTACTTTTTTAGCCGCAATCAAATCTGGAGCTTCAGGATCAAGACCAATAGAGAACGAATGTAATTTCTGCCCACTACCTTCAATCAACCTGGCTGCGATAGATGAAGTTAACGACGAATCAAGCCCACCGCTTAAAAGCACACCTAAAGGCACATCTGCCATCAATCTTTTACGAGTGGCTTCGATCAGGCTTTCTCTTAATTTTGTTAGATCGGCTGGCTGAACCGCGCTCTTGGATTCGAACCAGTCTGGCTTGTAATATCTAACAAAACCGGTTTCAGGAGTATAGTAGTGTCCTGGAGGAAAAGCTGCGAACTCGGTACAATGATCGGCCAAAGCTTTCATTTCACTTGCAAACCATAAAGCACCTGACTCATCAGTTCCATAATAAAGAGGTTTCACACCAATAGGATCCCTTCCTGCAATAAAATCATCTCCATCAACAACTACAAAAGAAAAAACTCCGTCGAGCATATCTACAAAATCATATCCGTATTCTTCATAAAGATGAACGATCACTTCTGAATCTCCTGTAGTTCTGAAACTATGGTGTTTTAATTCATTATTTCTTAAGTCCATGTGGTTATAGATCTCACCATTATGAACCATCCAGGCTGAACTGGTTCCCTGAATTGGCTGAATCCCGGTAGTAAGGTCTACGATTGAAAGGCGTTCGTGCGCAAGCACATAGCCTTTATCAGTAATTTTTAATCCGCTTTCATCGGGTCCCCTGTGAGACATTCTTTTAGAAAGGCTTCTTATTTTTGCCTTTTCAAGATCTTTTCCGATAACTGCTAAAATTCCACACATGACATTTAATTTATAATTACAAGACAAATATGCGCCTATAGTTATTATCAGAAAAGCATATATTAAATATCAGTTTCATTTATAAACAAAAAAAATTAGATTAGATATTAAAAAAAAGTGATGTCCGATAAATTTCGGCATAATTCTTTCATATATAAACACTATAAAAATTTAACAGCTTGTAAGTACTTTTTTAACAATTCAGCCAAAGCGCTTCAGCTATCTTTAAGCAATTCAATATTAATTCAAAAACTACAGCAATGAAAAGACTATTTCTAGGAGTATTCAGTATAATTTGCATGCTATCGGCTAACCCGGTTAGCGCACAGGATAAGGATTCCCCTAACTTTGCGAAACTGGATGCCAGTCCAATGGACCTTGTGATATTCAGAAACAAAAATGAGGAAGCAATAGCAAGAGTAATCTATAGCAGACCGCAAAAAAGGGAAAGGGAGATCTTCGGTAAACTTGTTCCCTATGGTGAGGTTTGGAGAACCGGAGCGAACGAAGCTACTGAACTTACATTTTATAAGGATATGAAGGTGGCAGATGTTACCGTTGAAGCCGGAACCTATTCTTTATATACAATTCCGAAGGAAAAAGAATGGACAGTTATACTTAATAAAAACACCAATACCTGGGGTGCTTATGAATATACAGATGAGGATGATATGGTTAGAATAAATGTGCCTGTGAGACAAGCACCAAATACAATAGAGGCCTTATCAATGGCTTTCGAAGAAACTCCGGACGGCACCAACCTACTTATTGGGTGGGATGATAGTTACGTAAAGGTACCATTCAAAAACACGAAATAGACTCTATTATATATAAATTAAAACGCCCTTTATGAAAGGGCGTTTTTTTTATGGAATGTTGAGATATTTATGGGTTTGAAGTGACACCTTCCATTTAGGGTTCTCCATTACATAGTTAACTATAAGGGGTATCATTTTTTCACGATTACTCCATTCTGGCTGTAAATAAAGGATACAATCCTTTCCCACCTTTTCTGCCTGTTCTTCGGCAAATTTAAGATCGTGCTTATTGAAAACGATAACCTTAAGTTCATTTGCCAGTGGATAAATCTCCGGTTTTGGAAGTTTGATCTTTTTGGGAGATAGACATATCCAATCCCAGGTCCCGGTAAGATCATAAGCTCCTGAAGTCTCTATATGAATATCACAATTCTTCTTTTTCAGTCCTTCGGTTAATTCGGTCATATCCCAGGTAAGCGGCTCACCCCCGGTCACAACCACAGTCTTACTGTACTTTACCGCGTTCTCAACAATCTGTCCCACATGGGTTGGCGGATGTACTTCAGCATCCCAGCTCTCCTTAACATCACACCAGTGACAGCCAACGTCGCAACCACCAATTCTTATAAAATATGCAGCTGTTCCCTTATGGAATCCCTCTCCCTGAATCGTATAGAACTCCTCCATCAAAGGGAGCATAATCCCTTTATCTACCAGCTGCTTTGTCTCTTCTGAAATCATAGCCTGCAAAGATACAGAATATCTGACTTTTATATCTCTTCAGGACAAACGATTATTAAGCAGCTAAACTAGTCCAGAATAAGTGCATTTTTTACTTTATCTGAAGCTTCTTCCGGCTTTAACAGGAAACCATTTATTATAGCATACTCTATCCTACCATCTTTTTTAAGAAAGAAAGTTGCCATTCTTCCGGGCCTTAAATCCATATTTAGCTCAAAATCCTCTGGGACCAGATTTACCGGATATTGTATATGATCCAAATCAGCTGGTAATTCCCTCAATTTGATATATCCTGTACCATTTCTTAAAAGGGAAGAAAAATCCAGGTTTTTCAAACCGGAAATATCATCGAGTGTTTCAGAATGTACATTTCCAAAATCAAGAGCATATCCCTTAGCATCAAAAGTTTCATACCCGTAGCTCGTTGACAGGTCTCCCTGATCAACAATCTGCGAAGAATAATAAAAGTTGGTATTATTGTTTATGTCATTTTCATCCAGATTGATTCCAATATCCAGGATATAATCTTTCCCATTTAGCGTATAAGTCACCTCTTTTATTTTAAGGTCAAAGAGCATCCTGTCATTACTGGGAATATTATTATAGTCTTTGATCGCCTCCTGCTGAAAACCTTCAGTTGCGATTGAATGCAAAGCTGAAAGGATTGCTACAAAATTCATTTTTCGTATTTCCTGTTTTTCCCGATCTTCCGGATATCCCCCAGACTCAATAAGCACGGTACTGGTTCCCCATTTCTGAATATTATCACCAAAAGCTCTTGGTTCAAAATCATCATTATACCTGCCCACCTGACCTGGTGCAATTTCCTGAAGAACTTTGTTCATCACCACTATAAGTTTCATAGCTCTCGAACGGACTTCATTGATGTCCTTTTCATAATTATAGGCGGGCGCAAGAAATGATATACTGGCAGGTTTGGTAGTATGCTCAGCATTATAATACCGACTCTGATCGTGAAGATTGAAGCCGAAATCTGCATCCAGACTATCTCTTACATTTTTAAGCGTCTGGCTTTCGGGAGACTGTAATCGAAGTGCATCCCTGTTTACATCCACACCCAGAGCATTCCTCCGTGTAAACCTTTCAGCCCCATCAGGATTCAGCATTGGTAAAAAATGGATGCGTAATTCTTTCAGCATTAATTCCTTTTCTTTTTCAAATGTGTCAGAATCAAAAAAGTTCAGGATATCGAGAATGGCCATGGTAGCCGTAGACTCGTCTCCATGCATCTGGGACCAAAGAAAAACATTGGTTTCTCCGGCTCCCAAACTTACAAGGTTAAGACTTCTGCCCTCGATAGACTCCCCCACCTTATTTACCTCAAAGCCAGGTTTTTTTCCGTAATTCCGGATTACGGGAAGAATATCTGAATGTTTGAATCGGCGGGTACTGATTTCATCATTAACGAACTGCTCATAAGTATCATCAATTCTTTTTGCAAAATCATAGGTTTGAGCTTCTACATTTCCATACCAGGAATGCAATAGGAATAATAGGAGCAATTTTATTTTATAATGATTCATTTATCAATGTTTTTGAGGAACTGGTTTAAAGTTAAGATTTTCGACAGCTTTTCTAACCCTGGCCATAAACTCTCTTCCGGGATCTGTTTTTTGAGTCCTGTAGGTTTCATCTATCTCAAGCCAGAGGTCATGACCTTCAAAATTGGTGTATTCATAATGTCCTAAAAGATATTCTATATCATACTTCCTGTTAAGGTATCTCACCAGTTTAATGTTTGCTTTTAGCTGAGCTTCGGTTAAAGGTGTGTCTTCTGTGCCGCCAACATTTTCAACTCCAATAGCTGAATGATTCAATCCGATCACATGTCGGGCCATAGTGGTTTCTGGCATTAACCTGTATATGCTCCCATCCCGGTCTACGAGAAAATGCGCAGAAACATTCAGATTGCCCGCATCTGAAATTTCACTTCGGTGGCCGGGAAGTTCAGGTTCCCTAAACGCATTGAAGGATCTTTCAAAATCAGGAATCGCCGTCCAGTGCAGCACTATCATTTTGGGATCGATCTCAGGCACCTCCTGTTCAAGACCATATCTATCCTTAAGGTATTTAAGACTTAGCTCTTCCCTCTTTTCATTATAAACTATGGGCTTATCAATAATTTTTGGGGAAGCGCAACCTGTAATTACCAGAAAAAAGATCAGAATTTTTTTCATGATACTTAAATTAAAAAGGCCCCGCATAATGCGAGGCCCGTATACTATTCAATTCCTATTCATCCCAGAAAATAGGATCCAGTAAGGATACTTCTGGAACATTACTTCCATTTCTGCTAACCTCTGAATCAGGATAAGCCAATCTTACAAGAAATTGCCCATTTAAATCGGGGTTAAGATTCGCCGGCACCGTAAAATTCTCATACTGGTAATCATATCTTCTTGCATCGACCCAGGATTCAGGATGAAGGAACATAGCTATCCACTTTTCACGAAATATATCTTCCATAGTCAAAGCATCTTCTCCCACCCCTACTTCCGGATTATTTAAGTAAGCATCTATTTCATTTTGCTCCACCCCTAATTTGGTCATATGAGAACGGATCCCTTCAAGATAAGCAGCATACGATCTTGTTTTATCTATTGTAAATGCAGCTTCTGCCTCTATAAATTTCTGCTCAAAATATGTAGCCAGTAAAATTGGAGATTTCTCTGATGAATAAAAATCCCCGGTTTCAAGAACCGATCTTGCCCCTTCTGCCGGAGCATTGCCTCTCCCTGCACCATTTTCAGTTCCTACATATTCCCCATCATCAGTAGTACTCACCATAAGAGGAAGTCTTGGATCCATATATCCATAAGTAGTACCATCCGTAGCCTCAATAAACTGTTCAGAGATCCAACCTCCAAGTAGCAGATCGGCATTTCTTATAGCTACATTGGCCCATGGATTGAACTGCTCATCAAAATATTCCACCTGGGCATCATCTCCGTTACTTTCAAAACCATTTTCTAATGCGGCAAGCACAGCATTTGGATCATAAGAACCTGTTTCGCTGTAATGATTAAGATATCTTGCTTTCAGCATATTTCCGAATTTGATCCAATTATCTGAATCACCTCCGTAAATAAAATCATCATTCCCCATAGAAATTTCTGTTTCCTGTGAAAGATTATTGATCCCGGCATCAAGAAGGTTTAAAATCTCCTGATACAACTGTGCATCATTATCGTATGAGGGAGTGATAGTCTCAAAATTGAATGCCTCAGTATAAGGCACGTCACCCCAGGCATCCACAGTAAGAGCTAAATTATAGGCCATCATTATCTGAGCAGCCCCCTGATAATGATTAGCCCCAGTTTCCTGAGCCTTGGCTATCAGATCGCTTAGATCTGTCATTGCATCATAAAGACTCCCCCACGTACCGCTATAACTTACGGCATCCATAACATCTGAAGAACTTCCTGCATTAGGAGAAGCAAGATATTGCACATAATTTGAGGTAATATCTCCCATCCTAAATGTATTCTGAGCTGTCTCAAAACTGGTATTAACCATGAGTGCCGAGATAGGCGCTTCAGTGGGATTATTGGGGTTATCGTTAATATCGAGATAATCATCACAAGAGGCCGTCACCAAAAGACCTGCAATGACTAAATATTTATATGTTTTTGATAAAATTTTCATATCGAATTTTTTTTAATTATTAGAGTCCAAGGTTTAATGTGAAGAACAGACTTTTTACCCCTGGATATCCCAGACCTGTAAAACCTACAGCGTTACCTCCTGCACCAGAACTAAAAGATTCCGGATCAAAACCATCCCATGGTGTGTATAGAATAATGTTATTCGCTGCCACAGATACTCTGGCCGATTCAAATGGAAGTTTATTCAATATATTATCCTGGAAGTTGTAAGCAAGGCTAATATTCCTAAGCTTTATAAAGGATGCATCATGAACGAAATTCTCGCTACTTCCACGATATGTATTACGATAGAATCCAGCTCCATAGTTACGCCCATCAGGACCTTCGCCCTGGCCTAGCCATACTTCCTGTGTATTTGGTGATCCATCTTCCAGAACGCCATCAAACACTATTGTTTCATTCCTGTTAAGAGTATATTTAGCAATACCGAATGCAGCAAAGAAATTATCATATTGATTATACTGTTCTACACCTGTTCTGAAATCTATCAGGAAAGAAAGATCGAAATTTTTATAACTGAAGTCATTCTTTAAACCTCCAATCCAATCAGGAGTAACATTTCCTAAAACTAACTGAGAGGTATTTATAACAGGAAAACCATTTGCTCCAATTACCACGGGCAATCCTTCATTCAAAAAGATACTGTTAGCATCGGCACCATATCTTTGGTAACTTCTACCAAAGATGTTACCATAGGCTTCACCTTCGATCAATTTCATGGTCACACTACTTCCAGCATATCCAAACTGGCTTCCAACAACGATCTCATCAATACCTTCACGAATACTTACCACCTCATTTTTATTATAGGCAGCATTCAGGGAAACATCCCATCTAAAATCTTCATTTTTAATTGGAGTTCCTCTTAAAATAAATTCGACTCCCTTATTCTCGATCTCACCCGCGTTGGTTACGAATGTTGAAAATCCTGCAGTTTCTGAAACCGGAACGGGAATGATCTGGTCTTTACTATTGGACTTATACCAGGTAAAATCAAGACCTAATCTATTTTCAAAGAACCTTAAATCGGTACCAATTTCTATGGCAGTTGTTTCTTCCGGTTTAAGAGCAAGATCTCCAAATCTGTCAAAACGGGTAAAGCCAACTTGCCCATTTAATGGGTAAATTGAGGGTGAAGAGTAGGTTTGCCCAATAAGATATGGGTCGGTATCCTTACCTACCTGAGCCCATGAAGCTCTTAATTTACCAAAAGTGACAAAGTCTGGGGTTTCGACTGCTTCAGTAAACACAAAACCAAGATTAACGGAAGGGTAAAAGAAAGAATTGTTACCAATAGGCAAAGTGGAAGTCCAGTCATTACGGGCGGTAATATTAAGAAATACCATCTCATCATAATTAAGCATCAGGTCTCCGTATAATCCAACGAGCCTCTTCTTTCTTTTATCCTGTGAAGTGGAAATCTGACTCGCATAACTTAGATCATAGAATTCAGGAATCACAAAGTTCTGTCCGGTCGCATCTACTCTTTGATAATCCCTTTCAAAAATATCATTCCCCACCCTTAAGGTAGTAGAAAATTTTTCTGTCCAGCTCCTATTAAAGGTGAGAAAAAGGTTAGAATTTATATCTCTACTATTAATTCGAGTTTCTCTAATAAAACCAGTACTGCTTAACGGAATTTCACCATCGATACCCAACGGCCCAGGCGTGATTTCGGTTCTGTTGTCGCTGTAATAATCGGTCCCTATTAAATAAGTAATGTCCAAAAATTCAAATGGACTGTAGGTAAATCTAAAATTCCCGATTGTTCTGTTCACCTCATCCTCGAATGTACTGAAACGAGCATCGTAAATTGGGTTGGTATTCCCATATGTTTTCATGGTGCCATCAGGATTAATATAATCTGTCACATCATGATTAGGGGCCCAGTACACTAAACGCTCCATGAACCTGTCATGAGGGGTACGATTACCACCTGAAACAGAATAATTGATATTTCCTGAAAATTTGAACTTTTCACTGAACTTCACTTCCCCGCTTAGCTTAGCTGAAGTTCTGTCCCATTCACTAAAAGGCATTATACCTTCGTGATCCAGACGTCCTAAAGAACCATAAAAAGTAGCTTTTTCATTCCCTCCTGAAATACTCAGGGTATTATCGATTTGTACACCGGTTCTCATGGATTCTTCCCAGATATCATGAAAGACCACATTGGGATCTATCTGATTTATCTCTTGCATCGAAGGACCCCAGTTAGGCCAGAAGGAATCCGGATCATATTCTCCTGAAAAACCCTGACCATATACTTCCTGAAATTCAGGAAACTGGTTAATATCTTCAAAGCCAACCGAGCTGTTCAGGTTAATTCGAACATCACCAGCTTTTCCTTTCTTAGTAGTAATGATCACTGCTCCGTTAGCAGCTCTAACTCCATAAAGGGCTGTTGCTGCCGCACCCTTAAGAACATTGAGTGATTCAATATCATTTGGGTTTAGATCTGCAGCCCTGTTAGACAGTCCCCTGGGTGTTCCAGCCGATTCAGTAGTAGAGTTATCAATCGGCACCCCATCGATAACGAATAATGGCTGGTTATCAGCATTAGGGTCCAGTGAGTTTACACCACGAATTATTATCCGTGCACTTTGTCCCGGCGCACCACCAGCATTAGTGATCTGGACACCCGCAGCCTGTCCCTGTAAAGCACTAACAATATTTGTCTGTTTAGTCTTGGTAAGTTCTTCAGCACTTATTTCCTGAACCGAATAACCTAATGACTTCTTCTCCTGTTCAATACCAAAAGAAGTTACAACCACCTCATCAAGACTTTCCAGGTCCGAATCGAGGGCTATATTGATTGTAGTTTGATCTCCAACTAAAGTCTCCTTCGTTTCAAATCCAACTGAAGAAAATACCAGAACATCTGTTGCGTTAACATCGATAGAATAGTTACCATCCAAATCGGTAACGGTTCCCCGATTAGTTTCTTTTACGAGCACGTTTACTCCAAGTAAAGGCATCCCATCCTCAGCAGAGGTTACCTGCCCCGTCACGGTACGCTCCTGAGCAAACGCACTGGTCACCTGGATAAATGCCAGAATTAATAAAAAAATAATTTTGTTTCTCATTCCTTAGGTGTTAATGATTAATGAATTAAATTTAAATTTAGATAAAATGAATAAAACTGCGGCAATTAATATATTTAATAAATGAACATTTACTAAAATATTGCATAACAATACAATTTTATAAAAAATTTTAAACAATAAATGATTAATTATACTTCCCTGGCATATATCAAAGCTTTCAAATTACTTATCTCACTATTGTCGATTGGATTAATTTTCTCCTGCTCTGCCCTGAAGAAGACCAATAAAAAGATAGAAGCTGATCTAAGGACTTCACCCGTTTTTGAACAAAGTTTTGCCGGGCTTGCTGTTTATGATCCTGAAGAAAAAAAGATGCTTTATGAGTATAATTCTGATAAATACTTCACTCCGGCCTCTAATACGAAGCTATTTACTTTTTATACAGGTCTTAAAATTCTGGGAGATTCAGTTCCGGCACTAAAATATTTTAAGAAAAATGATTCCCTCATATTTAAGGGAACAGGAGACCCATCTTTTCTGAATCCTGATCTACCCAAATCCAGGGTCCTTGAATTCCTTAAAAATGCTAATGAAAAGCTTTACTATTATCCGCCAGTATTTACAGAAAAATACTTTGGCCCGGGTTGGTCATGGGACGACTATAATTATGCTTATTCCGTGGAAAGATCGGTTATGCCTTTATATGGCAACCGGGTTGCATTTAAGATAGCTAAAAAGCATAATCCCATTGTTAGTCCCTCATTTTTTAAAGATTCTCTTTATGTTCTTAAGGATAATAAACATGAACCTGGCATAAAACGAAATATTTCTGGTAATTCCTTTAAAGCTTATACCGGAACAAAGGAATTCACAAGAGAAGTGCCTTTTAAGTATTCTGACCAGCTAATGACAGAGCTTCTAAAGGATACATTAAAGAAAAAGATAAAAATTATTCATGAACTCCCCGCCAATTCAGAATTTGACAAAATCTTATACAGCATTCCAACTGATAGCCTTTATAAGCGAATGCTCGAGGTGAGCGATAATTTTATCGCTGAACAGATCCTCCTCATGGCGGCTGATAAGATTTCAGACAGCCTTAAATCTGAAATTGCCATAGATCATATGAAGAAAACCTACCTTAAAGATCTACCGGACGAACCAATATGGGTAGACGGCTCTGGACTGTCACGTTATAATCTTTTTACTCCGAGAACTATGGTCAAATTACTTGAAAAGATAAGAAAAGAAGTCTCGCAGGAAAGATTATTCAATATGATGGCTACCGGAGGAAAATCTGGAACTCTTGAAAATTATTACAAGGCAGATACTCCTTATATATTTGCAAAAACGGGAACACTTAGCAATAATCATAGTTTAAGCGGATTTCTAAAGACCCGATCTGGAAAGGTCCTGATCTTTAGCTTTATGAATAGTAATTATACGATCCCGACCTCAAAACTGAAAGAGGGAATGGAAATTATACTGAAGAACATAAGGGATAATTATTAAATTCAAACCCACAAATACATAGAAATGGAAAGAAGAAAGTTCATTCAAAATATAGGTATAGGCAGTATTGCCTTCCCCCTTACTTCATTTGCAGCTGAAAATCACCTTCCGAATAATATAGATTCTAAAAAGGACCTTATCATCCCAAAGGCATTAAAAGAAGGAGACACCATAGGAATAGTAAGCCCTGCCAGTGCGATCTTCGAAACCGAACCATATGATATTGCGAAGGAAACTTTTGAAGCCATGGGCCTAAAAGTGAAATTCGGAGAATTCACCTATAACCGATACGGACACCTTGCCGGAACAGATGAAGAACGGGCTGGAGAACTAAACGAGATGTTCAGGGATAAGGATATAAAGGCCATTATCGCACTTCGCGGAGGTTCTGGCTCAGCCCGAATTCTTGATAAACTGGATTATGAAGCAATAAGGAAAAATCCTAAAATATTTGCCGGTTACAGCGACATTACCGCTCTCCACCTTGCCATTCATAAAAAGACCGGCCTGGTTACCTTTCATAGTCCGGTAGCTGTTTCAACATGGAATTCTTTCAGTTACGAATATTTTAAAAAACTGTTGTTTGAAGGTGAAGCTCTTACCTACCAGAATCCTGAATCAAAAGGAGATGAACTTGCCCAGACTAAAAACAGGATACGTACCATCACTCCCGGAACTACAAAAGGGCAACTGCTTGGTGGCAACCTATCAGTACTGACCGGAATTATGGGATCAGAATTTTTTCCTGAAGACTGGAAGGGAAAGATCCTTTACCTGGAAGATGTAGGCGAAAAGATATATGCAGTAGACAGGATGATGTCCCAGCTATACCTGGCAGGTGTTTTTGAACAGATAAGCGGTTTCGTTTTTGGAAAATGTACAGACTGTGATCCCGGAGGCAGCGGATATGGCTCCCTCACTCTTGAAGAAGTGATAGATCATTACATAAAACCATTGGATATCCCCGCCTATTCAGGAGCGATGATTGGTCATATAGATGATAATGTTACCATTCCCAATGGTATTGAAGCTGAAATAGATGCAAAAAAAGGAACTATAAAACTCCTTAGCCCGGCAACAAGGTAAAGCCGGATTAATTATTTCGTTTACTTAATTCGTATTCGTAGATCTGCCGGCCTAACATAGCCAGAAAGGGGATTCCTGTAATTTCGAATTCGTATTCATTATCATTAAAAGTCTCATTTTTATTAACCAGAATAGTGGCAGATAATATGAATTCCACACCATTTTCGGGATCATGAATATAGGCCGTCTCTGTTAGGGTTCCGTATGCATACCCCACCTTATTATAGATCTTGAGACTGGAGGTAATTGCCTCTTGAGAATCTCCATATATGAAGAATTTACCATAACTATCGTAAAATTTCTTTTCATCATAACCAGCTTCGCGGGGATAGGAAGACATCACCTTTAGCAAAAAATCCCTATCCATCTCAGCTAGATCAAATCTTTTCTCCTCCTCAAATTCTTCCGGAAAGAACAATTGTTTCATCAATTGATGCTGAACACTTAAAGGAAAATAGTTCTTAAGTCTAAAGCTAAAAACGCCCTGTTTCAGGGAATCATTATCCATATAAGCTTTTCCCTTTTCGATGCCTTTGAGTTCCAGTGGAAGCGCTTTGCTATTATGTGTGACCGGTAATTCATAAGCTTCACTATCTCCCAGATTAAAAATCATCTGTTTGGTAACCGTTTCCAGGGAGGTATCCCCAGAAAAACGATGGGATATTCTTATTGGGCTAAGACCTTTCTCTGTAAGCTTTCTATTTATATAATCCTGGCCAAGGAATTCGAATAAGCGGTTATAGGCTTCATTATCGCTTACCGCGAATATGGAAATTATATCCTGAGCGATCGTATGAGAAACGCTATCATTCAGAAAATGATATTCAGAATCCTTTCCAATGTTAAGACCGGAATCCTTCAGCTCATTCAGCTTTTCAAGACTCAGGATCGCAACAGGTAACTTCACGGTACTGGCCGGATAAAAATAAGTACTGTCTTCTATCCTGTAGCCTTCAGTTTCGAAAGAAATTTTACCATCCTGTTCCCTAGCTACAGAAGTATAAAGTATTTGCACCTCATATTTATCCACTTCATTAAAAACATCTTCAAGTACGGGTTCATGAGACATCTCAAGATCCTCGAAAATTCCGGACTGGGTGTATCCCAGATTACATACAAAGAGAAAAAACAGAAATTTGGCCCTATTCATATAATTAATGGTTGCTCTCAAATATATCACATTTGAATGAGTTGGATTCCCGGCATTTAGCCTGTTTCTTAAATTATTCTTCGCCTGTGTTTCCATTGTTTTACCAATTTTATGATAAATTAGCTTTTAATGGAAAAGAAGCAGAAATTCATCACCTCCATTCAGGAAGGCTACAAGCCCAAGGGAGACAGCATCTATCTTGGCGCAGGAATGTATGAAGGTGAAGTGATCTCTGAAGCTGCCGTAAAGCTGCCATTAAAGACCATGAACAGGCATGGATTGATCGCCGGTGCAACAGGGACAGGAAAATCCAAAACCCTGCAGATCATTGCCGAAAACCTTTCAGAAAAAGGAGTTCCCGTCCTTTTGATGGATGTTAAAGGTGATCTTAGTGGAATAGCAAGGCCTTCTGATGGAGCAGAATTTATTGATGAAAGACATAAACTTCTTGATTTCCCATTCGAGCCTAAAGGCTCCCCGGTTGAGTTTCTTAGCCTTTCCAATCAGCCTGGAATACGTTTAAGAGCTACCGTAAGTGAATTTGGTCCCGTTCTTTTATCCAGGATACTTGATCTTTCTGACACCCAAACGGGAATACTTGCTATCATTTTCAAATATTGTGATGATAAACAACTTCCACTTCTGGACCTGAAAGACCTTAAAAAGATCATCCAGTATTCAACAGAAGAAGGCAAAGAGGAGTTTGAGAAAGAATATGGAAGGATCTCAACAGCTTCAACCGGAGCCATTCTAAGAAAGATCGTATCTCTGGAACAGCAGGGAGCTCACCTCTTTTTTGGCGAACGATCATTTGAGGTAAATGACCTGCTTCGGAAAACCTCTGAAGGCCTTGGTTATGTAAATATTTTAAGATTAACGGATATTCAGGACAGGCCTAAATTATTTTCAACCTTCATGCTTAGCCTGCTTGCAGAAGTTTATTCCACATTTCCGGAAAAGGGAGATATGGAAAAACCTGAACTAGTCATGTTCATAGATGAAGCTCACCTGATTTTTGAAGAAGCCTCAGATGCATTGCGGGATCAGATTGAAAGTATCATAAAACTTATCAGATCCAAAGGAGTCGGAATTTATTTCGTCACCCAAAATCCGGCGGATATTCCGGAGGAAGTGTTGGGACAACTCGGATTAAAGATTCAGCATGCCTTAAGGGCTTTTACCGCTAAAGACAGGAAAGCTATAAAATTAGCCGCAGAAAATTATCCTATTTCAGAATTCTACGATACCAAAAATATGCTCACCACGTTAGGTATAGGAGAAGCGATGGTTTCAGCACTGGATGAAAAAGGACGGCCCGCTCCCCTTGCAGCGACCATGCTCAGAGCACCAATGAGCAGGATGGATATACTTTCAGATATTGAGCTTGATAAACTGATAAACCAGTCGGAAATCCAACCTAAATACAATGAAGAAATTGACAGAGAAAGTGCTTATGAGATCCTGACAAGGAAGATTGAAACTGCAGAAAAAGAACAGGCAAAAGAAAAGGCAAAAAAAGAGAGAAAAGAAGTAATTAAAACCGGCTCCCGCAAATCGAATATGGAAAGCGCAATATTAAAAGTTCTTACCAGCGCCACTTTTATTCGTGGAGTCCTGGGGATATTAAACAAATTTTTAAAATAAAACTATTATAACTAAAATGTACAAAAGAGCTTTATTAATACTTGGTTTATGTATAACTATTTCATCATGTACCAGCGATGAAGAAAATCCTTTCCTAATTACACCCACTCAGGTTGGCCCATTGAAAAAGGAAGTAAAGATCAATCAACTGGACTCGATATTTGAGGGAGATAGTATCGTTAGGCAAACCAGCGGACCAGAACAATTACGTTCTACAGATGAGATCAAGATATTTGATAAAGACGGCAATGCCCTTATGAGTCTGGAACCGCTACAGGAATTCGACTCAACCAGCACTATTGGCTATATTCGCATACTCGACCCGCGTTTTGAGACCAAAAATGGATTGAACGTAAAAAGCACCTTCAAGGACATCGTGGAAAATTATAATATTTCGAGGATCGAGAACACTATCAACTCGGCTGTGGTATTTCTCGATGAAATTAATGCCTATGTTACAATCGATAAAAATCAACTGCCTACTAGTCTTAGGTATGACACAGACAGTAAGATAATGGCTTCTCAAATTCCGGATGATGCGAAAATTAAATATTTTATGATCCACTGGAATTAAAGTTATCCATTGTCTTTTTTAGGTTATTCGGGAAGCTAAACTCGCTGAGATTAGCAGTTAAAAGACATCCAGAATATGAAAAATTCGTTAAAAACCAGGAACCAATTAAAAATTCTATAAAAATCTGGTTTGGGAACTGATTTTATCCCTATGGCCCAAAGAGACTGAGATTGAAATTAAAAAATGAAGTTGAATTGAAATCGCGGGTCCGGGCCTTATTTCGTAAAATTTGTTAATATTCCCCTCACATTAAATACTTTAACTAATTTTAGTCATTAACCAATATTTAATGTTATGATTAAAATCTTAGCACTAGTTATGACCATTGGAGGTGCGATCGCGCTTGTAATGGGTGTTTTGGGAATTTTTGGCAGTGTAGCCCTTATGCTGAGTCCCTGGGCGCTCACAATCCTTGGCTTTGTATTTTTTGTTGCCGGGATAAGCATGCTGAAATACAGAAAAGATACTGACGAGGTTCAGGCTGAAAGTCAGAATTAAGTCCAGGTCTTTCTAAATAAAAAAAGGGATGCAAATTTGCATCCCTTTTTTCTTGGCTAGGTTGAAATTAATCTACATTATCATGTAGAAAAGAATTGTTCTTTCTGAAATGAAGGTCATTATTCTCGTCCTGCTCTATACTGGTACGTGATAATTTCCCTTCACCAGGCTTATTATTATCCAGTTCTATCCCCGCTCTTTTATATGCAGGCTGTTTCTCTATCTCGTCTATCTGGGCAGAACCCGTTCTGAACTTATAGTTGAATTCCTTCATTTTAGCCTTTCTCTCAGCGGTTCTTTGTTTCACCACTTCAGAAGAGATTGGGTTATCAAAGGGGTTGTCTTCATTTCCTCCTTTATGGGTATCCGGTTTAGGCTCAATGGTCTTTTTCTCAAAAGCTATTGTTTCATCCTTCTCCTCCTTTTTCTCCGGCTTTGAATTCTGAAGCTTTTCTTCCATTTCCATATAATCGTCCAGGCTGTATCTTTTAATTCCCTGGGCCGAACTTTCGGTTACCGGAATGATCTCTATAGCTTCATTCACTTTAATATTCCTGGTATCTTTTTCCTCTTCATGAAGTTCATGCCTTTTCACTTCTTCAGATTTAGGCTTTTGCTGCTCTCTGGAAGTGGATTTTTCTTCCTTCTTGTCATTGGCAGGCATATCAAAAGTAAACATGAACTGCTCCTCACTTTCCACTTTCACTTCCTCAGGATCCCTGACATCCATATTCTTCACCTCATCACTGGTATCGTTGATGATAAACTCATCTGGATCTACTTCTTCGTAGGTAACTTCCAGTTTACGGGCGAAATCGGGAGTTTTAAGCATATCATCCACCTTTTTGTGGATATTGCCAACTTCATCTACCTCTTCTTCAGTTTCATCTAATGTGTGAACAATTTTGCCATCATTTTCAGGTTCGTCAAACGGCAATTTATTCTCCGGAGATTTATCTACCGGCGCATTGGTCACTTCAGTGATCGGGGCAGATTTTTTCGGCATAAGGTCATGCTCGGCCTTCTGCTCATCCTCAAGGGTGTGAATGATCTTTTTTGTTTCAGTATTGGTAATCTCATTTTGCTGCTCCACATCAAAACCAGTAGCGATAATGGTCACGGCAATTGCATCTTCCAGGGATTCATCCTCTCCAACACCCATAATGATATTGGCACTATGCCCGGCTTCAGCCTGAATATGATCGTTAATTTCACCAATCTCATCAATGGTGATCTCTTCGTTACCAGATACAATTAGTAGTAAAACATTTTTAGCTCCGGTGATCTTATTATCATTCAATAACGGAGAATCCAGGGCCTTCATAATGGCATCGGTAGCCCTGCTGGCTCCTGAGGCATGAGCAGACCCCATGATAGCAGTTCCACTATTGCTTAAAACTGTCTTGGCATCGCGCAAGTCAATGTTCTGAGTGTAGTGATGTGTTATAACTTCAGCAATACCGCGGGACGCTGTAGCCAGAACTTCATCGGCCTTGGAGAAACCTGCTTTGAATCCAAGGTTTCCATATACCTCCCGAAGTTTGTTGTTATTTATCACGATAAGGGAATCTACATGCTTTCTAAGCCTTTCAACTCCTATCTGTGCCTGTTCATTACGGTTACGACCTTCAAACTGAAAAGGAATGGTAACTATCCCAACAGTTAAGATATCGAGTTCCTTGGCCTGTTTGGCAATGATGGGAGCTGCTCCCGTTCCCGTACCACCACCCATTCCGGCAGTGATAAATATCATTTTGGTATTGGAATCAAGCATTTGCTTGATCTCCTCAAAACTTTCAACAGCCGCTTTCTCTCCAATCTCAGGATTCGCTCCTGCCCCAAGGCCTTCCGTAAGAGTCACACCCAACTGGATCTTGTTAGGGACGGGACTGTTCTCAAGTGCCTGGGAATCGGTGTTACAAACCACAAAATCAACCCCCTTAATTCCCAACTGGAACATGTGGTTGATAGCATTGCTTCCTCCTCCGCCAACTCCAATCACTTTGATGACGTTCGATTGATTCTTTGGTAAATCGAATGAGATGTCTCCAAATTCTGTACTGCTCATAAACTCTGTTTTACTGGTTGTATCTTTATTACTCTGCGTTATCTAAAAAATCTTTGAATTTTTCTGCCCACTTATCAAAAATGCTTTTTCGGGCAACTTTCTTAGAGGTTTCCTCCTCCTGTACTGTCTCTCCGGTTCCCTCTTCATTTATTCCTTTAGTTTCTGCTCCTGTCACAGGACTTTTATCAGACAATACTGCTTCTTCCTGATAACGATTCTTCCCCTTTTCAAGACTGTTCATTACCAAACCTACAGCTGTAGCATACACCGGGCTGGTAGTTTCAACATCGTTGGTGCCTGCAAGGTGCTCGTTAGGATAACCAATTCGGGTATCCATACCAGTGATATATTCAGCCAGCTGTTTAAGATGTTTCAGCTGGGCTCCACCTCCTGTAAGAACCAGACCTGCAATAAGCTTTTTCTTTTGCTCGTCATGACCATAGTTCTTGATCTCAAGATAAACCTGCTCAATGATTTCAACTACACGAGCATGGATGATCTTGGAAAGGTTTTTCAGTGTTATCTCCTTTGGTTCCCTTCCGCGTAAACCAGGGATGGATACGATCTCATTATCCTTGTTCTCTCCCGGCCATGCCGAACCAAATTTTATCTTCAGTAGTTCTGCCTGTTTTTCAATAATAGAACATCCTTCCTTGATGTCTTCCGTAATTACATTTCCTCCAAAAGGGATCACTGCGGTATGGCGAATAATACCATCCTTGAAAATTGCAAGGTCGGTAGTACCACCACCTATATCGATGAGTGCAACTCCAGCCTCCTTCTCTTCCTGACTTAGCACCGCATTTGCCGAAGCTAATGGCTCCAGGGTAACTGCAGAAAGTTCGAGTCCGGCACTTTTTACACATCTTCCAATATTTCTAATCGAGGAAACCTGGCCAACCACCACATGGAAATTAGCTTCAAGCCTTCCTCCATACATCCCGATAGGTTCCTTGATCTCAGCCTGACCGTCTACTTTGAATTCCTGAGGAAGTACGTGTATTATTTCTTCTCCCGGAAGCATTACAAGTTTGTGAACCTGGTTACAAAGGCTATGAATATCATCGGCATCTATTACCTCCTCCGGGTTTGGCCTTGTGATATAGTCACTGTGCTGAAGGCTTCTTATATGCTGACCTGCAATCCCTACCACTACTTCACTTATCTTAAGACCGCTATCGGCCTCTGCTTCCTGTATTGCCTGCTGGATAGACTGGATGGTTTGGGTGATATTATTCACTACCCCCCTGTGTACACCAAGAGATTTCGATTTACCAATTCCGATAATCTCAACCTTGCCATACTCATTCTTGCGGCCTATCATAGCCACAATCTTTGTTGTTCCAATATCTAATCCTACTGCAATATCGTTTTGTTCCATAAACTATTTTTTAGTGCACACAACTTGATCTCCAAATTGTAAGTTCACTTTTTTGTAGGTATCTAATTTTTTATCTTTCTGTGCTTTTTTATAGAAGGCCTTAAAATTGTTGAATTTTAAAGCCACATTACTTGAATCCCCAAAATAGACATCAAAGTCCAGTTCTCTGAGTTCAAGTTCATACTTATCGCCTTTAAGCCTATTGATCCCTGTGATATGCCTTGTTAAAAACTCATCGTTCCTTATATGATCCACAATTGGATAGGCTTTTGAAATATTGGCCTCATTAAAACCAAACATCAAAGGGACCCTGGCCGAATAAAATGGGGAAAGAGGCATCACTTCTCCTTTCCTGTCAAGATAAAATGATGAACTTCCTATGACCCTTCCAATTGGTTTTCTCTGACTTACTTCTGCCCTAAGTTTCCCGTCCAGAGTGAGATAAACTTCAGCATTTTCGATCATATCGTGCTTATTTAAAAGGGATTCAACCCTATTCAAATCTAAAGTTTCTTTATCTATGCTCGAGACAGAGGCTTTATTTTGTATTAACAATTTATTAACCACTTCCTCAGTAACATAGAGGTTCTCATTATCGGTAAATCTTACCTTCACCTCGTTAATTCCACGAGATTTATGACGTTTTTCAGCGAAGCCATATAAAAAGCATAAAATTGCTATCAAACCAAAAGCTTTTATGTAACCCAAACTACGCTTCATCGAGTAGTGCTTCTTTTACTTTTTCCACTTCTTCTCCAATATCTCCCGCCCCCATCATAACAATAACTTCCGCTTTTGAAGACTTTATTTTCTGGTTAAGTTCTTCCTTGGCAACTAGCTGTTTGTTAGGATTCGAAATCTGATCCAGCAACCAGGCTGAAGAAATGCCCTCAATTGGCAATTCTCTGGCAGGGTAAATTTCCAGGAGAATAAGCTCATCAAAATTTGACAGGCTTGAGGCAAAATCTTCAGCAAAGTCACGGGTACGGCTAAACAGGTGGGGCTGAAAAACCGCAAGTATTTGTTTGTTGGGGTACATTTCTCGAACTGCCTGATGTACTGCCGATATTTCTGCAGGATGATGCGCATAGTCATCAATGAGCACCAGGTCATCCGTTTTAATCTTATAACTGAATCTGCGCTTAACACCTTTAAAGCTATATAAAGCCCTGGCAAGATCATCGCTGTAGGTTGGGGAACCGTACTCGATGGCCATTGCCAGGGCTGTTATAGCATTGAGCAAATTATGCTGACCGGGTAGATTAAGCATTAAATTTTCAATGGTTCCGGAAGGAGTTTTCAAGTCGAAAACGTAGCTTCCATCCTCAATTTTTATGTTTCGAGCCGAATAGTCGGCATTATCTTCTATACCAAAAGTCGAACCTTTCAGATCCAATCCATTCTTAATAAAAAGCTTTCCATCCTCAGGAACTTTTGAGGCGAATTCCCTGAAAGAATCCTCGAGTTCCTCTTTCTTCCCGTAGATATCAAGATGATCGGCATCCATTGATGTGATAGCAGCGATATTTGGAGAAAGGTTCAGGAAGGAACGATCGAACTCATCAGCCTCTACTACCACAACATCGTCTCCCTGCATGATAAGATTAGACTGTATATCTTCACTTATCCCACCAAGAAAAGCAGTGACCTTAGCCCCGGTTTCCTTAAGCAAATGCCCAAGGATGGCGGTGGTAGTGGTTTTTCCATGCGTACCGGCAACTGCCAGTGTATACTTTTTATCGGTAACCATCCCCAGTAGTTGAGCCCTTTTGGTTATCTCAAATCCTTTTCCCTTAAGAAAACTGAATTGTTTATGATCTTTTGGAATCGCAGGAGTATATACTATCAGGCTATTTTCCGGATTATTAAGAATCAGATCCGGGATAAGCTCTTCTTTATCCTCATAGTTTATTTCGATTCCTTCTTCTTCCAGCTTTTTTGAAAGCTGGGAAGAGGTTCTGTCGTAACCCGCCACATACACATCTTTCGCCCTGAAATACCTGGCTAGCGCGCTCATTCCAATCCCACCGATACCGATGAAATAAAAGTTGTGTATGTAATTAAGATCCTTCACTTATTTCTTTTTCTTTTCTATTAATTTCTCCACCTCATCAACAATAGCCAACGTAGCATCAGGAAGAGCGAGTTTCTTAATATTGGCACCAAAACGGTCAAGTCTTCTTTCATCTTTTAAGAGACTGAAAAAACATGGTTCGAACCTTTCGGTGAGTTCATCTTCTTCTATCATAAGGGCCGCGTCATGCTCAGTAACCGCAGTGGCATTCTTTGCCTGGTGATTCTCAGCAACATTAGGCGATGGAATGAACAATACTGGTTTCCCGACTATACATAGTTCTGAAACGCTTCCAGCTCCTGCCCTGGATATGATCAAATCTGCAGCGGCATAGGCAAGATCCATTCTATTGATGAATTCCTTAGCTCTTACGTTCGGAGAATCATATTTCTTATAATCTTTAAAATAAAGCTTGCCTATCTGCCAGATCAACTGCACATCTTCTTCCTTAAACTTCTTCAAATAGGTTTCTATAAGCTTGTTTACTCTCCTTGCTCCAAGACTTCCGCCAAGAACGAGCACTGTTTTCTTCTCTCTGGAAAGATTAAAATATTCTATCGCTTCTTCCTTCAGGTCCTGTACATTCAGCAGATCCTGTCTCACAGGATTTCCAGTAATGATGGTTTTCTCAGCCGGAAATACCTCCTTCACCTTTTCATATGCCGCGCAAATCGTATTGGCATATTTGGCAAGGATACGGTTCGTAATGCCTGGCAGCGAATTCTGTTCCTGTATAAGCGTGGGAATTCCTTTCGAAATGGCTACTCTTAAAAGCGGTCCACTGGCAAATCCTCCGGTTCCTATAACAACATCTGGCCTGAATTTCTTTATTATCTTTCGGGATTTGGAAAGACTGCTCATTAGTTTGAATGGAAAGATGAAATTCTTAAGACTGAAGGACCTGTCTACCCCACTAATCCAAAGGCCTTCGATCTCATAACCCGCCTGGGGCACCTTCTCCATTTCCATTCGGTCCTTTGCGCCTACGAATAGAATCTCTGCTGACGGATGTCTTCTTTTGATCTCATCAGCTATGGCGATGGCAGGATAGATATGACCTCCCGTTCCTCCACCAGATAATATGACCCGTAAACCTTCTTTCATATAGCTTCGCTTAAGATGTCCAGAGGATTTTCCTCTTCGCCTTCCAGCTCTTTATTTTCAGATTCCTTAATTTCTTCTCTCTTTGCACTTACGCTCAGGATAATGCCAAGTGCAATACAAGTCATCCAAATGGATGTTCCTCCACTACTTACCAGCGGAAGTGTTTGCCCCGTTACCGGGAATAACTCAACGGCTACTCCCATATTGATAAGGGCCTGGAAAACCACAGGCAATCCCACACCCATTACAACGAGTTTACCAAAGACAGTATTGGCTTTGGTGGCGACAATCACGATCCTGAAAAGTAATAGCAGGTATGCAAGCATCACTCCAAAAGCACCTATCAATCCCATTTCTTCCACAATTATCGCATAGATAAAATCTGAAGAAGACTGTGGTAAAAAGTTTCTTTGAACACTTTTTCCAATTCCGGTTCCGGTTATCCCGCCCTGCGCGATAGCGATCTTCGCTTTTTCAACCTGATATTGCTCCTGCCCTTCTTCATCATCAAAAAACATCTCTATCCTACTGGTCCAGGTATCGATCCTGTTAGGCAATAGTCCCGGAAATGCCTTGGCCGTTAGAACAAACAGACTCAGCATAAGCAGGCCGGCACCAACGATCGCAGCCAGATATTTTATGGGATAACCACCTAAGAACATCAGCACCAGTGTCATAGCGAAAATGATGGCTGTAGTGGAAAAATTGGCCGGCAAAATTAATACTAAAACTGCGAAAACAGGCAGCCAAAGCGGAAGAATTGTTTCCTTAAATGTGAGCGTTTTTTCGGTGATCTTGGATAAGTACCTGGCTACGTACACCATAAGCACCACGGCGGCCAGGGTAGATGATTGGAAAGAAACATTCAGTACAGGAATTTGTATCCAGCGACTGGCATAAGCCCCATCAATAGTAGTTCCCTGAGCAATGGTAAATATCAACAGCACAATCACCACAGGTAATAGCAGTATCGAAATTCCGCGGAAATAATGATACGGAATCTTATGAACCGCAAAGAGCACGCAAAACCCTAAAAGCAGGTGAAAGAAGTGAACTACCAGATAACCGGAAGTGCTTCCATCCCCATGAAGATAGGCAAGATTACTACTGGCACTGTAAACCGGCAAAAAAGAAAATATTGCCAACAGCCCGGCTACCGCCCAGATCACCTTGTCTCCTTTAAGATTTCTAAAAATATTGCTCATTTATTTTTATTTGCAGACCTCACAGGTTTTGAAAACCTGTGAGGTCTAAAAGCTCATTATAAATTTCTTACAGCATCTTTAAACTGTCTGCCTCTATCTTCATAATTTTCAAAAAGATCAAAACTTGCGCAGGCGGGAGAAAGCAATACGTTATCTCCTTTATCTGCAAGCCTGTAAGCTATCTGGACTGCCTCCTTCATCGAAGAGGTTTCCACCATGGTCTCAACAATGTTCCCAAAGGCATTAACGATCTTATCATTATCGACCCCAAGACAAATGATAGCTTTTACTTTTTCATTTACCAGTGGAAGAAGGTCGTCATAGACATTCCCTTTATCAACACCCCCAACGATCCATACCGTTTCAGACTCCATGCTTTCAAGGGCATAGAATGTGGCATTCACGTTAGTTGCTTTTGAATCGTTGATATAAAGCACGTTATTAATTTTCAGTACTTTTTCAAGGCGGTGTTCAACTCCCTGGAAGTTTGCCATACTTTCACGTATGGTCTGTTTTCTGATTCGGAGTAACTGGGCTACTGTCGCAGCAGCCATGGCATTTTTAGCATTATGTTTGCCTTGAAGGGCAAGTTCTGATGTTGGCATAGTAAATTTGGTGTTATTAATTTTTACAACAATGTTTTCGTTTTCTATATATGCGCCATTCTCAACCTTTCTTTCAAGTGAAAAAGGCAGCTTTTGAGATCTTACAGGATGCTTCGCAAGCCAGTCTGTAATATTCATATCATCTGCATCGTAGATGAAATAATCTTCCTCTGTCTGGTTCTTCGTTATTCGAAATTTTGATTCTATATAATTTTCAAGCTTATAATCATACCTATCCAGATGATCGGGTGTGATATTGGTTAGGATTGCTATTTTCGGCCTGAACTTATCTATGCCGTCCAACTGAAAACTACTAAGTTCCAGCACGAACCAATCGTGAGTCTCTTCAGCTACCAGTTTCGCATAACTGTTCCCAACGTTTCCTCCCATGGCTGAATCAACACCGCCCTCTTTCAGCAGATGCTGAACCAGATTAGTTACGGTTGTCTTACCATTACTACCCGTGATCCCTATCACCGGCACATCAGAAAACCATGATGCGAATTCGATTTCAGAAACCACCGGAATCCCTTTTTTTCTAAGTTCCAAAATCATAGGAACAGTATCAGGAATTCCAGGACTCTTCATTACCACATCGGCATCGAATATCTTCGACTCCGTATGCTTTTCATCTTCCCATTCGATCTCAATATGTCCAAGAACTTCTCTGTATTTATCTTTTATCCTTCCCTTATCAGAAAGAAACACTTCATATCCATTTTGCCTTGCCAGAATAGCCGTTCCTATTCCGCTTTCTCCACCACCCAGTATCGCGATCTTTTTTCCCACAACCCATCAATTTTTATCGAACCTTCAGAGTTACGATAGTAAGAATTGCGAGAATGATCCCTACGATCCAGAACCTCACTACGATCTTACTCTCATGCTTCCCTTTTTTCTGATAATGATGATGAAGTGGTGACATTAGAAAGATGCGTCTACCTTCACCATATTTCTTCTTCGTGTATTTAAACCAGCCCACCTGCATTACCACAGAAAGATTCTCAACCAAAAAGATTCCGCATAATAGGGGAATCAGTAATTCTTTCCTTGTCGCGATCGCCAGCACCGCGATTATTCCTCCAATAGTCAGACTACCTGTATCACCCATAAATACCTGAGCAGGAAAGGTGTTATACCATAAAAATCCAACCAGTGCTCCCGCAAATGCCGTGATGAAAATGGTCATCTCACCAGAACGTGGGATATACATGATATTGAGGTAGTCAGAGAAAATGATGTTACCCGAAACCCAGGCAAAGATCCCGAGTGTGAGTACAATTATTGCCGAAGAACCCGCTGCGAGTCCATCGATACCATCAGTAAGATTGGCACCATTGGAAACCGCCGTAACTATGAAGATCACGATCGGGATGAAAATGATCCAGGCATACTGGGCAAGTGATGGATTTATCCAGCTAATGAGCTTTGAATAATCAAACTCATTATTCTTTACAAAAGGAATTGTAGTTGTTGTATTCTTCTCTTCCGGCCCCATATCAACCACCTCGGCCCTGGCGATAATATTTTCGGTAGGTTTTGTATTTGTGATCACTTCTTTGGTCGTGATCTGAGGGTGGAAATACATGGTTCCACCTACAATAAGCCCTAGTCCAATCTGACCAATAATCTTAAATTTACCTTTAAGCCCTTCCTTGTCTTTTTTGAAGGTCTTGATGTAATCGTCAATAAATCCAATAGCACCCATCCACAAAGTGGTAACTATTAAAAGTATGACATATATATTTTCAAGTTTCGCGAAAAGCAGTACCGGTATAAGTGTGGAAATAATTATGATAACTCCACCCATTGTAGGGGTTCCTGCTTTTTCTGTCTGCCCCTGCAAACCGAGATCCCGTACGCTTTCTCCAATTTGTTTTGTTCTTAGATAATTGATGATCCTTTTACCATAAATAGTAGAGATGGCCAATGACAAAATGATCGCCATGGCCGATCTGAACGACAGGAACTCAAACAACTGCGCTCCAGGCAACTGATACTGTTCTTCTAAAAATTGAAATAAGTAATACAGCATTATTTATCCAGTTGTTTTAGAAATTCGTTCACGATCCTGAAATCATCAAAATCGAATCTTTCTCCATTTACTTCCTGATAGGTCTCATGCCCTTTTCCGGCAATGAGAATTATATCATTTTCACCAGCCATCTGGCAAGCTGTTTTTATAGCCTGCTTTCTGTTGGTTACACTCATTGTCTTTTTGAAATTCTGCGGCTCTACCCCAGCTTCAACTTCTTCTATGATCTTATCAGGATCTTCGGTTCTGGGATTATCACTTGTAAAGATCACTTTGCTGCTTAGGGCCGAAGCGATATGCCCCATCTTAGGCCTTTTGGTCTTATCGCGATCTCCACCACAACCAACAACCGTGATTAGTTCCTCATTTTTGGTCCTGATGCTATTGATGGTTTCAAGAACATTCTTAAGTGCATCAGGCGTATGTGCATAATCTACAATAGCGGTAATCTTTTTCTTTTCTGAAACCACGTACTGAAATCTTCCACTAACAGAATTAAGTTCACTTATAAGCCTTAATATTTCGAGGGTTTTCAACCCAAGAAGATCGGCGGCTGCATAAATCGCCAACACATTATATGCGTTGAAATTTCCAATTAGTCTTGACCATAACTCCTGCTCATCGATCTTCAGCAATAATCCGGTAAACTGGTTTTCCAGGATCTGAGCCTTATAATCGGCATAAGACTTTAACGCATAGGTATATTTTTTTGCCCTGGTGTTCTGAAGCATAACCAGCCCATTTTTATCATCAATATTTACGAGGGCGAATGCTGAAGCAGGCAATTCATCAAAAAAGCGTTTCTTAACATCACGATATTCAGCAAAATCCTTATGATAGTCCAGATGATCATGTGACAGATTGGTAAAGATTCCGCCTTCAAATTTCAAAGCGGTAGTCCTATGCTGATCTATGCCATGAGAGCTTACTTCCATAAAGCAGAATTCAACTCCAGCATCGTTCATATCCTTCAAATATGAATTGATAGTGATCGAATCGGGCGTAGTTCTAATCGCCTTATGCTCTTCATCTCCTACCATTACTTTTACTGTAGAAAGCAAACCACATTTATATCCGGCCTTTGTAAACAGATCATATAACAGGGTCGCTATAGTAGTTTTACCATTGGTCCCGGTTACACCCACCAATTTTAATTTTTCAGAGGGATTATCGTAGTAATTCGCCGAAATGTATGCCAGGGCCTTTTTAGTATCTTCTACCTCTACATAAGTGACACCATTTATTTTATTTTCCGGAAGTTCCTCACATATAATGGCAAGAGCTCCCTGATCCTCGGCATTCTTTATAAAATCATGGCCGTCTGAAACCGTACCTCTAATCGCCACAAAAACGTCATTCAGCTTCACTTTCCTGGAATCAAAATGCACTTTATTTATGGTCACACCAGTATCCCCGGTCACCGCCTTCATATTCACTTTATATAGTATGTCCTTCAATACCTGCATTAACTCAATTCCAGATTTACCTTTTGATTATTCTTCACTTTTTGCCCGGCAGATACAGATTGCCTTTTCACTACCCCTCTACCATTTATTCTAACCTCCAGTCCAAGATTTTCTAGTATGGAGATAGCATCCATAGCTGGCATCCCGGTCACATCAGGCATCAGTAATTTCTCATCCTGAAGTTTTGTATAGTATTTTTCAAAATCAGATTTCACCTTTTTATCATCCACTTCAAGGGATTCCAGCTCATCCATCACCGGCGTATCGGTATAGATCTTTCTGGCTATATCCTTAAATACAGGTGCAGCTACAATATTGCCATAGTAACCTTTTCTCCTGTTAGGTTTATGGATTACCACTATACAGGAATATTTCGGATTCTCAGCTGGGAAATAACCCGCAAATGATGCAATATATCTTCCGGGCTCAATCCAGTATTCTGTCTGGCAGGTACCTGTTTTTCCTGCCATAGAGAAATTCTCTGTGTAAATATTTGAAGCCGTTCCACGCAGCACGGTATTCTTCATCATCTCACGAACCTTCTTCGCCGTTTCAGGAGAACAAACCGAAGGGTTGATCACTTCTTTTTCTTTGGTTAGGATTGGCTTATCACGATCTTTAACCTCTTTGATAAAATGCGGCTTGATCATTTCACCATCGTTCGCAATGGCATTATAAAACGTAAGGGTTTGTAATGGTGTTAATGAAACCCCATACCCAAAGGCCATCCAGGGCAAACTAAGTCCGTTCCAGGATTTGTCTTGAGGGTGAGGAATTCGGGGGGATCCCTCACCCTTAATCTCAAGACCTATCTTCTGGTTAAGTCCCATTGAATACAATCGATCCACGAATTTTGAAGGATTAGTCTTATAACCTTCGGTGATCATTTTTGTAAACGCTGTATTAGAGGACACTTCAAATGCCCTCGCAGCTGATATCTTTCCGTAGCCGCCATGATGAGAATCCCTTACAGGCCTACCATAGAATCTAACCACTCCTTTTTCGGTATCTACAATCTGACTGGTATCCACCACCTTATCTTCCAAAGCAGCGACCATAGCCATCAGCTTAAAAGTAGACCCCGGCTCATGGGATTCATAAACCGCGTAATTCCTTTTTTCGAAATAAGTACCTTCCTTGGTACGGCCGAGATTGGACATAGCCTTGATCTCACCGGTCTTGGTTTCCATCACCACAACGGTACCGTGATCGGCCTCAAAATATTCAAGTTGGCGAAGTAATGAATGATGAGCTATATCCTGAATATTTACATCTATGGTCGAGACCACATCATAACCATCTTTTGGCTCCATCTCGTTATTATCGCTGATAGGCTTCCACTGCCCTTTAGCGATCTTCTGCTTAAGCCTTCTGCCATCTGTTCCGCGCAGGTAGTTACTGAAAGCTCCTTCAAGACCAACCCTTGTAAAATATCCATTTTCGTCCTTTCTTTCATAACCAACGGTTCTCTCTCCCATCTTCCCCAGGGGATGCTCACGAACTGTACTTTGTTCGGTGATCATTCCTCCTTTATAAGCACCAAGATTAAACATTGGAAACTCCTTGACCCTCATATATTCTGAATAACCAAGATTCCTCGCAATAAGGACATATCGTTGATTATTAGCCCTGGCCGCTCTTAATTTTCGGGAATAATAAGAAGGAGTATTACCCAGCATTTCGGCGAGTTTTTCAGAAAGCGGACCTATATTATCCTCAAAGTTTTTATCTGATACGGTTACTGCATCAAAACGGATATCATATTTAGGCACTGAAGTAGCCAGCAGGTTGCCGTTTATATCATAAAGATTTCCACGGTTGGCAGGAATTTTAAAGTTTCTAAAGGTTCGCTCTTCAGCCAGCTGTTTGTAATAATCACCATGAACAAACTGGATATTGACTAATTTGACACCTACTGCTACCGCAAACAAAAAGAGACAGGCAGCCACCAAATACATGCGATTCAGAATGCTTTTTTCGGTTGTCGCCATTTCAGGTTAGTCTTTAATTATCACTCTTATCTTGTTGGGTGGGGTTTCTGAAGGCCCTATCCCTTTTTCCACCATTTTTTCGGTAATGGTAGACTCCATCTTTATCTTCATTAAGTCTGAACGTCTCTCAACGAATTCACTTCTTAGCTCTCTAACTTCATTATTCAATCTTGCTATTTGATGAACTTTTTTCTCTGCACTATGAGAACTGGCGATCATGATAATTGCCAGCACGGTACAGAAAACAATAAAGCGCCAGTTCTTATACGCATCTTCACTTATCAGGAAATTTGCTTTCAGTATGTTGTAAAAACCTTTTTTCATCAATATTTACAGCTTTCTGGCTATTCTCAATTTGGCACTTCTCGCCCGGTTATTTTTCTCTATCTCCTCTTTTGTTGGAACAATAAGTCCACCTACTTTCTTAAAAGGGACCGAAATATTACCGAACATATCCTTTTCAGGTTCGCCTTCAAACAAACCACTCCTTATATATCTTTTCACAAGCCGGTCTTCCAGTGAATGATAGGAAATTAGGCTCAACCTTCCTCCCTGCTTCACTACCTCTTCGGTCTGCATCAAAAACTCTTTAAGAACTTCTATCTCCTGGTTCACCTCTATCCTTATCGCCTGATATATCTGCGCCAGGATCTTATTTTCCTTCCCTTTAAAGAGAAGCGGTTTCAAAAGATCATTCAACTGCTCGCTGCTCTCTATAGGCCCATTTCTTCTTTCACCTACGATCACTCTTGCAAGTTTGGGAGCATTCTTGAGATCAGCATAATCATAAAACAGTTTCTTCAACTGCTCCTCATCATACTCATTGATCACCTCATACGCACTCAGGCTGCTTCCCTGGTTCATTCTCATATCCAGTTTAGCATCGAACCTGGTAGAGAAACCTCTTTCGGCCTCATTGAACTGATGAGAAGAGACCCCAAAGTCCCCCAGAATCCCATCTACCTGCTTTACTCCGTAAAACCTCAGAAAACGCTTAAGAAATCTGAAGTTCTCATTGATAAGCGTAAAGCGCTTGTCGTCAATTTTATTTTCAAGAGCGTCTTTATCCTGATCGAAGGCAAACAATTTACCTTCAGGACCCAGTCTTTTCAATATTTCCCGGGAATGTCCGCCGCCACCAAAAGTGACATCCACGTAAACTCCATCAGGTTTTATATCAAGACCATCAACCGATTCTTTTAACAGAACAGGATTATGATATTCCATCCAATTCGTCATTTCCCATCACGTCTTCCGCTAATTCCGCAAAATCATCAGAAGAAGCTTCAATGGTATTCTCATATTTATCTTTATCCCAGATCTCAATAATATTTATCGCCGAAGAAAGCACGATTTCTTTTTCAATTCCGGCGAAAGCGGTAAGATCTTTTGGAATAAGCAGCCTGCCGTTCGAGTCTACCTCGACCATCTTCACTCCGGCAGTAAACCTTCTTATGAAATCGTTATTCTTTTTCCTGAACCTGTTAAGCCCATTCATTTTGTTCATAAGAACATTCCATTCACTCATTGGGTAAAGCTCCAGGCAATTCTGAAAAACTGCGCGTTTTATCACAAAACCGTCCTGCAACATAGGAGCTAATTGCTTTTTCAATGCTGAAGGCACCATCAAACGGCCTTTCGCATCGACTTTGCATTCGTATGTTCCTATGAGATTTACCACATTTATACTTTATAGAGCCAAATATATTGAAAATATTACCACAATTTACCACTTTTTACCACAATGTTGATAAGTTTTACCCTTGTATGTATTTGAAAACCTTTTAAATAGCCCTATTTACTTAGGATTCAGTAATTTGAAATTCAGTGGCGAAATGTGGAAAATAATCGACACAAAACATTTCAAAACCAAATTTTCCACTTGGCAGAAAAGCCATTGCAGTTGTTCAAAAATGATTATACTTGTATCGAAATCGCTATATTTGCGATTGCTAACCGCAAAGGCTATTAATGAAAGATCACTTAAGGCAAGAGGGAAAATTCACATATCTTGAAAAAGGCGAGGGCACTCCAATTGTTATTCTTCACGGACTCATGGGAGGCCTTAGTAATTTTGATGGCGTGATTAATTATTTTCCGGAAAAAGGCTATAAAGTGCTTATTCCGGAACTTCCGCTGTATTCAATGTCACTATTAAAAACCAGCGTAGGCACTTTTGCCAGATATCTTAAAGAATTCATTGATTTTAAGGGTTATGAAAATGTAATACTTCTGGGGAATTCCCTGGGTGGACATATCGCTCTTCTGGCGACGAAAATGTTCCCTGAAATTGTAAAAGCCCTTGTGATCACTGGCAGTTCAGGTTTATATGAAAATGCAATGGGAGAAAGTTATCCCAGGCGTGGCGATTATGAATTTATCAAGAAAAAAGCAGAGGCTGTTTTTTATGATCCTGAGGTGGCTACCAAAGAGATCGTAGATGAAGTCTATGAAACCGTAAGCGACCGGAACAAACTGGTAAAAACCCTTGCCATTGCCAAGAGTGCAATACGGCATAATATGGCAAAGGATCTTCCTAAGATGGAAACACCAACCTGTATCATCTGGGGTAAGAACGATAATGTTACTCCACCGGAAGTTGCCGAGGATTTTAAGCGACTCCTTCCCGATGCAGACCTGTATTGGATAGATAAATGCGGGCATGCCGCTATGATGGAACACCCTGAAGAGTTCAACCAGCTACTTCACGAATGGCTCAAGGACCGGAATATCTAAACTCGCTCCCATGAAGATCAAGTCGGCAGAATTTGTGGTAAGCAACTCTAAAGTTGAGCAATGCCCGAACAGCGCTTTACCCGAATATGCATTTATTGGCCGTAGTAATGTGGGGAAATCTTCCCTTATCAACATGCTTACCGGCAGGAAGGCACTGGCAAAGACTTCAGCAAAACCGGGAAAAACCCAGCTTATCAACCACTTCCTGATCAATCAGAACTGGCACCTTGTAGATCTCCCGGGATATGGATATGCGCAGGTCTCAAAATCTACCAAAAAGGTATTTCAGAAATTCATTACTGCTTATTTCGAAAAGCGGAAACAAATGGTTTGCGCCTTTGTACTTATAGATTCGCGGCATAAACCCCAGGCCATCGATATGGAGTTTATGCAGTGGCTGGGAGAAAATGCCATTCCCTTCTGCATTATTTTCACAAAAGCTGATAAGTTAAAGCCAAAAGGACTGGAGAAAAATATCAGCAATTATAAGGCTGAAATGCTTGAAGTTTGGGAAGAAATGCCAGAATATTTTATCACCTCAGCCTCTTCAGGCATGGGAAAGGATGAAGTTCTGGACTATATTGAAGACATCAATCAACAACTTCGAACCACTTAAGAAGCCAGTCTTTTCTTGATCAACCCCATCAATTCTTCCAGGGAATCTATCCTGGTAAATTCATTCATAGACAAAAAGACTTCCAGACCTTTATTGTTCTGGATAA
>JAWWBH010000005.1:0-33022 GCA_033721075.1 Christiangramia sp.
ATTTGAACTCGGGACCTCCGGGTTATGAATCCGACGCTCTAACCAACTGAGCTACCTCGCCGTATGATTTTCTTAGACTTCCAAATCCTCTCGAGGCCTTATCATAAAGGGCTTTTCAGGATTTCGCTAATGCGGGTGCAAATATAAAAACAATTTGTTTTGACGCAAACTTTATTTTCTAAAATATTTATTTTGATTTCTTTTAATGTTACTAATTAATATCTATATTGCCCGAAACTAATTAATCAAGAATGGAAGAAAAGATAAAGTACGAAATGGAGTTTCCTATTCAAGCTTCTCCTTCATTATTGTTCCAGTATATATCAACTCCCTCAGGTTTAAGTGAATGGTATGCCGATTATGTGAATTCCCGGGGGGAATTTTTTACTTTTATATGGGAAGGTAGTGAAGAAAAGGCAAAGCTTGTTAGTAAGAAAAGCGATGAGCGTATAAAATTCAAATGGGTGGATGATGAAGATACTCCGTACTTTTTCGAATTACGTATTCAGGTTGATGACATCACCAAGGATGTTTCGCTTATGATCACCGATTATGCTGAAGAAGATGAAATCGATGAAGGGAAGATGCTTTGGGAGAATATGGTGTCCGATCTTAAACAGATTCTTGGATCTGCCTAAAAAATCGTATTATAATATTACCTTTGCCCCGTTTTAAACGGGGTTTTTTTATGATCAATCTTAACGGAAAAATAGTAAAGGAAGAAGAGGCCAAAATCTCAGTGTTAAATAGAGGTTTTGCCTATGGAGATTCTGTATTTGAAACCATAAGAGTGGTAAACTCAAAGATAATGTTCTGGGAAGATCATTATTTCAGGCTTATGGCAGCTATGAGGATAATGAGAATGGAAATTCCTTCTACATTTTCGCCTGAATTCCTCGAAAAGGAAATAAAGGATATAATAGAAGCTAATGAACTTTCAGATTCTGCGGCCCGTATTAGATTTGCCGTATACCGGCTTCACGGAGGATATTACACTCCGGCAACCAGGGATATAGGCTATATTTTAAGTGCCGAAGCTCTTGAAAGCCCTTTTTATCTCTTTAATGAGGATGATTACGAGATTGAACTGTTTAAAGATCATTATGTGAATAGCGGACTGCTTTCTACCATTAAATCTAACAACCGTGCGGTAAATGTACTTGGAAGTATTTTTGCCAGAGAAAACGGGTATGATAATTGTCTCCTGTTGAACGAAAAGAAAAGTGTGGTGGAAGCGCTAAATGGCAATATATTTCTGGTAAAAGGTAATACCATCAAGACCCCGCCATTGACTGATGGTGTTCTTAATGGTATAATAAGAAAGCAGTTGATCAATATTCTTAAGAAAACAGATGATTATCAACTGGAAGAAACCTCGATTTCACCATTTGAACTTCAAAAGGCAGATGAGCTTTTTATTACGAATGTTGCCGTTGGAATTCAGCCTGTTAGCAAATACCGTAAAAAGGAATTTGGAAATGCCACAGCTAAAGAACTTTTAAGTAAACTGAATGTAAAGGCCCGGCTTGGCTAGTTATAAGTGGGGTTTTCAGGAGAATTAGACCAGAGCATATACTCACCACCCAATTCCAGCATCTTATCTTTCCAGAAGGAGTTGTATGGTTTTTCCAGTAAGTCTGTATCGTCATCATTTACAGTAATTACCCAGGAATGAGAGTTGAGTTCTTCATCTAACTGATTGGCATCCCAACCGGAATAACCAAGGAAGAACTTGATCTGTTTCTCGTCTATAAGATCTTTGGAGATAAGTTCCATTACCACTTCAAAATTTCCTCCCCAGTAGATACCATTCGCAATCTCAATACTGTCTGGTATAAGGTCTGGGATCTTATGGATAAAATAAAGGTTATCCTGTTCCACTGGACCACCATTATAGATCTTGAAATTTCCCTTTATTTCAGGGATAAGATCCTTAAGTGTAAAATCAAGAATTTTATTCAGGATAAAGCCAACCGATCCATTGTCTGAATGGTCAGCAAGGAGAACCACAGAGCGATTAAAAGAGACATCCCCAATGATTGATGGTTCTGCGACAAGAAGATGACCCTTGGTTGGTTTTAGCGAGATCATTATAGCAGTCTTTTAATCTAAACTAATTATTTCTTATAAATAATGCAATACAATTCCCAAATTTTTAAATAAAAAAAGCCTTCTGTTTAGAAGGCTTTAAGAATTTACTAATGCAAATTATTAGTTCACAGCTTTTTGCAGATCTGCTCCGGCTTTAAACTTCACTACATTTTTAGCAGCAATTTTGATGGTTTTTCCGGTTTGTGGGTTTCTTCCTTCACGAGCTGCTCTTTTTGATACAGACCATGATCCAAATCCAACTAGTGATACTCTGTCTCCTTTTTTAAGAGATTTCTCTACGTTTTCAAGGAAAGACTCTAATGCTTTTTTTGCTGCTGCTTTAGAAATTCCAGCGTTTTCAGCCATTGCATCAATTAAATCTGTTTTGTTCATAATTTGAATTTTAAATTAATTGTTGGTTAAACATTCTGTTAAACTGGTATACAAATTTATACGGATTTCTTGTCCACGCAAGTAATGACAAGGGAAAAGCCCGTATTTGTTAATAACTTGGTTGTTTTGTTAATAAAGATAATTGTTTTTTACTAAAATGCAACAAATTCAGTGTTAATAAGGCTTTAGCGCATTTTTGCATCAGGAGCGAAATCAAAACCATTCAAAAGTGCTTTTGAGGTCATTTTTCTTTTTCCCGGAAGCTGTAATTCATTAATAATTAAATATCCGTCCATGGCGGCAACTTTAATTGTTTTATTATTTACCGTCACGGTACCATTGGGAAGATGGTGTTCCTGCATTATTTTCTCTACATCATATATTTTCACCTTGATTTCTTCTGAAGCGTCCTCAAGGTAACACCAGGCAGCCGGGTAGGGGTTGAGCCCCCTAATATGATTGTATATTTCATCTACCGGAGCATCCCAGTCTATTTTGGTGTTTTCCCTGGAAAGCTTTGGAGCAGGTTTTAATTCGACGTTTTCCGGCTGGGGCTTTCTTTGAACTTCATCCCTGGCAATAGTACTTAGTGTCTTTACCACAAGCATGGCCCCGGTATCCATTAACCTGTCATGTAACGATCCTACATTTTCTTTATCACCTATCTCCACCTCTTTTTGAAAGATCATTTCTCCAGTATCTATCTTTTCATCAAGGAAAAAGGTTGAAACTCCCGTTTTTTTCTCTCCGTTTATGATGGCCCAGTTTATTGGTGCTGCTCCACGATATTGGGGCAGGAGGGATGCATGTAGATTGAAGGTGCCATATTCGGGAAGAGCCCAGACCGATTTTGGCAACATCCTGAAGGCTACCACTACCTGAACATTTGGGTTAAGCTCTTTCAGTTCGTTCAGAAACTCTTCAGATTTCAGATTTACAGGCTGTAATACCTTGAGATTTTTGGATAGTGCAAAAGATTTCACCGCACTTTCCTGTAGCTTTCGCCCTCTTCCGGCAGGCCTGTCTGGAGCCGTGATCACTCCAACCACATTATAACCTGCATCCAGGATTGCATCGAGGCTCTTTACGGCAAAATCTGGTGTTCCCATGAACACTATTCTCAGGTCTTTCATTTTTTGATGATTTTAAATTTGTTGTTTGACGTACGGTCCAGAACTCCCTTTTCGCAAAGCAAACCTAACACTTTTATAATGGAATCCTCCTTATATTGAAGCAGGGAAACGATCTCCCGGGAATCTTTGGGTCCGCCTTTTAAAATTTTTAGAATGCCCAGATATATTTCGTTCATATCGTCCTTAGACAATTCATTGCTATCCTTTTTACAAACCGAACACTTGCCGCATGCTGTGAGATTTTTTTCACCAAAATATTCCAGTAACTGGACCTGCCTGCATACTTTATCATTAGTAACAAAGTTGAGCACCGCTTCGATCTTTTCCCTTTTAGTTTTGTTATAATCCTTTATAAATGTCGCCAATGGATTCAAAGTGGAATCATCTTCCCTGGGCAGTAAAAATGTAATGCTGGCATCATGCCGGGAAAGATTGAATTCTATAACTTCCTTTTCAGCAAGTTCTGTGAAGATCTTTATTGCTTCTTCTTCGGGAATACCCGATTTCTCACAAACTGAAGCAAGGTTAAAAGGGATCAGATTTTCAAAAACACCTCCATAATTTCTAAGTACTGTCCTTAATATATTGGCATAACGCGGATTTTCATCCAGATAAACATCCAGGTGATTCCCTGTAAGTAGGATCATGATCTCAGTTTTCTTCTGATAATTCTGCGATAACCTTAATACGCTGCACCTGTCCAGTAACTGCAGGGCGTTATATGTTTTGTTGGGATTGAATTGATAGTGATTGCAAAAGCCAGAGAAGTTGAAATCATGTTGTGTATTCTCGCCTTCTCCATAAGCTATGCTGAAATACGCATTAAGCTTGCGATACACCATTTTTACATCTTCAAAAGATGCAAGGTTGCTTAGGAACTGATTCTTTAGAACCGGGATATCACCTGCATTGGTAAGTATGATAGCTTTTGCAGGTTTACCATCCCTGCCTGCTCTGCCAGCCTCCTGGAAATAACTTTCCATACTTTCTGGCAGGTCTATATGTATCACCATTCTCACTTCTGGTTTGTCTATTCCCATACCAAAAGCCGTGGTGGCTACCATTACACTTATTTTATTGGAAAGCCATTGCTGGAATTTATCAGATTTCTCCTCTTTTTTGAGTCCTCCATGATATGCTGCGGCTGTAATGCCATGCTTATTCAGAAACCCACTTATTTCCTGCGTGGCATTCCGGCTTCTCACATAAATAATTGCTGATTCTCCCTTAAGAATCTGCGTAAGGCGGAAATATTTATCCTCAGTTTTGATCACATCATAACTGAGATTTGATCGTTCAAATGATTTCTTATGGATTATAGGATCCCTAAGTTTGAGTTGTTCACAAATATCCTGGACTACCTCCCTGGTAGCAGTAGCTGTGAATGCAGCGATACTAACGTCGGGTAACAACTCTCTTAATTCTGAAATATTTCGGTAAGCCGGCCTGAAATCATGTCCCCATTGCGAAATGCAGTGAGCTTCGTCAACAGCAATAAGATTGATGTTCATCTGTTTAAAACGTTCTCTAACGATCTCCTGCTGCAGCCTTTCCGGAGAAAGGTACAGGAATTTATAATTGCCAAAGATGCAGTTATCCAGGTTACGGTCCAGATCTTCGTATGAGATCCCGCCAGTAATGGCCATAGCCTTTATATTTTTTTGCTGAAGGGCATTTACCTGGTCCTCCATAAGGGATACAAGTGGAGAAACCACGATGCATATTCCCTCTTGTATCATAGCAGGCACCTGGAAACAAATGGATTTCCCTCCGCCAGTTGGAAAAAGTGTAAGCGTATCCTTTCCCTCCAGAATTGATTCGATGACTTCCAGCTGCTGCGGCCTGAATTCATGGAAACCCCAGTATTTTTCTAATATTTTTAAAGCTTCCTCCTGCAAATACGTTTAGATCTTATTCAAAATGAATTCAGTACGGTCCTCAATAGCCAGTTTTGGAACCTCAATTGGATTATAACCATACCTCTTATAGGTAGAATAAAGATAATACGAAATTTTTAAGGCTTCCTCAAAACTCTCATAGCGTTCATTATCGCTAGTGTAAATTTGCTGCCAGGGAGGGAGAATAAAGATCTTATCATATCGGTAATCCTTACACGTTGAGTGGAAAAGATCGGGATAATCTGTTTTAAAATAATCCATGTATGCAAGTACATCTGGTATTCCTCGATCTAAAAAAACATGCTGAGAACTTGCCTCATTCGCCTCATGAAACTGGTCCAGTCTGCCTTCCAGTAGTTTCTGGCTGAACAATAGTGGCTTTTCAAGGAACAATTGATCTATTCCTTCTTTTTGGGCCTGTAGGGTCACTTCTCTGGAGACTTCATGAAGGCATATTTCTCCCAATTCTTCCAGTTTATGGATGATAGAAGATTTTCCCGTCCCGGGACCGCCGGTAATGACAATTTTCCTGGTTTTCACGCGGCAAATTTCGACATTTGAATTTGATTATAAAAATGCCATCATTACTTGTATCTTTGCAGTCTTAAACGAAGGAGAAAAATTATGAGTGAATCGAAGAACCCGGAAGAATTTTACGCTAAACTTAAGAAACAATTGCAGGACACTTCCATGTGGCCATCAGAATACCTGTATAAATTCATTGTTCCAACAAAAGGAAATCAAATAGAGGAAGTAGAGGATATTTTTGATAATATGGGTGCCGTTATAGAGACAAAACAATCCAAGAAAGGCACTTATACCAGTGTGTCAATAAATGTAAGGATGAAGAACCCTGATGCTGTAATTGAAAAGTACAGGGAGGTCGCTGCTAATGTAGAAGGCGTTATTTCCCTATAAACATTGAATATAAAAGAAGATTTTATTGTGCTTGCTTAGGAATATTTATTATTTTGCAGGCAGGAGTAAACTTCAGATTAAATTACCTAATTAAACTTCAATTTTGACAAACGCTTTAGAATATAACTCTGAAAGGAGTAAACTTATAATTCCCGAATACGGTAGACATCTTCAGAAAATGGTAGAACATGCCGTTAGTATTGAGGATGATAAGGAAAGAAACAAGGTCGCGAAATCTATAATCGCTGTAATGGGAAACATGAACCCGCATCTTCGTGATGTGCCCGACTTTCAGCATAAATTATGGGATCAGTTATTCATCATTAGTGATTTTAAACTTGATGTTGAATCACCATTTCCTAAACCTACAAGGGAAATGCTTGCCGAAAGACCCGATATGCTTAGCTATCCTGAAAACAATCCAAAGTATCGCTTTTATGGTAACAATATCAAAAAGATGATAGATGAGGTGAAAGACTGGGAAGAAGGAGATCTTAAAGAGGCTATCGTTCTAAGCATCGCCAATCATATGAAGAAATCTTACCTCAACTGGAACAGGGATTCTGTTGATGATAATGTGATCTTTGATCATCTTAAAGATCTTAGTCACGGGAAGCTTAATCTTAAGAATATCGATGAAGACCTAAGCCAGGCTTCAGATCTTATAAGAAGCGGCGGTAGTAAAAAGAAATACACAAAAAACACAAAGAAATCTGGCCGAAAGGGAGGCCGTAAACGCCACTAAACTCAAATCTTTTAATGGGAACATTTCGAATTGAAGGCGGGCATCGTTTGAGCGGGGATATCTATCCTCAGGGAGCAAAAAACGAAGCGCTGCAGATATTATGTGCCGTATTATTAACGGAAGAAAAGGTAACTATACATAACATTCCTGATATTCTTGACGTAAACAAGCTTATCAATCTTTTACGAAACCTGGGTGTAAAAATTGAAAAGATAGGTAAAGGAAGTTATACTTTTCAGAGCGACGAGCTCGATATGGATTACCTGAGCAGTGAGCAGTTCAAAATTGATGGTGGAGGACTGCGTGGATCTATAATGATAGTTGGACCCTTACTGGGTCGTTTTGGAAAAGGATTTATTCCCAAGCCGGGAGGAGACAAGATTGGGAGAAGAAGACTGGATACCCATTTTGAAGGTTTTATGAAACTTGGGGCTAACTTCAGGTATAATAAGGAAGATAGATTTTATGGAGTAGAGGCACCTAAAGGACTCAAAGGTGATTTTATGTTGCTTGAGGAAGCTTCGGTAACCGGAACTGCCAATATTGTAATGGCCGCGGTGCTTGCTAAAGGAACAACTACTATTTATAATGCCGCCTGTGAACCATATCTTCAGCAATTATGCAATATGCTGAATTCCATGGGAGCAAAAATAAGCGGAGTGGGTTCTAACCTTTTAACAATAGAAGGCGTGGAACGGCTTGGAGGCTGCGAACATCGCATTCTTCCCGATATGATCGAGATAGGATCATGGATCGGGCTGGCTGCTATGACCAAAAGCGAGATCACCATAAAAGATGTACACTGGGATATGCTAGGAATAATCCCAACTGTTTTTAGAAAGCTGGGTATTACCGTTGAAAAGAAAGGTGATGATATTCATATTCCCGCGCATAAAAATGGTTACGAGGTTCAAAGTTTTATAGATGGTTCTATAATGAGCATTAGTGATGCTCCCTGGCCAGGATTTACTCCTGACCTTTTAAGTATTATTCTGGTAATCGCCACTCAGGCTAGGGGAAGTGTATTGATTCATCAGAAAATGTTTGAAAGCAGGCTTTTCTTTGTAGATAAGCTCATAGATATGGGGGCAAAGATCATTCTTTGTGATCCGCACAGAGCTACCGTGATTGGTCATGATTTTAAGTCACAGCTAAAGGCAACTACAATGACTTCTCCAGATATCAGAGCGGGGATATCATTACTTATCGCGGCACTATCAGCAAAAGGAACCTCTACTATACATAATATTGAACAGATAGACAGGGGGTATGAAAATATAGAAGAAAGATTGAAATCTATTGGAGCCAGAATTGAAAGGCTAGAATAGGAACCAATAAAATGGGAATAAAAAAGCTGTTCGATTCGAACAGCTTTTTTTTATACTTTTAATTCCAGGGCTAGACTTCCTCGGTTTTTGCCTTTTCCCTGCTTTCCTTGTAATTGAAAAGGTTTTGTTCCTTGATCATCTTGGTAGTTTTCTCTGGCAACATCTCTTCCCAGCCTTTTTTACCTTCACTTATCATCTTAAGAACTTCTCTTGAATAAATATCCATTATGTCTGGATTGTAGTCCTTGATATCCTCCACACGGCCATTATATTTAAAGAACTTATAGAGCTCCTTCATTCGTGGGTGAACTTTAAGATTCTCACTGGTAGTGATCTCTCCTGTTTCCGGATCTTTAAGTGGGTAAAGATATACTTTAAGGTCTTTAAAGAATAGTTTACCAAATGCCTCTAGAATACCTCCACTAAGATGACGATAGTATTTTTCATCAAAGACATCCACAAGGTTCTGAACGCCCATAGTAAGTCCCATTCTCTGTTTAGAATAACGGGAGAAGTATTCCACCACGCGATAGTACTCCTGGAAATTAGAGATCATTACGGTCTGGCCTAAGGAACAAAGCAATTCTGCCCTGTCCATAAAATCTCTTTCATCGATCTCACCTTCAGCACGTAAGTTAGAGAGCGTGATCTCGAAAATGATCTCTGTATTTTCCCTGGAAACTTTACTTTCTTTAAAGAAAAGGTCCTTAGAGCGCTCATACATATCCATGTTCACCTTGGTAACCGGTCTAAAGCTACCACGGAGAGCCAGAATATTCTTTTTATAAAGGATCTTTGCAGGAAGAACGTTATTACCATCAGGGCCAAACATCACCGCTTCGGTCATTCCATTCTTAACAAGCTGAAGACTCATCAAGCGGTTATCCACTTTTTCAAACCTTGGTCCTGAAAAATTGATAGTGTCGATCTCTATCTGATCCTTATCTATATGATCATACAGATATCTTAATAGCTTCTTCGGATTATCATATTTATAATAGGCTCCATAAATAAGATTCACCCCCAGGATTCCCAGCGTATTTTGCTGGTGCCTGGCATCATTCTCATGAAAACGTACATGAAGCAGGATCTCATTATAATCTTCCTTAGGATCTACCTGATAGCGAATACCAACCCAGCCATGACCTTTGTATTTCTTGGCGAAATCTATCGTAGCCACCGTGTTGGCATAGGTAAAGAATAATTTATTCGGATGTTTTTCTCTGGAGATACGTTGTTCGATAAGGTTGGTTTCGTGTGAAAGCATTTTTTTTAGCCTAGCTTCCGTTACATAGCGCCTGTCATTTTCAACGCCATATATAGCATCACTAAAATCCTTATCATAGGCGCTCATAGCTTTGGCAATAGTACCAGAAGCACCACCGGCCCGGAAAAAGTTTCTTACCGTTTCCTGACCTGCACCAATTTCTGAAAATGTCCCGTAGATATTTTCATTTAAATTGATGCGAAGGGCTTTGCTGTTAATAGAAGGAACATTTTCAAATTCCTTATCGCCCATTATAGTAATTGGCATATTTTTTCTTTTAAATAAACAATGTTCTTTGTGTACTTCAAAAGTACTAAAAGCGCTAGGCATACAAAAAAATATATTTACTTTTGTGTTAAAAATAACAGCATTTGGAAGTAATATTTCTAGGAACCGGAACATCTCAGGGAATACCAATTATCGGAAGTGATCATCCGGTATGCCTTAGTGATAATCCAAAGGATAAGAGGCTACGCGTTTCTGTACTGGTCACCTGGAATAATTATAATATCCTTATTGATTGTGGACCAGATTTCAGGCAGCAAATGCTTGCGAATAATGTTAAGCGTCTGGACGCTATTTTTTACACACATGAGCATAACGATCATACCGCCGGGCTGGATGATATAAGACCTTTCTTTTTCAGGCAGGGCGATATACCAGTCTTTGCACATGAACGTGTCTTAAAAGCTCTTCGTAAAAGATTCGATTATATTTTTACTACTGAGAATAAATATCCCGGCGCACCAGGAGTAAAGGAAAATATTATCGAGAATAAGCCATTCAATTTTCACGGTTTAACCGTGACCCCGGTTGAATTTATGCATAATCGCCTGCAGGTGTTCGGCTTCAGGATGGAAGATTTTGCCTATCTCACCGATCTCAAGACTATAGAAAATGAAGAGGTGGAGAAGCTGAGCGACCTTAAAGTACTTGTAATAAGCGCCCTTCGCGTAAAGCCTCATCATTCTCATTTCAATCTGGAAGAGGCACTGGAATTCATTGAACGGGTAAAACCCCAGAAAGCTTACCTTACTCATATTAGCCATATGCTGGGTTTTCATGATGAAGTAGAGAAGGAATTACCTCCAAATGTTCATCTGGCCTTTGATAACTTAAAAATTACTGTTTAGAATGCGGAACAAGATCTTAATGTACCTGTTTATTTTCTCTGTTTTATTTACAATTTTCATCTATGTGAATGATAAAAGGATACTTGACTCTAAACAGGGTGAAATTGATAGGCTTCAAACCAGACTAACAGAGACAGAAAGTGAACTGGAAAATTATTCAGGCAATTCAGCAAATGAAGAGTATTTCAGCCTTGAGAACAACGATGATGCAATTACCTATTTTGATAACAGGGGGATAGACACAGAGGAGCTGATCCCAAGGATAGAAGACGCTATCATAAGTAAGAATGAGGCCGGAAAGGATAATCCGCTGGTTCCACATGCGGGGATGGAAGGAAACATGAACATCAACAGGATCAAAGTGCTCAATCACAAATGGATCATCGCTGATTTTACTGATGGCACCTACTGGGGGGAAGTCTTTTTAAGTTATAATATTGGCGAAGACGGGGAGATTGAATTCATTCCCGAGAAATCCTTTCTTTATCCAGGATATTAGAGCCTGGCTATAAGCCACTCCCTGAATTCGAAGAAATTCTGTGGGGCCACGCCATGACCTACGGGAAACTCAGAATATGAATTTTCGATTCCCAATCCATCCAGAAATGGTTTTGTCTTTCTGGCCCAATCCACAGGGATCACCTGGTCTGCCGAGCCGTGGGAGCAATAAAATTTCAGCCGGGAAAAATCATTGGATTCATAAGCCTTTTTAAGTATCCCCTGATTCACATAGCCGCTTAGGGCCACAACATTTCTTACTTTTTCCGGATACGAAAGAGCCACAGCATAACTTAAAATACTGCCCTGGCTAAAACCAAGGAGGTTAATTTTATCAGGGTCTATGGGATAGTGCTCAATAATTTCATCTATAAAATCCCTGATAGTATCCCTGGAAGTTATAGCCTGAGCATCATCACTGAACTTACCATCGTTATTATCCCAGTGAATCGCATACCAGGCATTTCCGAAAGGCTGCATGGAATATGGAGCTTTGGCAGAAATAATGAACAATTCCTCAGGGAGTTCTTCAGCAAAAGAGAACAGATCGTTCTCATCGCTTCCATAACCATGAAGCATTATCAGGGCCGGGGCTTTATTGGATTCTTTTTTAGGTTTTCTTATTAGATGTTGAAGCGAAAATTCTTTATTCATTATGAAATTGTACTAAACCATTTTTGAAAAAGCGGCCCCAGGATAGGTACCTCCCTTGTTTCTCCCTTGATCGCCATAAATAGGCCATATCCCCATAGAACTATGAAGAAGACGTAGAATGCTCCAACAATGAAGCCTTCGTCAAAAAGACCCATTAATGCGCCAATCAAATAAAAAGTGATATGAATTCCAAATGCCTGTCTTATATGAAAGCTGGCAAAGGGATCCTTGGGATCCAGATTCATAAAATACGCAATGATAGTTCCTATAATCGTGATATAGGATACTATAGCTGTTGTTTTTGCTTGTCCTGAAGGATTCATAATTTTATGAATTAATTACTAATAAAACCTTTTTGAGTGATCACTCCAAAGCCTTTTCCTTTTAATTCCTTGTTTAAAAAGATACTGTTTTTGGAAGTTGAAAGAATATCCTCTGCATTGAAAAAGAATGAATCTCCCGGAATAAATAAGCTCAGGTCTGCAGGTTGGCCTTCCTTGATCTCAAACTCTTCTATTCCAAAGCGTTCTTTTCCCCTGGTAAGATAATCTATGGTTTCCTCGGTATTGAATACCGTACACAATGCACCAAAAGCAGATTCCAGCCCAATACTTCCATACAGGGCATTATCGAATTCAACTTTCTTATGCTCTACGTCGATAGGGTTATGATCACTGGTAACCATATCTATAGTTCCATCTTTTAACCCTTTTATTAGGGCCTTAGAATCATTTTTTGTTCTTAAAGGAGGTAACACTTTTGCCCTGGTATCAAATTCCTGTAGTTCGTCATCATTTAGAACCAGATTATGTATTGCAACGCTACAACTTATATCAAGACCTTTTTTCTTGGCCTCTTTTATAAGTTTTACAGATTTTTCAGTAGAAATTGTGGGGATATGTAATTTTCCCCCGGTATATTCCAAAAGATAAAGATCCCTGGTCACCTGAAGTTCTTCCGCGAGATTTGGAATTCCCTTGAGCCCTAATGAAGTACTGTTCACATGTTCGTTGACGATACCTGTTCCCGAAATCCTGTTCTCCTGAGGAAAGCTTTGAATAAGCGCATCAAAGTTCTGCGCATATTGCAGGGCGATCTTTAAAAGGTTAGGATTTCGTTGAGGCAGTTTATAATCACCAAAACTTACTGCTCCGGCCATCTTCATATCCAGTAATTCTGCAAGGTCCACACCTTCACTTTTGACGGTAAGTGCCCCTATGGGATAAAGTTCCACAGGATGAGAAGCTGCTTTTGCCTTAACCGATGCTATACTTCCACTATGATCAAGCACTGGATTGGTATAGGGATTAAGGGCCACTGCAGAAAACGCTGATTTTCCAGCCGTATCCAGACCATTAGCGATAGTTTCCCTGTCTTCATAGCCCGGTTCCCCAAAACTTACGCTGCTGTCAAACCAGCCCCGTGAAACATGAAGATTCCCTACCTTAATCTCCTTATCTGCTTTTTCATTTAGATTTTTTCCAATTTTCTTAATTACTCCGTGATCAATAAAAATATCAAGCTTTTTTTTGTGGTGAGAGGATTTCTCATCTATAATAGTTACCGATTTTAAAAGTAGCTTCATTTGAGGAATTTTATAAGTAGCATTTCAATAGCTAAAAAGATCAAAGCAAAAATAACAAACCATTTCCAAAGCGCATTGATTTGTGATGCTGCATTTGCTTTAGAAAAATATTCATCTACAGAATCATATATATTTATATCATTATTCTCTGAAATATCTGTGTATTTCAGATCACTTTCCAGCCGGTCGTAATTAAAACTAAGGTTCCCCACCCGGGAATTGTTGTTGGATATTTCATAGTTTCCTGCTTCGAGAGGCAAATTAGCGGTATTTATTTCTACCCGGTTACTAAAATTCTGTTGCTGGGGGATAAGATCGATTTCAGGATTAGTTAAATGCAATACCTGATCCTTTCCCAGCTCTATAGGAATATCAATCCTGGCCTCACTTTTAGTCTCATAATAGAGTTGATTTTTCTTCAGGGCTTCCAGGCCTATTTGATAGAAAATGGGAACTATAAGCGGTGAATTCTTGAAGTTGGAATTCTTATCATTCAACGGAGCTGTGAACAGATAAGCCGAATTAGATTTTGCCAGAAAAGGCTGATTATCTTCATATCTAAGAACAGCATTGGCAACTTGCAGGCTATAAGAAGTAAGTACCTTTGGATATTCAAAGTTTTCGGTTCGATCTTCAAAGACTCCTTCTAAAAGCGGGTGATCATATTCGATACTGGTAATCAGTCTTTCAGAATTTATCTTTTGGGAAAAACCCGGAAAGCCCAACCTTTTCAGAAATTGATCATAAGAAAATGTTTGTTCAGCTGGAATGATCAATAGCGATGCCCCATTGGTTTGGGCATTAATAATGTTATTTGTTAATGAGGAAGGTAATTGTTCAACTTCATTTAAGACGATGAGACTGGCTGAGTTAAGCTGATTGAAATCGATCTGCGATGGATCATAAAGCAACGTCTCGAATTCAGGTTCGTTGTAGATTCTTTTCAGGAATTCATGCTCTGCATTAGAAATAATGATAACTTTTACAGCCTTCCTTTGTTGGATGTTAAAGTAGAGTGCATTATCATATCTCAATCCGCCATCCTCAATTTCTATTTTTCCATTTTGGACAGGTTGATTCTGTAATCTGAAACTTATTTCTGCCTGTTCATTTTCTTCAAATTGCACCGTGTTCCTTCCCAGGAGCTTCTCTCCATCCAGCACCGACACTGTGACCGGTTGATCTGTAGTATTATTTGTGCTCAGTTTGATATTAAGGAAAAGATTTTCCGGATTGGTATTACTTATGAATGCGGAATCCAGACTTATATTATTAATTTCAGTCGCATTGTATCTTATAAAATGATAAGTGAAGTTTTTATTTTCCAAATTGGCTGGAATATCCATGGTTAATGGAAAATCAGAGATTAGAACAAACTCTTTATCTACTGAAGGATGATCCTTGAAGTAATTTTCTGCCTTCAGTCTTATTTCCCTGAAATCTACATTCTCATCGCTCCAACTAATATCCTGTAGTTCTTCCCGAAGTTCACGGCCAGAACGGTCAAAATATTGTGCGTCATTAGTAAAAAGAGCATAATTGTTCTGCTCCTCCAGATTTTCAAAAAGCTGGTTTACCGCTCTTTGAAATACAGAGGCCTGCCCGTCACCAGCCTGCATACTAAACGAATTATCGAGGTAAATGAGGGTTTTAGTTTCCCCCATTGCTTTTTCGCTTGCCGGTATAAAGGGCTGGGCAAAAGCAAGAATAAGGCAGGCGAGGAGGAGAAGCCTTGTAATAAGTATCAAGAACTTCTTTAACCTGGAACTTTTCCGGGTTTCCTGGATCACCTTTTTAAGGAATTTCACATTGGTAAAATCCTCTTTTTGAAATCTTCTAAGCCGGAATAGGTGGACGATCAGCGGAATTATAAGCAGAAACAGGGCGTAGAGTAATTCCGGATGTTGAAAATGCATATTCGGGAAATAGGTTTCTCAAATATAGAAAATGATATGCTATTGAAGCCTATATCCTTTTGATTCGGAACTTAAAGTTACTGCCTTTGCCGGGTTCCGACTCCAGGGTAATGGAACCTCCCATAGATTCTATGAGTTTTTTCACGGTCGCGAGACCAATTCCGCTGCCTGTGTTCCCCTCCCTGTCTGAAGTATCAAGGGTTGTGAAAAGCTCAAAAATATCTTTGAATTTATCCCTGGGAATTCCCTGGCCGTTATCCTTGACTTCAAAGAAATAAAATTCTTCAGATTTCGAGAATTTAATATCAACCTCTCTAACCTTATTATGGTTGTATTTGAGGGCGTTGCTTATCAGATTGAGGAATACCTGTGTAAGTGCGGCTTTATTCACATTGTGCAGCATCACATCGTCGGGATAGGTGATATGTATATCATCGGAAACCTGATAAAGATCCACAATCCCCTTTAAAAGCTTATGAAGATCTACATTAACATAATCCTTTTCCAGTACATGGTCACTTCGATAAAAACTTAATATACCGTCTACATAATTCCTTAGACTATAAGAGGAATCCACCAGGAATTCGAGATACTGTTCAGTTTCCTCATCAAATTTTCCTTTATTCTCATCTTTAAGAAGTTCACTCAAGGAAATAATATTGGCAAGAGGAGATTTGATATCATGAGATACAAGGCTTGCGAAACGTTCCAGTTCTCTGTATTTCTGTTTTAATTTTTTCTGAACCTCAAAAAGTTTATGCTTTTGTTTTCTGAATTCGAAAAGGTTCATGGTCTGGCTTGCCAGAGCTTCTAAAGCAGTTATTTGACGTTTTGTAAGGTGTCTTTCCTTAGTGTCGAAAACACAGAACACTCCAATGGCATGACCTTGTGGGGTATAAAGAGGTATACCGGCATAGAATTCATATTCCCGGCCAAATAATTCCCTGGATTTTGAAAAAATATCCGGATCTGTGGATTTGTTGAAAAGGACAATAGATTCTTCCTGATGTATCACCCTGTCACAAAATGAATCGGAACGCTCAATGTCAGAGGCTTCCGCACCATATATAGATTTGGTCCATATTGTATTTTTGTCAATAATGCTAATATTGGCTACGGGAACCTCACAAACCACACTTGCCAGAAAAGTAAGATTATCATAATCCTTATCCGGCCCGGAATTTATAATATTATACTCCCTCAAGGCAGCTAACCTTAGCTTCTCATTGAATGGAACCAATTTATGTTGCATCTCCCCAAATAGAATTGTGATTACAAGTTATCTAAAATACAACAGAATTATTATAAAAAAATCCTAATCTACGGTACGCGAACGCCTTATGCTAAACTCAAAATGGGTTCCCTCATCTTCTTCTGAGGTCAGGCTGATATTACCACCAAGGCTTTCAACGAGCTTCTTTACGGTAGAAAGGCCAATACCGTGTCCTTTTTTACCTTGCCGGTCTCTATCGGCTGCGGTTGTAAAAAGGTCGAAAATATAATTCTGTTTTTCTTTAGGAATACCAATTCCGTTATCTTTTATGATGAAGTTATAAAACTCCCGGTTCTCCGTGCAATCTATTTGAATAACTATCTTTTCGCTGCTGTTATATTTAATACTGTTGCTTATTAAGTTCATAAAGATCTGCCCCAATGCCGCACTGTTCCCAAAGATCATCAGGTTATTATCTGGTAGATCGATCTCGCAGTTTTGGTCTATCTGAAGCAGGTCTATAATATCTTCCAGCAGGTCGTTTAAGAAGAACTCATGATTAATGTCTGATTCAAGATTACCGCTTGAATAATGATCAAGAAGACCATTTATATATTCGCTTAAGGTAAGTCCTGAATGCTTAAGATAATTAAGGTAATTAATACCTTCCTTATCCATTTTGGAAGAGTATTTTGCCTTGAGTATATCTGCGGTAATGATCATATTTGCCAGGGGCATTTTAAGATCATGGGAAACGGTACTCGCAAACTCTCGTAAAATGCGATTGGATTCGTCCAGATCGTTCTTCATTTTTTCTAGGGCCTGATTCTTTCTTCTGTATTCAAAAAGCAGTTCCACCTGTTTAGCAAGAGTTCTTAAAGCAGACTTCTGATTTTCTGTCAATCTATGTTCCTTGGAATCCAGAACACACAGGGTTCCCATTGGTAAGCCTTCATTATCAAGGATCGGGACACCGGCATAAAACCTTATCCCGTTCTCTTCTGCAAGCACAAGGGGATTATCCTTGAAGCGAACATCTTCCAGTGTATTGGGAACCTCAAATAGTTCCCTGGGTTCAAGAATGGCATGCCCACAAAAGGAAAATTCCCTTTCAGATTCAGAGATATCTGTTCCCAGTTTAGATTTGAACCAGTTTTTTTCAGAACCTAAAATAGTTATAAGTGCAATGGGAGTCTGACAGATCTCGCTGGCAAGTTTGGTAATACTATCATAGGTGTCTTCCGCAAAAGAATCAATGATATTAAGGGATCGGATAGATTCGAGCCTTTTATCCTCGTTTGCAGGTAATGCCGGACTAATCATTGAAAAACTTGATTTTATTAATTGTTAAAGAAAACTAAAATAAACTAGAATAACAAAAACTAGAACAGGCCTTTTTCAAATACGCCAAGCCCGAATAATGCATAGTCATATTTTACTGGATCTTCTTTATCCATTTTTCTTAAATTCCTATCCAGTTCACTAAGGGCTTTAGCATCATTCATCTTACGTTTAAGGAGTCCGAGCTTCCTGGCAACATTCCCGGAGTGAACATCAAGAGGGCAGGATAGAAGGGACGGGGAAAGGCTTTTCCATATTCCAAAATCAACCCCGGTATTATCCTTTCTTACCATCCATCGAAGGAACATATTAATACGCTTGGCGGCAGAATTCTTTAAAGGATCACTCACATGCTTTTCTGTTCTTTTTTCATGTGGCAGCTCAAAGAAAACCGATTTAAAATGATGGATGGCTGGTTGTAAAGTTTGATGCTGGGAATATTTTTCAAATATATTTTCCAGACCTCCATGATAGCAATAAATGTTCTTTAAAGATTTTACGAAATACTTCAGGTCCGTTGAATTAAAGGTTCGGTGAACAAAACCATCCAGGTCTTGAAGGTCTTTTTCCTGGTGATTAATAATAAAATCGTATGGACTCATATCCATCAAATTAACCAGTTTCTCAGCATTCTTCAGGATACTTTTCCGGTTCCCCCACGCTATAGTAGCAGTTAGGAATCCGGCAATTTCTATATCTTCTTTTTTCTGAAACAGGTGAGGGATCTGAATAGGATCAGATTCAATAAACTTCGGAGTATTATATTCCACAACTTTTTCCTCGAGAAATTCCTTTAATTCTGTTCGCGATAATTTCATAAACCTTCCTTCTGTGGGGTGCAAAGATATGATTTCATTAGAAAGAAGTTTTGTCTCTGAATTACTTTTAGCCTAATAGCCTGTTGGACTTCTATTAGTCTTTTTATCAATGGTATTTTACGTATATTTAATTGGTAATCAATAAGATGGGTGTGATGAGGCTCAGCTTTTTCATAGTATGGTTTATATTGATTTTGTATATCCCCATTCCTCAACAGGATAAGTATCAGAGCAGTCGGCGGAAGATGGTGGAGAGCCAGATCGCGGCACGAGGAATCGAAGATAAGGCAACATTAAAGGCTTTACAAAAGGTGGAACGTCACAGGCTCGTCCCAAAGGAACAGGAAAGTAATGCTTATCAGGATAGGCCTCTTCCAATTGGCCATGGCCAGACAATTTCCCAACCTTATATAGTAGCCTATATGACCGAATTAATTAGGCCCCGACCGGGGATGAAGGTACTGGAAATTGGCACAGGTTCGGGATACCAGGCAGCGGTACTGGCAGAGATCGTAGAGGAAGTATATACCATTGAGATCATAGAACCATTAGGTGTTACTGCTAAGAACAATTTAAAAAAACTCGGTTATACCAATATAAATATGAAAATAGCTGATGGTTTCTATGGTTGGGAGGAATATGCTCCTTTTGATGCAATCATTGTTACTGCAGCTTCAGAGTTCATTCCCCCTCCATTGATTGAACAATTAAAGGAGGGTGGAAAAATGGTAATTCCGGTTGGTGCTCCCTTTACTACCCAACAACTTATGCTGGTCGAAAAAAAGAAGGATGGGAAATGGAAAACAAAAAGTCTGCTTCCTGTACGTTTTGTTCCTTTTACCCGTAACTGATGGAACGTTCTTTCTCTAACCGGCTCCTGTTTTCAATAGGATTGCTTTCAGTTTCCATGATCGCTTACCAGTTAAGCCTCATGCAGTATCTTTCAATTATTCAGTGGTATCATTTTGCCTATATGGTGATTGCGATTGCCCTTCTTGGTTTTGGTGGAGCCGGAACCTTTCTCGCCTTATTCCGTATAAAGCTTATTGATAAGATTGATTTTCTATTGCCAGTATTTATTGCACTTTCAGGAATTTGCATGCCTTTATGTATCTGGTTATCGGGACAGCCTTTCGCTAGCTTTGATACATATTTATTGTTTGTTGAACAACGGGAGATATGGCGACTTCTACTTTTCGAATTTCTATTCTTTGTTCCTTTCTTTTTTTGCGCACTGGCGATAGGAATGGTTTTTATAAAATATACCAACAGGATTGGGAAATTATACTTCAGCAACCTGGTGGGATCTGGTTTTGGGGGAGTGGTTGCCATCGTTCTTTTCTGGATGGCCTCACCGGTTGAGATCCCTTTTATCACCGGGGTTTTGGCAATGATCGCTGCTATGCTCGTTATCCCGTCCCAAAAAAGAAATTTGTGGCTTAGTAGTATGATTATCTTATTAATTATCCTGCTATTTTTTAGTTATCATTCCCCATTATCCCTGAAGCTTTCTCAATATAAAAGCCTTAGCCGCACCCTTGACTTACCGGATACCGAATTAGAAACTGCCGAAAACAGTCCTTACGGATGGGTCCAGTATGTTTCTTCACCGGTACTTCGCTATGCCCCCGGCCTCAGCCTTTCCTACATGGGAGAAATTCCGGTAACCGATGCCATTTTTAATAATGGAGACTGGGTAGGTGCGGTCCTGGATTCAGCATCAGATAGTAAGATACTAGATTATACCACTTCGGCAATTGCCATGGAGATAGCTAAGCCCAGGAAGGTATTGGTTCTTAATTCCGGTACAGGAATAATGAGTCATTATCTTAATGAAAAGGGAGTTGGCCAAATTCAAAATGTTGATCCACATCCGGTGCTCTGGAAGCTTTCTTCGGAAAGAAAAGGTATTGAAAACAATGTTCAACAATTTGAGCAGGATGCCCGTTCATTTCTATCAGAATCAGATGTGCAATACGATCTCATTAGTCTTCCTGATATTGGGGCTTTTGGAGGTACCGCTGGTTTACAGGCAATTCAGGAGGAATATCTGTTAACAACTGATAGCTTTTCATCAATCTTTGATCATCTTAATAAGAATGGAATTATAAGTGTTACCGTATGGATGGATTATCCTTATCGTAATCCTCTCAAGATCACGGCTACATTGGCGGAAACTTTAACTGAAAAGGGTATCAATGAACCTAAGCAGCATCTGGTGGCCGTGCGAAGCTGGAATACCATTACCTATTTGCTAAAGAAAGAAGCATTTTCAGAAAAGGAAATAAGGATGGTAAGGGAGTTTTGTGACCGGTTATCGTTTGATCCGCTGCTGTTACCAGGGATTTCTACCCAGGAGAGAAGTAATTATAATGCACTTCAGGATGAAAGCCTGTTCAGGCTTACTGATCAGCTGTTATCTAAAGATCGGGAAAAGTTATTTGAAACCTATGACTTCAATATTAAACCGGCCACAGATAATAAACCATATTTTTCTCAATTCCTTAAATGGAAAAGTTTTTCTCATTTACAGGAACTTTTCGGCGGCCAGTCTGCTTCTTTTTTTGAACTGGGATACCTGATCGTGGGAGTAACATTTCTTCAATCATTGATCCTGGCATTCATTCTTATTATTCTGCCATTATTCCTTTTAAAAGGAAAAATGGAAAATAAAACCTGGACCCTTCTTTATTTTTCTGGAATCGGGATAGGATTTATGTTTTTGGAAATAGTTCTAATACAGCGGTTCATACTTTTTCTTGGTCATCCCGTTTATTCGGTAGCTGCCGTGATTAGTGTCATGTTATTGTTATCGGGAATTGGAAGCTGGTGCTCCTCGAATTTACAACCTGGCTTCGCTTCTATGCGAAAAATCCTTTTGAGCATTACCTTTATTTTGATTCTTTATGCATTTGGACTGCAATGGATTTTGAAGCTCGGGATGGGACTCGGGACGGGGATTAAAGTAATTGTTTCCCTGATTCTTATTGGATTTCCTTCTTTTTTTATGGGTATGCCTTTTCCACTGGGTATGCGCTATCTTTCGTGGAAGAATGAAGAGGAAGTGCCCTGGGCATGGGGAATAAATGGCTGTTTATCTGTAGTAAGCACTTCACTGGCTACCATAATTGCTATTGAAGCAGGTTTTTCTGTGCTTATCCTATTTGGAGCTCTGGCCTACCTCATTACTCTGGTTAGATGTTACCTGAAAAATGCCTGATTTAATGATGAATGATCTCACCATCCACCATGGTAAGTTTCCTGTCGGCCATATTTGCCAGTTCTTCGTTATGGGTAACGATCACAAAGGTTTGCTGAAATTCATCCCGAAGCCTGAAGAAAAGCTGGTGCAGGTTCTCTGCCGATTCACTGTCAAGATTTCCGGAGGGTTCATCAGCAAATACAACTGCAGGATTGTTGATAAGGCTTCTGGCAACTGCAATCCTCTGCTGTTCACCGCCACTTAATTCTCCCGGTTTGTGGGAAGCTCTGTTCTCCAGCCCTAAAAATTTTAAAAGTTTCATAGCCTTCTTTTCGGCTTCTTTCCTGGGGGTATTCTGAATAAATGCCGGAATACAGATGTTTTCCAAAGCGGTAAATTCTGGCAAGAGCTGATGGAACTGAAAAATAAAGCCTATATGCTTATTCCTAAAGCGTGAAAGCTCACGGGATGAAAGTCCGTAGATATCGGTGCCGTTTATCTCCAATTGTGAATTTTCCCTTTTTGAAGGTCTGTCAAGCGTTCCCAGGATTTGCAGCAGGGTGGTCTTTCCAGCACCCGATGCCCCAACAATGGAAACGATTTCACTTTTCTTTATATGAAGATCAACAGCTTTTAAAACATGAAGATCTCCGTAGTATTTATGAATATTTTGGGCAATGATCATTTATCACAAAATAAGAGCTTCGAAAATAGCCAAATTAGGGAGATTCCCCAAGCTTAACTTCGGAATAAGTTCTTCATTCTGTTATAATCTATATAATAGACCACCCTGAGACTTAAATTGTGTCTGGCTGGCTGTGCGAAAAGATTATCCAGGCTTTCTTCAAACCCAAGCAGGCTCAGTTTATCCTGGTTAAAAATAGAATTCCTGTAAAGCAGAACTGCCTCACTGCCGGGAGCAAATTGCCACCTGTAACTCAGGTCCAGATTCCAGATATTAAAATTAGCATCGGGGTTTCTATCCTCCTCTCTATTGTATTCAATTGGGGCAAGGGAGCCTTCCTCTACAAGTTTGAAGAATTTGTCTTCTGCAAACCTGGCGGTAGACCAGAAATGCCTGAAGCTTAGATTAAGTCCCTGGCGTGTATTAAAATTGTAGGTTCCACTGATGGAATTTTCGATGCTTTTCTGATCCCTTGACCCAAACACGATCCTTTTTTCATTATGATCTACGTAACTAGGCCGGTCATTTTCATATTCGTATTCAAAATCATAAACCATACTGAATTTATCATTGAATCGGAATCGTGGCTCAATGTCTAAATTAAAGCTGTTTTGGGATGATATGTAATAATCCTCATAATAGATCCTGACATCGTATGCAAACCTTTTCCTATAATCTGAAGACACAAAAAATCGGCCACCTCCAAAAGGTTTATAGAGGACATAGGTGTTTTCGGCCCTGGGTTCAAAAAAATCCCGGAATTCTGAATTTATTTCCAGGCCTCCGCCAAAAGCGAACCTTTTTCTGGTCATCGCGAAGAAACTTCCCCCCATCCCGGTATTCACCGAGATGTCTGGCCTGTATCTCCTTAAATGCTGACCATATAACTGGATTTGATAATTGTTGTAGATCCCTTTTGGCTCGAAGATGCGGTAAGAACCACCCCAGGAAAAATTATTGTAATTATTAATGAAACTTATTCCCAGATCATTAATATCGTAAGTTTCATTGGCAAATTCATGAGAGACATTATACCTGATCTTACCCTTAGTCCTTTCTACCGATAACTGAGAGGCAAATCCGGTCTTGTTCTGGCCAGGTAAGTTAACATTGCTCATTTTCGCCTGACCTTCAAAATTGAACGAATTCTCCTTATTGAAAATATCAAAAAGAAAGGCGGTAACATTTCCGTCTCTGAAGTGACCATCTCTGGTAACATTTGTATTGATCAGTGAAATAGAGGAGTTTTTATTAAAGCGTTGGTCGAGAACAAGAATATTATAATTCGCGACGGGCTCCGTGATCTTACGGCGAGTGTTTCCTGTAATGGTATCCCTGTACAGAGCCTCCTGTTTATTGGTGATAGCATTAAAAAAACCTATTCCAAGGCCACGGTCTGTTCTTCCTGAAACTTTAAGAGCATTAATAAGATCGGTCTTATCAGGATTGTCTATAATCTCTTCATCCTCCAATAATTCCTTTTGTGCATCATTGTAACCAATGGGTGTATTACCCACCCGTCTTGAATAAAAGAGATTTCCTTTATTGAACAATTCAGTCCCTTCAGTAAAAAAAGCACGGTTTTCCCCAAAAACCTGTTCAAAAGGCCCCAGATTGAGTTCCACTTCATCGTAGGCCGTCTGCCCAAAATCTGGGACAAGTGTCATATCCAGGGTAAAGGAATCGTTGATCCCATATTTAAGATCCATCCCTGCATTAAAATTGAAATCATCATTCCCATTGTACCAGTCAGTTGCAGTGGAAATATATGGATATAAACTTAGCCTAACAGGAGGATCAATATTGGAAATTCCCTTTAACAGCCCGGTATACTGGCTGATCTGTCCAACTGATTTATCAATATAATTCCATACATAACCTTCATTAAGGTGCTTTATTTCCCTGTAAAACTGAATTCCCCAGGTCTGGATTTCCTTTTGAGGAAATCTTAAGGCAGAATAGGGGATCTTCATTTCTATGTACCACCCATTTTCGTCATGTGATATTGCCGATTCCCATACCACGTTATAGCTATAATCCTCGTTATCCCCGGTCATCTTTGCATCGGCCTGAGTCCCGGCGGCTGTTACTATAAAACGGGTTTGATTTTCACCATCATCATAAGTGTTTATATCCATAAGGAAGAATTCGGCCTGTTCCAGGTTATCTCTTTGGGTAAACTGAGTTATAACACGTTCCGGATTTTCTTCTTTCAAAGTGGCAGCCAAATAGATAGCTTCATTATCGTAAAGTATTTTAACATATGTTTCGTGGGAAGGTGGGATGGGATCTCCATCGCCTGGTTCAACCATAACAAAATTGGAAGCAATTTCAGCCTGCTCCCATACAGGATCGCTTAGATCTCCATCAATTCCTGGCGGATTTTCAATTTTTTGTGTGGTATAGACTTTTCTTTCTTTCTGATTTTGTGCGAACGAAAGAAGGCTAATAATGAAAAATAAATAAAAAAGGCAGTAATTTTTGGGCATTGATTGAAGAATTAATTGAAATCCACTCAAATGTATTATTGTTCTTCAATATGGACAAAAGATTTCCATAAAATCACGTTAAACATTAAGAGTTTTGTTTATTTAAAAACTAAATTTGATGAACAAAAATTAGTATTGTAGTCTATGAAAAAGCTAAACTTGAAAAAAGCCACGCTGGCAGGAGGATGTTTCTGGTGTACGGAAGCAGTTTTTCAGAGACTGGAGGGTGTTGAAAATGTGAGATCTGGCTTCACCGGTGGCACAATTAAGAATCCGCCATATCGGGAGGTAATTAGCGGAAGGACCGGTCATGCTGAAGCTATTCAGATATTATTTGATCCTGAAAAGATCAATTACAGGGAAATCCTTTTGATATTCTTCGCGACTCATGATCCTACCACGCTTAATCGCCAGCAAAATGATGTGGGAACACAATATAGGAGCGCGATATTTTATCATGATGAAAATCAGAAAGAAATGGCCGAAGAAGTGATGAATTTACTTGAACAGCAGAAGGCCTTTGATGATCCAATTGTGACTGAAGTGACAGAAGCTTCGGCATTTTATGAAGCTGAACAGGAGCACCAGGATTTTTACAACAGGCACCGGCAGCAACCTTATTGTCAGTATATTATTGATCCTAAGATCACAAAATTAAAAAAGTTATTTTCAGACAAACTAAAACATACAGGCTAGAATGGCATATAGATATTTCGAAGAATACAATCATAAGGTCACCGAAAATCTAAAGAATAATTTTCGTGAGATTATCCAGGGAGTGGGGGAAGACCCGGAACGTGAAGGAGTTATAAAGACTCCGGAGAGAGCAGCAAAGGCAATACAATTCCTTACCCAGGGCTATTCTATGGATGCAGAGAAGGTCCTGAAAAAAGCCATCTTCAAAGAGAGTTATGATGAAATGGTGGTGGTAAAGGATATTGAGCTTTATTCGCTATGCGAACATCATATGCTTCCATTCTTTGGGAAAGCGCATATTGCCTATATTCCTAATGGAAAGATTATCGGGTTAAGTAAACTACCCCGGGTGGTGGATATTTTTGCTAGGAGACTTCAGGTCCAGGAAAGACTCACCCATGACATACTGGAATGTTTGAATAAAACCTTAAAACCACAGGGAGTTGCCGTTGTTATAGAGGCAGTTCACATGTGCATGATGATGCGAGGGGTGCAAAAACAAAATAGCGCAACCACTACTTCAGGCTTTAGAGGTCAGTTCAAGGAAATTGAGACCCGCGAGGAATTCCTTAAACTTATAAGCTCAGACCTTCGATAGGACTTTGGCATCTTATTTGATTTTACTGAGGTAAAAATCAAAAGATGAAACTATTCAGGAATAAAATTTTTATAAAGGGTCTTGCCTATGATCTGGCCGGTATGGCCACAGTGGCAATTCCTGTTATTGGTCCTTTTCTGGATCTTGTGTGGGCACCCTATGCTGCAAAGAAAATGAGCGAAATGTATCCGGGAAGAAGGGGAAAGCTGGCATCTGTGCTGGTATTCATTGAAGAGATCCTGCCAGGAACCGATATCATTCCAACTTTTACACTAATGTACCTTTATACCTATGTTTGGAAGAAAGAGCCGTTAAAAGCTCAGGTTATTGAAGTTGAAAGTTATTAGTGTTTGCTTAATTAGTTAAAAGGAAGGCTGCCAGTAAAATGGCAGCCTTTATTATTTAATGCCTATATCTTCCAGGATAAAGAGATCATAAAATTCCTTCCAATATTATGAATATTATCCGGTTTAAGGCGGGAGAGGTGCGATATATAAGTTTTATTGAGAAGGTTATTTCCGTTTAATCCCAGGCTAATAACGGAACTGCCAAAATCTATATTTGCACCAAGTCCAGCACCAAGGAGGGCATAGCCACCCGTTCTGGTCTCAAACATTCCGGGATTATTCTGGTCAAAAACGTTCTTTAGCCTTATAAAAGCATACTTTTCACTGAATAACCTGCCTTTTTCAAATTCTATCCTGAAAGTATTGGTTAGTGAATTGGCCGGGATTAATGGAAGATAATTTCCACCTTTCAGTTTCCCGGTAACAGTCTCAAAACTGCTTTCCAGATGCAGCCAGTCCAGTGGATGAGGATGTATGTGCAGTCCAATTTCACCACCATATAGATTCGCATTTCCCTGAGTATATTCAAATACAGGATTCGAATCTATAATTTCTCCGGTAGGACTTATATAAATGTAATCGCTAATTGAATTGTTAAATGCATTGATAAAAGCTTCTACATGCCTGCCTCTCCATTCTAACGCAAGATCAACCTGAAAATTCTCTTCATTTTTAAGTTGGGAATTGCCTTTCTCATATCTGTTTGCACCATGATGTATTCCATTTGAAGTTAGTTCAGAAAGATTGGGGGCACGAAAGCCACTTGCAAGGTTAAGCCTGGCGAAAAATTTTTGTTCATACTGGTATTTGGCGCCAATTGCTCCATTTATACTATTGAAGGCCCGGTCTATTTCCTCTACAGAGGCTCCATCCTCTGTTTGATAAGATTCTGTATTTATAGAACGATTGTCAAACCTCAATCCTCCCTGAAAGTCCCAGTTATCCAGGTGGTAATGAGTAGTGGTGAAAATACCAAAATCAACAGTTTCAGCATTTGGGATCAGGATTTCCTCTCCAAAATTGTCATTTGTCTGGTACATTCCCTGTACTCCTGAGATGATTTCAAAATTCCCAATTCTTGGCAGATTATATTTGAGGTTATAATTAAGGCTTTCCAGATGCATTTCCAGAGACGGATCAAGATCTGCCCCATGAGGTGACACATCCTCTTCTTCATTATGCTCATCTTCATGATGTTCCTCAAATTCTTTACGATTATTAAACTGGTAGCCTAATTTCAGGTCCAGACTGGATTTAGCAAAATATAGGTTATTAGTAAGGCTTAAGACATGATTGTCGATCTTTTGATAGGGCAAAAGCGGGTCTTTCCGGGTAGACTGGATACCTATTTCCTCAGGGATACCTATTTCACTTCGGTTAAAATTATACCTGAGATCTGCTTTATATTTTCTATCCTGGAATCCAATGCCTGCTTTCAGGTCCTTTTCATTGAAGCGCGTGTTTGTAATCCTAATATTATTTCCGCTTTCGTAATCGCTATGTGAGGCAAGGCTTCCTCTAACCAAAAATTTCAACTTATCAGTGGAAGTTTTGGCCATTAAGCTGGCCTGGTAGCCCAGGGTATTACTGAAATAATCAGATTCCGCTTCTGCGCCCGTAGTATTTGCCGGGGCATATCTTTCAGGATTCAAATACAACACCCCGCCAATCGCATCACTTCCATAAAGCAATGACGCGGGCCCCTTAATCACTTCCACGCTCCCAATCCCTTTGGAATTAATTCCCAGCCCATGTTCTTCTCCATATTGCTGGTTCTCCAGCCGGATACCCTGGGTATAGACCAATACACGATTGGAACTTAAGCCTCTTATTACAGGTTTGCCAATGCCAACGCCCGTTGTAAGACTCTCCACTCCTTCAATTTGAGAGATTCCGTCTGAAAGTGTTACCGCTCCCTTGCGGTTAAGTTCAGAGACGCTTGCACGATCAACCTTCATCACATTCTCACTTTGCAACTGATGAAATGGGGTTGAAACAATCACTTCTTCCATTTCTATTGCTGATGGTTGAAGTGCTATTTCTATATCTTCTGAAGGAATAGTTATTTCTTTTGTAAAGCTGGCAAATCCAATTAATGAGACCACCAATTTATAGTTACCCTGTGGCAAATTATCTATACTGAATTTGCCATCAGGGCCGGTCATTGTTCCTTTTTCCAGTTGTGGAAAATAGATATTGGCGCTAAAAACCGGTTCGCTGGTTTCAGCATTTCTAATGGTTCCGGATATTCTATTCTGGCTGAATAAAGCCATATTCACCGCAAATAGCAGTGTTATGAAAAATATATGTTTCATTGAAATATTTTAAATGATTTATAGTCGCTTGCTATCGAAGATTAGGCATTAAGCGAAGTATGGCGGCCCCCTAAGATCGAATGAAAGAGGTTCAAAATCATTTAAAAATTTATAGTATTCAAAAATGCTCCTTTCTTCCAAAATTTCTGAAACCAGGCTGAATTCAGGAAGATCTATTTGTAGAGCTGGATTTTTATGGAATTTGTGGAGATCACAGTCAATAGATTCCTTATGATAATGATATTCGGAATAATTATCACAAATTCGATGACTATGTTCAGTAAAAACATGAGAAAAACTTACGGCAGAAGGAAGCAGGATTAAAATCGCAGTAAAAACAAAGAATATGTTCTTAAGTTCTTTCAAATTAATCTCTGAAAATTTTTGCAAATCCCATTCTGCTTAACATTTTCTTCTCGAATGCCCAGAAGAAGCGGAACTGCCCGAACATCCAGCCAAAGGTGACCAGTAATACCTGATAAACAGGAAAAATAAGCAGAATCCTGGTGAGCCAGTAAATGCTCCAGTGCGTGCTTTCCTGAGTTATCCCAATAAGCTCGCATATAGGACTTGCAAGTTTGGCTGCAGAAGAACCTGTGATGGCAAATACCAAAAAGACGATGAATAGCTGCCAGTTAGAATCTATTCCCCAGCGATCTTTCAACTTTTTCATGATGCAAATATAGGGATTTGATCAAAGAATCAAATCCTGGTAGGCACACTAAATCGCTGATTGTATTGCTGACTGAAGTAGACGAAATAATTATATAACAAATAATTCACCTCATAACCGTAATCAATGCTGGGATCGTAGTTGATCTCATTGAGATACAGGTTAGGATTGTAAACCGTAGGTTGGCGGACTCTTTGATTATATTCTGTTACCAGGAACTGATTTTTGTTTTCAAGATAATTCTGGGAATAATAACCTCTAGGTTTGGCATATGAATTAATGAATAGATCAAAGCCTGGTTCAATAATTATAATTTCATATTCAAGACTGTCATTCGCGATGCGAACGGTATCATTCTCTGCATTCGCAATCTTATCTGAAGGGAATTTTTTCCCTCCCGTAGAACCACAGCTGTAAACAAATAATGCCAGTAATAATATGTATAAAAAGTTTTTCATTTTATTTAAGTTAATATAATATCAAATCCACAAATATTGTTCCTCTCTTAACGTCCCCCAGAATAACCACCGAGAATACTTTGATCATTATCGTCCTTCTTATGTCCAAGGGCGATTTTCTCACTACTGTCAATAATGCCGGGGCTTTCGTCATGTTTTACAATTGTACTAATGAAAGCTTCGTCATATTTTACATCCTGCCCTGAAAGTGTTGGAATGAGATCAGAAACTTTTACGTCTTTTTCTATTTTATTCATTTGAGTAATCGTAGCAGCAAGAAAAGCAGCACTTATGTTCAAAATGTTCTGAAAAGCTTCCTTATCAATTTCCAGCATATCAGCGCAGCTTTTTAAATTTTGAAACTGATCTTTGTTTAAATGCTGGTTAAGGATCTTTTCTCCTTCAGAAGTAAGGTCAGCCTTTTCTATAAAAGAGATCAAATCCTGTGCTTGTTCAAGCGACAATCCTTCAGTCTTCCGAAAAATGGAGAGTAAAGCCGGAAGGGTAAAAATAAAAGCCCTTTCAATTTCCTGTTTATCCAGTAACGTAAGTTCGCCGGCCCTTGTGATAAGCCTTTCCCCGGTATGAGTTCTGAAAATATCTAAAATATTCGCCATGTTATCCTTGCTTTTATCCAGATTCAAGTTAGCAAGTTTCATATTGAATTTCCCTAAGGAAATAATAAAAAAAGTGACTGTCTATAAAGTCCTTTAACTGCCATTTCGAGGAACGAAGCAATCTTTACATAATAGGTAATTAAAAGGCAGATTACTTCACTTTGTTCGTAATGACAAATGGAATTGCTTTTTAGGCAGCCTTTATTGTGCTTTATGCAGTTTAAGCTTTTTCTTTCTTAAGAAGAGAAATGATCTGCTCGGCGAGTTCAGAACCAATTCTTTCCTGTGCTTCATGCGTGGAACCGCCAATATGAGGACTGAGGGAAACGCTTTCGTTCATTAAAAGTCTTATTGCGGGATTAGGCTCATTTACAAAAGTGTCGAAAGCCGCAAATGAAACTTTCCCGGTGTCAATAGCTTCCAGTACAGCATTTTCATCAAGAACTCCACCCCGTGCCGCATTGATGATTCCTACTCCATCTTTCATTTTATCTATTTCTTTACTTCCAATCATTGGTTTCGATTGTGAAGGAACATGAAGGGTGATGAAATCGGCATGCTTTATCAGCATATCTACGGGTTCAGTTTTAATAGGAATCCTGATGCTTTGGTGATTATAGAATTCCAGCTCTATTTCTGCTTCACCAACTTCATGATCACTTGCTATTACTTTCATACCGATCCCCAGAGCTATCTTTGCCACTTCACGCCCAATTCTTCCGAAGCCAATGATTCCAAGGGTTTTACCTCGTAACTCAACGCCGCCTGCATAGGCTTTCTTAAGTTCCCTGAATTTGGCCTCACCTTCTAATGGCATCATCCTGTTGGAATGATAGAGCTGTCTTACCCCGCCAAAAAGATGAGCAAATACAAGCTCTGCGACAGAGCCTGAGGAGGCCGCAGGGGTATTGATCACATGGATTCCTTTTTTTCTTGCGTATTCGACATCAATATTATCCATGCCTACCCCGCCACGACCAATCAGTTTCAGGCCGGGGCAGCTGTCAATGATATCCTTACTAACTTTGGTAGCACTTCTTACTAGTAGAACATTAATACCATTATTGTTTATATAATCTTTAAGCTGTTCCTGAGAAACCTTTTTGATGATAACTTCGAAACCTGCTTTTTCAAGAGCTTTTACTCCGCTTTTCGAGATACCATCATTTGCTAATACTTTCATTCTTTAAAAATGATCTATGAATTTAAATTTTTCTTTCAAGTTCCTGCATAAGGTCAACCACCACCTGAACACTTTCTACAGGGAGAGCGTTGTACATCGAAGCCCTGTAACCGCCAACACTTCGGTGACCATTAAGACCATTGACTCCTGCTTCCTTCCATAACCTGTCGAAAGCCTCTTTATGAGTTTCATCTGCCAGGTTAAAAGTGGCATTCATGGGAGAACGGTCTTCTTTAGCCGCAAAGCCCTTGAATAATGGATTTCGGTCTATCTCAGCGTAAAGAAGTTCGGCTTTTCTATTATTTAACTCTTCCATTGCCTTGATTCCGCCTTTGGCTTTTATCCAGCGAAGGGTTAGCATGGAGACATAGACCGCATACACAGCCGGAGTGTTAAACATACTGTCTTTACTAATGTGAGTAGCATAACTCAGCATGGAAGGGATCTCTCTTGAAACCTTTCCAAGAATATCTTCTTTTATCACAACTAATGTGGTACCTGCAGGGCCCATATTCTTTTGAGCTCCGGCGTAGATAAGGTCAAATTTGGAAAAATCCATTTCTCTTGAGAAAATATCACTGCTCATGTCGCAAACAAGTGGTTTGGAAGTAGAGGGAAATTCCTTTATCTGAGTTCCGAAAATGGTATTATTACTGGTGCAGTGAAAGTAATCGGCATCATCTGGGATGCTGAATGATTTAGGTATATAATTGAAGTTCTTATCTTTTGATGAGGCAACTTCTACAACTTCTCCAAATAATTTTGCTTCTTTTATAGCTTTGGAAGACCAGGTCCCGGTATTAAGGTAAGCTGCTTTTTTCTCCAGCA
>JAWWBH010000006.1:0-32209 GCA_033721075.1 Christiangramia sp.
ACAGATTCACGACATCGGTCTGAGGGAAGTCGAACGCATCAAAAAGCGCATGCTGGAGATCATCGCCGCCACCGAGTTTGAGGGAGATTTCAACCAGTTCGTCGAGTTTCTGCGCACGGATGACCAGTTCTATTATGACGATCCGGAAGCGCTGGAGGCCGCGATCGAGAACAATCCGAGCGTAGCCGGATTCCTGGTAGAGCCTATCCAGGGAGAGGCAGGAGTTTATACACCTGCTGATGATTTTATGTCGAAAGCCAAAGAGATCTGCAATAAGCACAATGTACTTTTTATGGCAGACGAGATCCAGACGGGGATTGGAAGAACCGGTGGTTTACTGGCTGTTTGCGGGCACTGTACCTGCGAAAATCATTGTGAAAGACAGGAAGAAACGTATACTAGACCGGATATCCTGATCCTTGGAAAAGCACTTTCCGGAGGGAATTATCCTGTTTCTGCAGTACTCGCCGATGATGAAATCATGGACGTGATACAGCCTGGTCAGCACGGGTCTACTTTTGGAGGGAACCCTGTGGCTGCAGCTGTTGCCGTTGCTGCCCTGGATGTTGTGAAAGACGAACATCTTACCCAGAATGCCAGAAAACTGGGGAAACTGTTTAGAAGATTACTGGATGATTATATCAGGGAATCCAATATTGTTAATCTTGTTAGAGGTCGTGGTCTACTTAATGCCATAGTGATCAACGATTCTCCGGAAAGTACCACGGCATGGGATATTTGCATGGCATTAAAGGAGAATGGTCTTCTTGCCAAGCCTACTCACGGGAACATCATTCGTTTTGCGCCTCCTTTAGTGATGAATGAGGAACAGTTGAGAGATTGTGTGAATATTATCATCAAAACGCTAAAACAGTTCGAAAAATAATATTCATCCTAATGATATAAAAAAATCCCGCACATAGCGGGATTTTTTTTATATAAATTTAATATTATCCTCCGTACTCTCTGAGTATCCCTTCCTGAATCTCATAAATACCTTCAAGGCCTCCAAAAAATATCAAGCTTATTATTAAACTAAGAACGCTTAAGGCGCTTAGCACTAAACCTATTATTGCCAGTATTCTTCCTGTCTTCACATTTTGATAGCCGGTATAAAGCTCAGGATTGGCACTGTAGATCTCCATAGCCCGATTAGACATTATCAGAGCTATAATTCCAAAGACGACACCGAGTATCCCGTAGCAGCAACATCCTACAATCGATAAAATACCGAAGACTAAAATAAGGGTGGAATTGGGTAATTCTTTTTTTTCCATAGTTGGGTTTTGATTGGTTAGGTGAAAATATGAATCATCTTAATAATATACGCGACAGCAATAATAACAGCATTAAAAATGATGAGTCCCATTTTTATGCTGTAATCATATCTAAATTTATAAAAAAGATTGAATAGGAGGAATGCCACTAAGAACAACAAGCTGTATATCGCGGGATACATAAAGAAGGCTTTTGAGAATTCTCCCTGAAAAAGTAATACAGTAGCTCTTTGTGCTCCACAACCTGTACATTCAAGCCCAAAAAGGGTCTTGTTAAGGCAGGGTAACATGTATTCCTGGACGTTTGTCAATTTTTAATACCTATCTTTTTGGTCAGTTCCCGTTTATCGGTTGTATTAACCTTTACAATATAAACAGCATTTGGCAAATTTCCTGTAGGAAGCTTGAAATCTTTCTGAATGCCTTTAAATTTTTGATTGAGAATTATTTTTCCATTAAGGTCGTAAAGCCTGAAATTGCTTATACCTGTATCATACAGGACCTTTATTTCCAACTGCTCTTCGCTATTGTTTTGAAAGATGTCTACAGTATTAAGAAGAATATTTGGCGGTTTAGGCTTAAATCCCTCGGGCATTTCCGGGTCAGTTTTGCCGGCTGGTAGCTTTTCTATATAGCTCAGATAGAATCTTTCATTGTACTCACCTTTAGGCAAACTCATCTTTAAATATCCCGTTTTTATACCAAAATAAAGATCATCTTTCCCGTCATAGATGAACAAACGGTCTGGATTGAAATTATTCAATTCAGCTATTGAGAACTTAAGACTGGTTTCTTTTTCGAGTTTAATTTGTAATGGGATCAGCTCTTCATCCTTTTTAGGCCTCACATTAATTATATAAGCTTCGCCGGAAAGTGACCAGTTCACATCACTGGGCTTAGCATCCATTTTTCTTGCATCCATGGCATGATCTTCGTCTGGGGAACTATCCTGCCTAAGTGCTAAAACCAGTTGTCTTATATAGGTTGAATCCATTTCAATATTCAATCTCAAGGAAGGAACTACTGTTTCACTGGTTTTAAATTCTGAAATCCCCACACTTTTCTGTTGAAATATTCGTTGCGAATTCTGAAAAGCTATCTTTCCATCCTTTTTGCCAATAACCATGAATCCCTGCGCAACAGGACTTATTTTTCGGGCATATAATTGCCCGATCTCCCCGGTTTCAGTCCCAGCGGGATATCTTCTGAAAATAGCAGGAACATAAATTCCTGCTCCCGGAGAATAGGTTCCATAGCCTCCTTCATAATCTGAAAGATAATGTGAATTCCCATTCTTTCTGGAATCCCAGAAATAGGCTATTCCGGTGGAAGATGTATTTTCGAAAAGGAATTTGTCCAGGTCCAGAGCGGAAGGATATGGATTTCCAATAAGTAAAGTCTGGTCTTTATTTATTGGTAATTCTATGACTCCATCATTGGGCTGGCCTCGAAAATCATAAATGTGAGCAGATCCTGAATTCACAGGCTTTCCTTCAATTTCATTCAGGTTTATCCCATTAACCCCTTTCATCGTGAAACCCTCTCCCGGTTCAATGTCAAAATGATCACCTGCGTAATGCCAGTTTGAATAGCTGGTGCCTGAAAAGGTATAGATCCAACGGTTGGAGATACTTAAAGGATCACTGCTTCCATCAAGTGCCGATATAAGTTTAGCATTCCGGCTTTCAGTGTTGCTCAATGGTTCGTAAATGAAATCATTCAACTGCGTATTTTTAACTTCATTCCTGACGGGTAATCCCCAGTAATTATAGTCAAAGGCATTGGAAGTGCCTTCTTGAAAAACAGATATTTTCCCCGAGCCCTTATTCTGACTGATATTTTTTGCTCCCTGGATTAATTGAGCCTCTTTTCTCAAATAAATACTTGCTTCTGATTCCTTCTTTTGATTTTCTACTAAATGAATTTCTTTTTCTACATAAAGTAAGCGATCTTTTGCATAAATATAACTGTCTGATTTTTCAGATGGAGCAATATATAATTGAGCGCGAAGTAGGCCAGCGCTAAAAATCATAAAAAAAAGGAGTGGAAGCTTCATGAAAGCTATAAATTTGCCTAAATGTAGTAAATAAAGCATTTCAAAAACTACTTTTTAAATTTTTAACTTACTGGAAATGAATAACTCACAGGTTGTAAACACGTTGCTTATTGTAGTTGGAGGGGGTATTCTTATTTATACTCTTACCTCTGATGATGTAAGCCCTTATTTTAAGATCATTGGACTTATAATTATTATGCTGGGACTTTACAGGGCGACAAATTTTTGGGTTGCCACGAAGGATGATCATAAAAGTGAAATTGATAATGAAAACAAGAAAGATTGATGGAATTAAGGCCTGGCGATAAAGTGGAATTACTGGATGATGAGTTAAGTGGAGTTGTTCAGGAAATTGAAGGAAAAGAGGTAAGTATAATGACTACAGATGGATTTATTATGACTTTTCCTGCCGGAGAACTGGTGAAGATTGATGAGGATATTGATCCGGCAGATATAGAAGGTTTTGATTTTGAGGAGGTACTTAAGGAAAAGAAACCGGTTAAAAAACCCAAATCGCAGCCTTCAAAATCAAAAGATAAAAAGCAACCTCCAATGGAGGTAGATCTTCACGTTAATCAGCTGGTAAGTTCGACCAGAGGGATGAGCAATCATGAAATGCTGAATTTACAAATTGATACGGCCAGACATAAACTTGAATTTGCCATTAGAAATCGCATCCAGAGGGTCGTTTTTATCCATGGAGTAGGAGAAGGTGTACTAAAAATGGAACTGGAATACCTCTTTGGCAGATATTCAAATGTTAAGTTCTATGATGCCGATTATCAGAAATATGGCCTGGGAGCTACCGAAGTCTATATTTTTCAGAATCCCTGATTACTAGCTTTCAGTTCCCGGGGTTTCCTCTCCGCCTGTATTATCTCCACATGAAGGATCCTGGCTGGGACAAAGCGGGAAATTAATCGAGTTCGAATTAAGGTTTCCTAGATTATAGGTTTCAAACTGAATGGACTCACCTGAACCATCCTGCTTTTCGAATTTCAGGTTATTGATAAGGATCTGAAGTCCATAATTACGCCTAATATTATGAGAAATATAAACCTCATGCTGAAATTCTGCGGTTTGTTCCTGGTTTAGATAATTTGAAATCCCCTGGGCCGTCTGGAAGGCTACGGGATTATCTTCATTTCCTTCCTCGACTTCAAACCTGGTAAGAACACCGTCATAGTCATCATCATTATCCAGATAATTTGGAATTCCGTCTTCGTCTGTATCTCTATAACCGTCTTCAGTAACGGGATCACCGGCGCTGTTAGCCAGTTCGGTTTCTGTTTTCACATTATCCCCATCATCATCAATATCCAGGTAATCTGGGATTCCATCTTCATCGGTATCCTGATGTGCTTCACCACTGGAATTCCAACCTTCTTCCAGGTTTTTCAACCCGTCACGGTCAGGATCTGAATTCCCTGTTTCATCTATGAAATCTGTATTAATAACTACCGTACCACCTGTTCCACTAACCCATTCTTCAACAACATCCGGGGAACTGGGCGGGACCACATTGCAGAAATAATCATTGGGAACTTCAGAATTATATATTCTATAAACAACTCTGTTATTTCCAGATAAAGGGAAACTTATCTGTTCCTCTTCCGGCGGAATAAGATTTCCATCTTCATCCACATCCAACTGGTTATTACTAAATTCAAGAGAAATAGATTCAAAAACATCATTGTTATTAATGGCGTAGATCACGTTCTTGTTTGGACCACTACAGAACTTTAGCGTACTGTCCTCAAAATCAAAACTGGTAACTATAATTTCCCCATCATCGCAGGCGCCTAACAGAACTATAAGTAATGTGCCCAATAATAAACGTCTCATCAAGATGCTTTTTCAACAAAAATAAAGGAATCAAACTTATAAGGAAGCGATGTAGGAAATTATTTTATTTCCATTAATTTTGCGGTCATGAATAAAGTGTATTTTGATTCAGCAGCGACAACCCAGTTAAGGGAAGAAGTGGTCGATAAAATGACCCGCGTTTTAAAAGAAGTATACGGAAACCCTTCTTCCACGCACAGTTTCGGGAGATCCTCCAAGACACTTATTGAGCAGGCTCGCAAAACTGTTGCAGGAATTCTAAATGTAAAAGCTTCTGAGATCGTTTTTACTTCCGGAGGTACCGAGGCCGATAATCTTGCATTAAATAGTGCTGTTCGGGATTTGGGTGTTCAAAGGATCATTACTTCAAAAGTTGAGCACCATGCAGTGCTTTATACTGTTAACCAGCTTCAGGATTGCTTTGATGTGGAATCGGAATACGTGGCGCTGGATGAAAAAGGAAATATAGATATTACCGACCTCGAAAAGCGACTGCAGAGTTCAGATAAAAAGACACTGGTTAGCCTTATGCATGTTAATAATGAGATTGGGAATAAGATCGATCTCAAAAAAACAGCAGAGCTGGTAAAATCTCACAATGCTTTATTTCATTCAGATACCGTGCAATCCATAGGGCATTTTGAATTGGACCTTAGTGAAATTCCTGTTGATTTCACCGCTGTTAGTGCTCATAAGTTCCATGGGCCTAAAGGTGTGGGCTTCGCTTTTATTAGGAGAAATTCCGGACTTAAACCATTAATTTTCGGGGGAGAGCAGGAGAGGGGGCATCGTGCCGGGACTGAAGGTGTGCACAATATTGTGGGCCTTGAGGAATCACTTCGGCTTGCCTATGATAATTTGAAAGAAGAGAAGGAATATATAAGTTCTTTAAAAAAATATTTTATTGACAGCCTGAAAAAGGAGATTCCGGGGGTTAAGTTTAATGGGAATTGTGAAGACTTTGAGAAGAGCACATACACTTTGATAAATGTTTGCCTTCCTGTTTCTCAGGAAAAGGCCTTAATGCTGCTTTTTCAACTGGATCTTAAAGGTATAGCCTGTTCAAAAGGAAGTGCCTGCCAGAGTGGTAGTGACCAGGGTTCACATGTTCTTAATGCATTTCTACCAGAAGACGACCTTAAAAAACCTTCCTTAAGATTTTCATTTTCGCGTTACAATACCAAAGAAGAAATAGATTATGTGGTGAATAGCCTGAAGGAATTCATTGAAGGCTAGACAAAGCTTGATGATATTGGGTTGAAAAACGATGTAGGAGTATAAAAAGCCTTTAGTACAGTCACCCTGAACTTGTTTCAGGGTCTATTAAAAAAAAGCTGATACATCCCGATAGCTATCGGGACAGCCTGACGAAAAAAAGTACTTTTTAGAATTTTATATTTTTATATTTTATTCCTTTTTTATTCCTTCCTGAAAAACTTCGCGGTGTAAGTGGTTGTGTTTCCTACATTATCAGTTACAATCACCTTAAGATCATTTTCTGTTTCGGTAACCACCCCATCAGAGAAATAATGGGTAAGTGTATTGTTCTTGTATTCATATTCCATAAGGATGAACTTCCCGTTAACGGTTGCTCTATAGGAATCTATTCCTGAAAGGTCATCTGTGATCTTAACCTTTAAAGTTTCATTATTGGAGATCCATTGGCCGTCATAGAAATTCACCGGCCTTACCTCTGGCGGATTTATATCGGCCACTATGGTGTACTTGCCAAACGTCCTGGTGCCCGTGGTAAAGCGGCTTCCCTTTTTGTAGGTAGTTGAATAGTTGGGTTTACCATAATTTCCAAGCCGGGCGATGAACAATTTTTCCCAGTCCTGTTTGGGGTATCTGCTCATGTCAAATCCAATGGTCATATTTCTGTGAAGAGGGATCTCATCCCTGTGAAGTTCTATCGTGTCGCCTGTGAATTTTATATCGAGATATGCATCTTCATAAAGGCTCCCTGCGGGTATATAAACATCAATATTGTTCTCTTTCACTGAAAAAGCCTCATTGGCCCGCGCAAGATAAGGGGTTTCACGCTTCTCCCTTTTCTGGATCCTGTCGCTTATTTGTCCTTTTATAGGGATTCTTACCAGTTTTTCATTTCCCTGAATATCGGTCACCCTAATTGTATACTGGTAGTCAAGGCTATCTTTGATATTGAGTTTTCCTTCTGCCTTTAAATTTCCATACAGGCTTAAAGGGTTACCCGGATTTCTGAAAAGCTTTTGTATCCTGTCACGATGATTGGCATAGTATTCATAATCGATAAGCTGATTAAGGTGTCTTGTTTCTGAAAATGAAAACTTTTCAAAGTTTATCTCAAATACCTGATCTCCATTAAGGCTGGCTTCAATTCTATAAACTCCGTTAGGATTGTAGGCGCCATCCTGCCTGTCTATGGCAGATATGCCAAAGCCTATTTCGCCACATGCTTCAACCTGATTGGTGGTGAAGGTGCCATCATTTAAAGGAATAAGCCTAAGTTTCTGGCGTTCCTGTGAATTGTTTACGTGTGCATCTTCTCCCAATGGATATGCGAACAGCCCATCTATTTGAGGCTCGCGATTGTCTGGCACTTCGATTCCAAACAATTGTGCGTTCATTGGGCGTTGACTTCCATCCCTTATCTCAAAATGAAGGTGAGGACCAGAGCTTCCTCCGGTATTTCCACTATAGGCTATAACTTCTCCCTGTTCCACCTGCAATTCTCCAGCTTCAGGAAAAAGTTCAATTTCATAGGATTCCTTGTTGTACTGTCTCTTTCTAACATATTCCTTGATCCTGGGAGCCAGTTTCTGTAAATGTCCGTACACGGTAGTATACCCATTGGGATGCTGGACATACAAAGCTTTTCCGTAACCATAATGTTGAATATTGATTCGGCTTATATATCCCCTGGCGGAAGCTTTTACTTCAAGGCCTTCACGTCCCTCGGTTTTTATATCAAGACCGCTATGAAAATGATTAGACCTTAATTCACCAAAAGTTCCTGCAAGAATAATGGGTATGTCAAGGGGATCTTGGAAATAACCAGCCGGAACCGGCGATTGTGAGTGTAACAGTGTGGAAAAAAAGATTAAAAATAACAGGCTTTTTGCTCTCTTCATAGATCTGGGTATATTCAATTTTAAACCTGGCGTAAAGTTAAACAAACTTCGGCCAAAATTAAATGTCTTGCTTACAGAGAATTATTGGAATTGTTGATTATTATTTCAAAACAGCTAAAAAAGTATTGGGATATTAAAAAGCGTATGTTAACTTTGTAGGGGTTCACATCGGTTTTAGCGCTTATGAGTGAAATGACAGAAATAGTTGATAACCTTGAGAATAGGATCAGTAAGCTGCTTCATAAATACGAACTTATGAAACAGTCCAATGAAGCCCTTCAAAAGGAATTAACATCTGTAAGAACTGAATATGGGAAGCTGGAGGAAGATTTACAATCTTCCAGGGATCAGATTCAGACCTTGAAAGCTGCAAACGCGATGCTTGGCAGTACCGACCATAAAAGAGAGACTAAGCTCAAGATAAACAGTCTGATCAGAGAGATCGATCAGTGTATAGTTCAGTTATCTGAATAATTTAAAAAGATGGAAGATAAACTGAAGATTAAAATATCGATAGCAGACCGCGTTTATCCGCTAACAATCCAGCCTAGCCAGGAAGAGGGTTTGCGGAAGGCGGCCAAGAAGATCGAGGCGATGATCAAACAGTTTGAGCAGAATTACGCGGTAAGGGATAAACAGGATGTGCTTGCAATGTGTGCGTTGCAGTTCGCCGCCCAAACCGAACAGAAAAATATTGATAAATCGAGTGAAATGATTGAAGCAGAGGAGAAATTAAGGTCACTTAACGATTTGCTGCAGCAACATTTAACCTCATAAGTTCTTTAAATAAATAAGGTTACTGCCTGTATTAGTGCTTTTTTGATAAACTCAACACGAATTCTTTAAAAAGGGTGAGTCTAAGTTGTAAAAGCGTGCCGTGTCCTTTTTTCGGTTTACCCGGAGAAGGAGTGCGGATCCTTGATCAGCTTGTTAGCCCTAAACTTGATTTTAAGGAGTTTATAACAAAACCTATCTAATGCAGGCTTTTTTTATATATCTATCTAAACAGTAAATAATGGAAATATTAACTATAGTAATTGCCGCGGTGGTGGGTCTGGCCCTCGGTTTTGGAATTGCAAAAATGCTGGAGAAGAAACAGGCTTCTAATACTATTGCCAGTGCCAAGAAAGAAGCGGCCAGCATTATAAAAGAGGCCAAAGCCGAAGGTGAAAGCATTAAAAAAGATAAGATCCTTCAGGCAAAAGAGAAGTTCATCGAGCTTAAATCTGAACACGAAAAGGTTATACTTGCGCGTGATAAAAAGATCAACGATGCCGAAAAAAGGATAAAGGATAAGGAGTCACATGTTTCCAATGAACTTGGAAAGAATAAAAAGCTGAACAAGGAGCTAGAAGATAAGATCGCTGATTATGATCATAGAATTGAATACCTTGAAAAGAAACAGGAAGAAATAGATAAACTTCATAACAGTAAGGTTCAGCAATTAGAAGTGATCTCCGGACTTTCTGCAGAAGATGCCAAAGCACAGCTTATAGAATCATTAAAGGATACGGCTAAGGCAGATGCGATGTCCCTTATTCAGGATACGGTAGAGGAAGCAAAACTTACTGCTCAGCAGGAAGCCAAGAAAATCATTATTAACACTATTCAGAGAATAGGAACAGAAGAGGCGATCGAGAATTGCGTTTCTGTTTTTAACCTTGAGAGTGATGATGTAAAAGGAAGGATCATTGGCCGTGAAGGTAGAAATATACGCGCCCTTGAAGCAGCTACTGGGGTAGAGATCATTGTGGATGATACCCCCGAGGCAATTATCCTTAGTTGCTTTGATTCGGTAAGAAGGGAAGTAGCGAGACTTTCACTTCATAAACTGGTGACCGATGGTAGGATACACCCGGCCCGTATTGAGGAAGTGGTGAAGAAAACCCGTAAGCAGATTGAGGAAGAGATTATTGATATAGGTAAGAGAACGGTTATCGACCTTGGGATCCATGGGCTTCAGCCTGAACTTATCAAAATGGTTGGTAGAATGAAATATCGTTCTTCCTATGGTCAGAACTTATTACAGCACTCCAGAGAGGTTGCGAAACTGTGCGGAGTAATGGCTGCAGAACTTGGATTGAATCCTAAGCTTGCAAAACGTGCCGGACTGCTGCATGATATTGGAAAAGTGCCGGAAACCGAAACAGAGGTGCCACACGCTATTCTAGGTATGCAGTGGGCAGAAAAATACGGAGAAAAGCCTGAAGTTTGTAACGCAATTGGAGCTCACCATGATGAGATAGAAATGAATTCACTTCTATCTCCTATCGTTCAGGTTTGTGATGCAATAAGCGGGGCAAGGCCCGGAGCAAGAAGACAGGTGCTGGATTCCTATATACAGAGACTCAAAGACCTTGAAGACATTGCCTTTGGCTTTGGAGGTGTAAAGAAAGCATATGCGATCCAGGCCGGTAGAGAATTGAGGGTAATAGTGGAAAGCGAAAAGGTTTCTGATGAAAAGGCATCGAACCTTTCTTTTGAGATCTCACAAAAGATACAAACAGATATGACCTATCCTGGTCAGGTTAAGATTACCGTTATTCGCGAAACCAGAGCCGTAAATGTTGCAAAATAGGCTTTAAGTAAATCTATAAAAAGTGAAAGCCGTTCCTAGAGGAACGGCTTTTTTTATTGATTGGGGATATTACCTAAATGGTCATTTCGAATCGCAGCGTATCGAAGTGAGAAATCTGAAAAAATAGATTTTTCCTTTGGTTGAAATGCCCCGTTAACTTATTGATCACTTTAGTCATTATAAATATTCTCATAGGAATTACCTTCAATTTCGAAGAACTTTCCGGTAACATATCTAAAATGGTAATCCATTTCAGCGATTTCGCTCATGTCTTCTTCATCCAGCTGATATCCGGCGCTCATCAGGTTTTCCTTTATCCGTTTTTCATTGGTAGACTTTGGTATAACCGCCGTTCCTCTTTGCTCACTCCATTTTATCAGTATTTGTCCGGGGCTGGCTCCGTGTTTTTTAGCGATTTTCACTATACCAGGATTTTCCAGGAGTGAAGGTTCATCGGCAGCTTTTATTTCATCTGGCCTGTCTCCGCTTCCCAGGGGGGAGTATGCAGTTACATTGATACCATGCTTACTGCAGAATTCGAGGAGTTTATCCTGCTGCAGATATGGATGTAGCTCCACCTGGTTCATTTCAGGAGTGTGATCGGTTTCAGCCATCAGATCTTTTAATTTCTGAATACTGAAATTCGAAACCCCAATGTGTCTTACAAGTCCCTGTTCCTTGGCTTTTATCATTTCGTTCCAGGTTTCGATCAAGGGTGCCTCCTCTAAGGAAAGATAATCTTCGGCTTTTTCAGGGAAGCCGTCAACCCCCGGATCAAAGGCTACGGGCCAGTGAATAAGATACAGGTCCAGGTAATCCAGCTGCAGGTCATTCAGGGTATTCTTCAATGCGGGGATCACATCTTCCTTTTTATGGGCATTGTTCCATAATTTGGAAGTGATCCAAATATCCTCCCTTTTTACAATTCCATCCTTAAAGCTTTCGGCAAGAGCCTGGCCAACTTCTGCTTCATTACCATATACAGCAGCGCAATCGATGTGTTTATAGCCATTTTTCAGAGCTATTTTTACAGCTTCAGTTACTTTACCTTTTTCAGATTTCCAGGTACCCAGGCCTATGGCATCAAGAGTATCTCCGTTCTTAAATTTCAGTTTCTTCATAATTCAATTTTTTATGAAGTTACTAATTATGAGAGGTGAGATAAAGTAATAGAAAGGGTTTAGCAGAATTTTAATATCTATTTCCTGGGATGATAATCTTCCATAACCTTTCTAAGATGACTCCTGTCAACATGAACATACACTTCAGTAGTTGTAATGCTTTCATGTCCTAACATTTGCTGAATAGCCCTTAGATCAGCTCCATTTTCCAGTAAATGTGTGGCAAAGGAATGGCGAAAGGTATGCGGACTTACTTTTTTCTTTATGCCCGCCTCTTCCGTAAGTCGGCGAATTATAGTAAAGATCATCGCTCTTGTTAATTTATTTCCTCTACGATTAAGAAATAAAGTGTCAGTCGCCTCCGGTTTAATATCCTGGTGTACCCTTACCTGGTCCTTATATAGCTTGATGAATTTGATGGTATAATCTGAAATAGGAACAAACCTTTGTTTATCTCCTTTCCCGGTGACCTTGATAAAACCTTCTTCGAAGAAAAGATCAGATATTTTAAGGTCGGTCAATTCAGAGACCCTTAGACCGCAACCATATAAGGTTTCTAAAATAGCCCTGTTACGTTCGCCCTCATTTTTGCTTAGGTCTATGGCGGCAATGATCATATCTACTTCTTCAATGGAAATAGTATCTGGAAGTTTTCTTCCAATTTTAGGAGATTCCATCAAATCAAGGGGATTGTCTTTGCGGTAGTCTTCAAATACCAGAAATCCGAAGAAACTTCGCAGGCCTGAGATCAAACGTGACTGGGATCTAGCATTTAAATTCTTCGAAGCATCATAAATGAATTCCTGGATGGCCTTATCTGAAATTTTCAGCGGGCTCACCTCAATTTCATTAACGTTTAGGAAGTTGATGAGCTTTATCACATCAAGGCTGTAATTCTCGATGGAATTAGCTGAAAGTCCGCGTTCAAGCTTTAAATAATGCCGGTAATCCTGTAACGCATGCTGCCATTTCATGTGTTAAATATAAGAATTAAGCTTTGTTAGTCTTAGTAATACTTTAGGCTTGGGTAACATTTTTTTAACAAGTTGTCACCTACATTTGATTCCGAATTAAAAAACTGAAAGTGATGAAAAAGACATTTTTATTAGTTGCCATTGCGATTTTTGGACTGGGTGCATCAGCTAATGCACAGGAATACTGGAACTTTGGGATTAAGGGTGGAGCTAATTTCACCAATATGAGTTCTGATGGATTTGAGGACAATAATAGCAGAACAGGCTTTCATTTAGGCCTTTTAGCTGAAATTCCAGTAAGTGACCGATTTTCCATACAGCCGGAAGCTTTATATTCCACACAGGGATTTGAAGTTGAAACCTCCAGTTATACAGATGAGTATAAATTGGATTACATACAGGTTCCTTTAATTGCAAAGATCTATTTGATCGATGGGTTTGCGGTGGAAGCCGGGCCTTCTTTCAACTTTCTGGTTAATGAGGAATATGAATATGAAAGCGGTTTACTGGATATAGAAAATGACTCTGAACTGGCCAGTAGCTTTGAATTTGGAGGGGCTTTAGGTCTTTCTTATAAATTCAATAACGGCTTCTTCCTTAGCGGAAGATATACTAAAGGCTTCACTAACGTGTATGATAGTGACGACTTTGACGATGATGCCATTAAGAATAATGGTTTCCAGGTAGGATTGGGTCTCCAGTTCTAGAATTTTTGAATAACACCTATGAAAAGAGAGCGCAGGAATTTTCCTGCGCTTTTTTATTTTCATCTACCAACTGGCTTTTTCACTATATTTAATAGTGATTAACAAGCTAAAAAACAATGTATTATGAAGAAATTATTAATTATTGGGGCATTAATTATGGCTTCATTTTCGGCTTATCCACAAGGTGGCTTTAAAGCCGGTTTAAACCTGGGAATTCCAGTTGGAGATATTTCAGATAATTATAATCTCCATTTCGGGGCAGATGTGGCTTACTTGTTCAGTGTTGCAAATACGTTTTCCGTAGGCCCAATGCTTGGCTACTCGAACTTCTTTCCTGATGATTCCGATTTATACGATAATTTACAGTTCTTACCAATAGCTGCTTCCGGCAGGTTAAATTTAGGAAGCGCGTTTTTCCTTGGTGCTGATCTTGGGTATGGAGTAGGAATTGACGAAGGTAACGATGGCGGTTTTTATTACCGCCCACAGTTAGGTTATGATTTCGGACTTATTGGACTTGTGGCTTCTTATTCAGGGGTAAGCAGGGATGGAGGTTCCGCCAGTTCGGTCAATCTTGGAGTAGAGTTCGGATTATAAAGTCATCCATATGATTTTTTCAAAAGCGGAAGGCATGCTTCCGCTTTTTTTATGCCTTAATTTTAATACCTTTATCTTATGAAACTGATTATTATAAATGGCCCCAACCTGAATCTACTGGGTAAGAGGGAGCCAGAAACATACGGCCACCGAAGTTTTGAAGAATATTTTTCAGAGCTGCAGTTCAAATTCAGAAATGTTGAACTTTCTTATTATCAAAGCAATATCGAAGGTGAGCTAATTGATAAATTACACGAGTCTATTGGCGAGTTTAACGGTATCATTTTAAATGCCGCTGCCTATACGCATACTTCTGTTGGCCTGGGAGATGCTGTAAAAGCCATTAATGTTCCTGTGGTAGAAGTTCATATTTCCAATACCTTTTCAAGAGAGGATTTTCGCCATAAATCTTATATTTCCCCGGGAGCTAAAGGAGTGATCATAGGTTTTGGTTTACAAAGTTACGATCTCGCGATCCAGAGCTTTCTTGATAATTCCAAATGAAAAAGGCCTGGGTAAACTGGAGCAGCGGGAAGGATTCTGCCATGGCATTATATCTTGTTCAGCAGGATAAAGAATATAGTGTGGAAAAACTCTTTACTACCTTAAGTAACACTCATCAGAGGGTTTCCATGCACGGACTAAGAAAAGATTTGCTTCTCAAGCAGGTTGAATGTATCGGGATTCCTTTACAGATCGCTGATCTTTCGACTGACACCTCACTGGAAACCTATAACAAGGTGATGGAAAAAGAGTGCCTGAACCTCAAAAAGGAAGGCTTCACCCATAGTATCTTTGGAGACATTTTTCTTGAAGACCTGAGGGAGTATAGAGAGCAGCAACTCAAAAGCATAAGCCTGGAATGTGTATTTCCCTTATGGCAAAAAGATACAGCGAAGCTTATGCGGGAATTTCTTGATCTGGGGTTTAAGGCCATTGTGGTATGTACCAATTCAAAATACCTGGACGATAGTTTCTGCGGAAAAGTTATCGATAGTGAGTTTTTAGAAGACCTACCTGCCAATGTTGATCCATGTGGTGAAAACGGAGAATTTCACACTTTCGTTTTTGATGGTCCAATTTTTACCAATCCTGTTAATTTTAAAATAGGGGATAAGCAAATAAGGACCTATGATTCCCAGGAAGAGAAATGGGATAATCGTTTCTGCTATTGTGATTTGCTTCCTGACTAAAAAAACCAGAAACGATTTGTCAAGCTGTCCCGATCGCAACCGGGATGCTTCAGCTTCTGTATTCGTAAAAGATCCTGAAACAAGTTCAGGATGACATTACTCAATATACCGTTTGTGTTTATTGAAGAATAAAAAAATCCTGCATTTGAATCAATACAGGATTTTTAAATGTCTAATGTCTAAAGTCTACAAGTGAATTACTTCATCATAAGCATCTGCTACGGCTTCCATAACCGCTTCACTCATGGTAGGGTGAGGGTGAACCGCTTTTAGAACTTCATGACCGGTAGTTTCCAGCTTTCTTCCAAGAACGGCTTCAGCGATCATATCGGTAACACCGGCACCAATCATATGGCAACCCAGCCATTCTCCATATTTGGCATCAAAGATCACTTTCACAAATCCGTCAGATTTACCAGCGGCCTTTGCCTTACCTGAAGCCGAGAATGGGAATTTACCAACCTTAAGCTCGTAACCGGCTTCTTTAGCCTGTTTCTCTGTCATTCCTACTGAAGCGATCTCTGGAGTCGCATAAGTACATGCAGGAATGTTACCGTAGTCAAGTGGCTGAACATCCATTCCTTTTATTTTCTCTACTGTTATAATTCCTTCAGCAGAAGCAACGTGCGCAAGGGCAGGTCCATGAACCACATCGCCTATCGCATAGATTCCTTTTACATTGGTCTGATAGAAATCGTTAACCACTATCTTATCTTTTTCGGTTTTAATACCAAGATCTTCAAGGCCTATATTTTCAATATTGGTCTTAATACCAACAGCTGAAAGTACCACGTCTGCTTCAAGAGTTTCCTCTCCTTTTTTAGTCTTAACCTTGGCCTTTACTTTATTTCCTGATTTTTCAACGCTTTCTACAGAAGAATTGGTCATCACCTTGATACCTGCTTTCTTAACGCTGCGTTCAAATTGTTTTGATACTTCTTCATCTTCCAGTGGCACCAGGTTTGGAAGGAATTCCACGACAGTAACCTCGGTTCCCATCGCATTATAGAAATGGGCAAATTCAACTCCAATAGCTCCAGATCCAACCACGATCATTTTCTTGGGCTGCTTCTCAAGGTTCATAGCCTCACGGTAGCCAATTACCGTTTTACCATCCTGCTTAAGGTTTGGCAGCTCTCGTGATCGTGCTCCGGTAGCTATTATAATATGGTCTGCTGAATATTCCTTTTTTTTATCATCCTTATCGGTTACTTCAACTTTCTTTCCCTGTTTAAGTTTTCCGAAGCCGTTGATAACGTCTATTTTGTTCTTTTTCATTAGGAACTGAACTCCTTTGCTCATCCCGTCAGCTACATTACGGCTTCTCTTAATAACCGCTCCAAAATCCTTATCTGCTTTTTCCAGTTTCAGCCCGTAATCTTCCGCATGTTTCAAATAATCAAAGACCTCAGCGCTTTTTAGAAGAGCCTTGGTTGGAATACACCCCCAGTTAAGGCATACGCCTCCAAGATTTTCCTTTTCAATAATTGCGGTTTTAAAACCCAGCTGTGAAGCTCTAATGGCAGTTACATATCCGCCCGGGCCGCTACCTAAAACTATAATATCATATTTACTCATATTCGGTATATTTTGAATCGGTTACAGAAGTTGCGAATTTAAACAATTTAAGCTTAAACTGAAAGGATGAGATGGAGAGATAAAGGCATAAAAAAGCCTGTCTCAAATAGACAGGCTAATGCTTCAGCTAAAAATTTTATATTAATTCTGGACTTTGGCAGTGGATATATTCTTTTCGGAAAGATTTAATGCTGCTTTAACCGATTGATAATTACTCACATCCACTCCCGAATTAAGGGCGAAGTCTGATGGTACTACTACCATTCTGAATGTCTGGTCATCTGTGAATTCAGGTCCCAGATCATCAAGGTTTACTGTGCCATGTAAATAGACGTTCACATCAAAAGTTGTATGATTGTAATTATATTGCACCTCTCCGTCTTCCAGATAAAAGGTTTGTGGCAGGAGGCTCCAAACATCGGCCCCATCTTCAACACTTTCTAGAAGATAGACCAGGATCACATCTGAATCAAGGACCTCAACAGCCGATGGTATTTCAACAAATACGGAATATTCAGGAGCGGTGAGATCAACCGTTGCTTCAAAGGTTTGTCCAACAATGTTCAATCCATCTTCACCCGGAGGACCCTGTGGTCCCGGATCTCCTTCACAGGATACTAAAAAGAGGCTTGCCAGAATTAAAATAGATAATATTCTTTTCATGATTTTCAGTTTAAGTTATTTATTAAATTCAATACTTGCCGAGTTCACGCAGTAACGCTGACCCGTATCTGTAGGACCGTCATCAAAAACGTGGCCAAGATGACTTCCGCAGTTGGAACAAAGGATTTCAGTACGAATCATTCCTAAGCTTCTATCCTGCACATATTCCACTTTTCCTTCAATGGCATCGTCAAAACTCGGCCATCCGCAACCACTTTCAAATTTGGAATCACTTTCAAAAAGTTGCTCTCCACAGGCGGCGCATTTATAAATGCCCTTATCGAAGTGCAAGTTATATTTTCCCGAATGAGGAGCTTCAGTGCCTTTCTCTCTAAGGATACGGTATTGCTCAGGAGACAGCTCTTTTTTCCATTCCTCTTCAGTCTTTTCTATTTTATATTTTTTCATATTATTCTTTTTCTGGAATAAAGTCCATAGCCACTCCATTTATACAGTGTCTTTTTCCAGTAGTCTCTCTGGGACCATCGTCAAATACATGGCCAAGATGTCCGCCGCATTTGGCACAGTGGACCTCGTCTCTCTGGAATCCAAGCTTGGTATCACTTCCATAACTTACCCCGCCTTCAATTGCCCGGTCAAAACTGGGCCAACCGGTCCCGCTGTCAAATTTATTTTCAGTTCGGTATAATTCATTTCCGCATGCAGCACAAACAAAGGTTCCTGGTTCTTTAATATCGTTGAGTTCACTTGAAAAAGGTCTCTCGGTTGCCGCTTTTCTTAACACAGCAAATTCGGCAGGGGTAAGTTCCTGCTTCCATTGCTCTTCCGTTTTTGAAACTTCAAATTCTTCAGTTCCTTTTTTGGCATCTTTTTGAGCATTCCCGTTGCAGCTAATAAGCATAATGGAAAATAACGGGAGCAATAATAACTTTTTCATAGCAATCTTTACTTTTTGCTAAAATAACAAAGATTGTGCCGTGATAAAAGTTGTGATTTTGTTAATTACCTCTGTATTTCCGAGAATTCTGCGGTGACCAAGGCCTTTAGTAACATATATTTCGCTGTTTTTTAAAGAATCATGGATCTCATAGGCATCTTTAACGCTTACGTCTACATCTTCCTTATCATGAACTACAAGTGTGGGAATATTTACTTCTTTAGCAGAAAGCGCACCAGAATAATCATCCATATCCTGGCCAAATTTTGTGTCGAGGTATTCTTTCATTCTTCGGGCAACTTCCTGGTTCATTTTCATGTTACTCGCAAAATCCCTTGTGATCTTGGTCACGCTGTTTGCAGTTCCTATAATGATTAGTCTTTTGGTTTTCAAGCCTTCTTTTATCGCCTTGAGGGATGACATACCTCCAAGTGAGTGCCCCACCAGGGCTTCAAAAGGACCATATTTTTGATCCAGATGATGAACCGCTTCGATGAAGAAAGGCATCATACTTATCTTTCCCGGGGCCTCGCCATGAGCAGGGGCATCAAAGCTGATTGTTGAATAGCCTTCTTTTCTGAGTTTTCTGGCAATCCTGGATAGCTGAGTTCCCCGGCCACTCCAGCCATGCACTAACAGAACCTTTTTATCGCTTTCCCCATATTTATAAACAACTATCTCCCTGTTTATTGTAGGAACTGTTTCCTTTTTTATCTCAGACTCTTCATACATTTCCCTTTCTCGCTCCGGTAATTTATATCGAAAAGGTGTTAAGAATAAACGTGCTGCAAACCTGCTGGCCAGAAAAGGTGAGACTTTGGTAAGCAACTTAGAGATTTGGAGTATATAATTGGGAACAAGTAATTGTTGAACCGGTAATTTATCTTTAGTTTCTTTAGTCATATTTTAAGAATTTAGCCCTATCAGTCATTTTCAAAATTAAAAATTTTGATGTTGCTCTAAAGCCTTTCTCTGACTGCGAAGATCGACAATGGTATTGTTTTTGGATACTTATTAACTGTTAAATCATACTTAAACAGAAAAGAGCCAGTAACAAGCTTTTGTACTTTTAAGTAACTAAATCCAATTATTATGAAGCTTAAAAAGACATTTATAGGACTAAGCGTCTTACTCTTAATAGTAGCTTGTAAGACGAATCCATTTACAGGGGAGAAAAATCTGAATTTTGTGAGTAATGACCAGTTATTCCCTGCATCTTTTGCGCAGTATGATCAGTTCCTGGAAGAGAATAAGGTTGTTAGAGGGACTGCAGAGGCTCAAATGGTGAAAAGAACGGGTGAAAAGATAGTAACTGCAGCGGAAAGATACCTCAATGCGAATGGTTACCAGGGATTCCTGAATGATTTTAGATGGGAATTCAACCTTGTACAGGATGAAGCAGTGAATGCCTTTGCAATGCCAGGTGGTAAAGTTGTATTCTTCACTGGAATCATGCCTATAGCTACCGGTGGCGGAGCAGGTGAAGATGGAGTAGCTGTGGTTATGGCTCACGAGGTGGCCCATGCCCTTGCCGATCACGGTGCACAGAGAATTAGCGCTGCACAGCTTCAGCAATTAGGTGGCGTAGCAGGTAGTATTGCTTTAAGCGGAAAGAGTGAACAGACCCAGCAAATATTTGCCCAGGCATATGGATTGGGTACTACAGTGGGAGTGATGCTTCCCTTTAGCCGAAGCCATGAGACCGAAGCAGACAGGATAGGTCTTACTTTAATGGCTATAGCCGGGTATGACCCTGAAGAAGCAGCCGATCTATGGAGAAGAATGCAACAGGAAAGTGGAGGACAGGCACCGCCTGAGTTCCTTAGTACTCACCCGTCTACGCAAACAAGGATAAATAACCTGGAAAAATGGGCTCCGGAAGCGAAAGCAGAAGCCAGAAAATATGGAGTGACGAATTTCTAGAATCGTAAATAGCATAAAAATAAAATTGAAGAGCCGCTGTATTCAGCGGTTTTTCTATTTTTAAGGCATGAAGCATCTACCTAAAGGAAGTAAAAAGCTTATCAGAGCCTGGGCTTTTTACGACTGGGCTAATTCTGTTTACAGTCTGGTAATTATTTCGGCTATATTTCCCATCTTTTATGGAGCCCTTACCATAGTTAAAGCTGAGAACGGAAAAATTATCGATGATACCGTTCGCTTTCTTGGACATGATTTTAATAATGATGCGCTAATTAGTTATATAACCGCAGCGGCATTTCTTGTAGTGAGTATATTGAGTCCTTTTCTATCAGGAATCGCCGATTATGTGGGCAATAAAAAGAACTTCCTGAAATTCTTCTGTTATCTGGGGGGAATCTCGTGTATAGGCCTTTTCTGGTTTGACCTGGAGGTTTTATGGTTTGGGTTGCTTTGTTACTTTCTGGCTCTTATAGGTTTTTGGGCAAGCCTTGTATTTTATAATTCTTATCTGCCAGACATCGCTTATCCAGAGCAGCAGGATAAAGCCAGTGCTGATGGTTTTTCCCTGGGCTATATTGGTAGCGTTATACTTTTGATTGTATGTCTCCTGATGATTCTGAATTACGAATGGTTTGGCTTTGAGAATGAAGGCCTGCCAACGCGTTTATCTTTCGTGTTGACGGGGCTCTGGTGGATTGGATTCAGTCAGTATACTTACTATTATTTACCTAAAGGAAATAAGAAGGCCAGGTTTACCCGGAATGTGCTTTTTAATGGTTTCAGGGAGCTTAAAGGGATCTGGAAGGCCCTGAAACATAATATATCTTTGAAACGTTACCTGGCGGCTTTTTTCGTTTACAGTATGGCTGTACAAACCATAATGCTTGTAGCCACTTACTTTGGGATAGAGGAGCTGGAATGGGGTGACGATGACCCAACAACAGGACTTATTGTGAGCATTTTACTTATACAGCTGGTCGCCGTGGCTGGAGCTACCTTTACTTCCAGGCTGGCGATCAGATTTGGAGATATTAAAATACTTATTCTGATTAATCTAGTTTGGATCGCTATCTGCGGTTACGCATATTTTATAACCACTCCTGTTCAATTCTATATCGCGGCCGCTTCGGTAGGTCTTGTGATGGGTGGGATTCAGTCTTTGTCTAGGTCATCCTACTCCAAGATGCTGCCTCCTGATACCCTGGATACAGCAAGTTATTTTAGTTTTTATGATGTTTCCGAAAAAATAGGTATCGTAATAGGCATGTTTATGTATGGACTTGTTGCTCAAATTACGGGGAGCATCAGAAATTCAATTTTATTTCTTGTTGTATTTTTTATAATTGGAGTATTCCTTCTAATGAGAGTACCAAAAGGACGTATTAAAGCATAAAAAAGGCTGTCTAAAAAGTAAGTTGTCATTACGAACGAAGTGAAGTAATCTGTTTTTGGTGATTACCAATTATGTAAAGATTGCTTCCTTCCTCGCAATTACGGATAAGTAACTTTTTAGACAGCCTCTTGAATTTTCTTTCAACTAATTAATTTGAGGAAACACTTCCTGACCCAAAGGTCTTGAAATCCTGTTTTTCGGGATTTCCTCTATAATTGATGTCTCCGGAGCCTGATACTCTTGCTGTAAGCGATTGTTTCGCGTTCACCATGATATCCCCAGAACCGGCTACCCTGGCCTCAACATTTTCCGCATCCAGATCGTATGCTTCAAAGTCTCCGCTTCCTGTTACGCTGCATTCGAAATTCTCACTTCTTCCTTTAAGATTTATATCTCCTGATCCGGTAATTTTTCCTTCAAGGTCCCGTACATCCAGGTTCAAAGTCATGTCGCCTGAACCAGTCACCTGTACCTTAAAATTTGAAGCTTTGATCACATCTTTGTTCCAGATGTCTCCCGAACCTGTTAGTGATACTTCTTCAAGGCTTTCGAAGGGTACGGTAATTTTAATATCTTCTGTTGGATCAAGGTTGACTCCTTTTTCTGTAGAAATCTTTAGGGTTCCGTTTTTTACCTCTGTAAGTATATATTCCTGAAGGTTACTTTCGGCCTCTACTTTTATACTGCCTTCGCTACCAGCTACAAGTTCCACATTCATGGAGCCTATTAGCTGAACCGCGTCATAAGAACCTGTAGACCTGGTTTTTGTAACCATTTCGCCGTTACCTTTTATTTTCTCATTACTCCACCATTGGGCATTGGCGGTAGATAATACCATTAGAAAGGCGGCTAAAAATAAGATTGATCTTTTCATGATTTAAATTTATTTGATTGATGATTATTGTTTATTAAAGTTTACACTTCCGTAACTGGTAGTAATATTGAATTTTGCACCATCACTGGAAGATCCATAGTATCCGGACACACTGTTACTTGTGTTACCCTGATTCCTTTTTTGGACCTCAAGGCCATCAAGTCCTTTTATACCTCCGTAAGATGTCTTTACATCAAACTGAAAGCTCATTTCGTTATCATACCCAATTTTCACTCCGGCATAGTCTGTATCGATATTGACGCTACGTGTGCCCTTGATCACTTTCTCTATGGATAATGAACCGTAGTCCAGATTAAGATCTGCTGATGTGAAAATACGGTTAACCTTAGTTGTAAGGTAATCTCCATCTCCCTTAAGTATTTTAACCTTATCAATATCTATACTACCATAGTCGCAGTTGAAATCAAGTCTTGAAACCTTCTGGATCGTTGATTTTGTATAATCAGCATTTACCATTAACTCTTCAGCTTCCCCGATTTCATAATCTGAATAATCGGCATTAATTTCAGCCCTGGTCACATATGCAATTCTACTATTTCTTGTGTAATCGAAGTTGAGGTAATTTGACTTTCCTCTTAATTCACCAATATCAATTTTTCCATAGTCACAGGTGATCTTCGCATTTCCCGTAGTCTTATCAATGTAGATCCCGCCATAATCATTATTGATGTCCAGGTTATTGCCTTCAGGAGCTCTAACTATATAGTTAACCTCCATATTCACATTTTCGAATCCATCAAATATATTTTTCCACCATGATTTGTCCTCTTTGGAAAAACGGGTCTTCGCGCTAACGCCAGATGAGTTCTGGTTAAAATCTACATTGATCTCCTCAAGTTTTTCTTCCACTTTATCCTCGTCATTTCCATTGGTTTTAATAATAACCTCAATAACAACGCGATTTTCGTTCCAGGTAGTGATATCCACATTCCCATAACTGTTATCGATACTAAGGTTGGAGTTGGCACTTACATTAAATTCCTTTTTGATCTTTTTCTCCCTGGTATGTTTGCCGTCCAGCTCATTTTTTTCTGTAATGCAGTCGGTTTTCTCCACTTTAGCATCAAATGAAGGAAGGCCGGGGGCGAGCACCGCAAAGATTAAGATACTAGATAATATTGTTTTCATGATTTTGGTTCTTTAGTGTTTTAATATTTTCAATTTGGGTTAAAACGTTATTTAAAAGGTCTATTCGTTGCTGGAAATTCTGGATCATGGCGTGGATAACCCTGTTGTCCTTGCCGCTTTTTACCAGGTCTTTTCTAAGGACCTGATATTCTTTTTCCAGTTTTTCCATTTGAAGCATTGCATCATGGATAATAGCTTCTGTTTCCGGTGTTTTTTCAGCATCAATGGCATTTAGCTCTTTAGTGATCATGCTGGTATAGAATTCCTGGGTTTGTTTCATTTCAGGAGAAATACTGGCTAGATCAGAATTCTTTGCCGTGCTTTGTGGACCAAGAAATTCTCCAAGGAGAAAGAAGGCCAGCAGGAAACTCGCTGCGATACTTAGGGCCGGAGCCCAAAGTCTTCTAACTTTTCCCTTATGTTCTGGAATAGAAGCTCTTTCTTCCAGTTTTTTAAAGAAGCGTTCTTTATGGCCGGCATGCGGTTCTTCGATATCGAAGTCCAAACCTTCAAAAAGATCTTCAAAGTCATTATTTTTCATGATGCTCCAATTTTTTTCTTAAGCTCTCTTTTGCCCTTGAAATCATAGTTCGGCAATTAGCGTAAGAAATATTCATTATTTCACAAATTTCCTCATAGTCGTATCCTTCAATGAGATGTAAAGTGAGTCCCAATCTGTAATTATCTTTGAGGGACTTTAACTCCTTTAGGATCATGCGAACTTTTTGGTTATTATGGTCGTCTTCTTCCAGAGCAATACCACCAGAATCGCTCTCATTTTTTAACTTGTCATTGTAGCTTACTTCTCCCAGTTTTGCGATCTTTTTATAAGCGGTGAGACTTTCGTTCACAACTATTCGCTTTAGCCAGGCTCCGAAGGTGGAAGTTCCCTGAAAACTTTCAATCTTTGTGAAAGCACTCAAAAAAGCTTCCTGCATTATGTCTTCGGCTTCAGCTGAATGACCGGTTATGCGATAAGCGGTGTTATACATAGCTTTGTAATAGCGATCATAGATTTCCATTTGAGCACGCTGGTCGCCATGGCGACAACGTTCTACCAGGTTATTAATATGTGTGATGGTTGGTGTCAATTAATACTTGGTTTCTGTTATAAAGATGGGTTTGTTTACGCTATGTTACACTTTTAGAAAAATATTTTTAAAAAAAGCGTGGCATGGGAATTGAATAATTGGAATTAGGAAATCTAAAATAATGATGAAGGTCTTGTTATTCAAGACTTTCAGGTAACTTCACAAAATTAATCATTATTAATTTTGGTGACAGTATGACTTAAATATAATTATGACGAAAACAAAGTTTACGAATATTGACAGTTTGTCATTTCAGGGAATTGATGAGGATGCGGAATTAATCCCTTTAATGACCCCTGAAGATGAAGAGGAAATAAATAAAGAGAACCTGCCCGAAACCCTGCCTATACTCCCTCTAAGAAACACCGTGCTTTTCCCCGGGGTTGTAATACCTATTACAGCGGGCCGCGATGCTTCCATAAAATTGATCAATGATGCCAATAACGGTAGTAAGATCATTGGTGTGGTATCACAGAAGGATGAAGAGGTTGAAAATCCTTCAGCGAAGGATATTAATAAGGTAGGTGTCGTTGCAAGGATCCTGAGGGTGTTGAAGATGCCAGACGGTAATACCACGGTTATAATTCAGGGAAAAAAGCGTTTTCAGATCACTGAGGTTGTCACTGAACAACCCTATATGAACGCTACGATTACTGAAGTACCGGAAACCAGGCCGGAAAAGGATAATGCAGAGTTTTCAGCGATCATAGATTCCATCAAGGACCTCGCGCTTCAAATCATAAAGGGAAGCCCTAATATTCCATCTGAAGCATCCTTTGCGATCAAGAATATTGAGAGCACCTCCTTCCTTATAAACTTTGTTTCTTCCAACATGAGTTTAAGCGTGGAAGAGAAGCAGCAGTTGCTTGAGACCAACGATCTTAAGGATCGTGCCCTGGCTACCTTGAAACATATGAATACAGAGTACCAGAAACTGGAACTGAAGAACGATATCCAGAGCAAGGTGCAAAGTGATATGAGCCAGCAACAGCGGGAATATTTTCTTCATCAGCAAATGAAGACCATTCAGGACGAGCTGGGTGGTGTTTCCCATGAAGGGGACATCGAGGATATGCGTGCCCGTGCTAAAGACAAAAAATGGGGTGAAGATGTTCAGAAGCATTTTGAAAAGGAACTTTCCAAGATGCAGCGAATGAATCCTCAGGTGGCTGAGTATTCTATTCAAAGAAACTACCTGGACCTGTTCCTTGACCTTCCATGGAATGAGTTCAGCAAAGATAAGTTCGATCTTAAGAGAGCTAAGAAGATATTAGACCGCGACCATTATGGTCTTGATGATGTTAAGCGAAGGATCATAGAATATCTGGCTGTTCTTAAGCTTAGGAATGATATGAAGTCTCCTATCTTATGCCTTTACGGGCCTCCCGGTGTTGGTAAAACCTCTTTAGGTAAGTCTATTGCCGAATCCTTAGGGCGTGAATATGTTAGGATATCTCTTGGAGGTTTAAGGGATGAAGCAGAGATTCGGGGGCATAGGAAGACCTATATTGGTGCTATGCCAGGAAGAATAATTCAGAGTCTTAAAAAAGCAGGAACAAGTAATCCTGTTTTCGTTCTTGATGAGATCGATAAACTAAGTATTGGTAACGCGGGTGATCCGTCATCAGCATTACTGGAAGTATTGGATCCCGAGCAAAACAGCGATTTTCATGATAATTTTCTTGAGATGGGCTTCGATCTTTCCAAAGTGATGTTCATTGCTACCTCGAATACACTTAGCACTATTCAGCCAGCTCTACGAGACAGGATGGAGGTTATTAGTGTAACAGGTTATACTATTGAGGAAAAAGTTCAGATCGCTAAAAGACACCTGCTGCCAAAGCAGCTGGAAGAGCATGGTCTAACAAGTGATCATCTAAAAATTGGCAAAAAGCAACTGGAAAAGATAGTTGAAGGGTATACTCGTGAATCTGGTGTGCGAGGGCTTGAAAAGCAAATAGCCAAAGTAGTGCGTTACGCTGCAAAGAATATCGCGATGGAAGAGGAGTATAATATCAAGATTTCAGATGAAGATATTATTGAAATCCTTGGTAGTCCTAAGATGGAGCGTGATAAATATGAAAACAATGAAGTAGCAGGTGTGGTAACGGGTCTTGCGTGGACCAGCGTTGGTGGTGATATTCTCTTTATTGAGTCCATTCTTTCCAAAGGGAAAGGTAATCTTAGCATTACCGGTAATCTTGGAAAGGTTATGAAGGAATCGGCTACTATCGCTATGGAATATATTAAAGCGAATGCGGAAAGATTAGGGATCATTCCTTCGATATTCGATCAATATAATGTACATATTCACGTACCTGAAGGAGCGACTCCAAAAGATGGTCCGAGTGCTGGTATAACTATGTTGACATCGCTTGTTTCCTTATTCACTCAGAAGAAGGTAAAGAAGAGCATAGCCATGACCGGTGAGATAACCCTGAGAGGAAAGGTATTGCCGGTTGGAGGGATTAAGGAAAAGATCCTGGCTGCAAAAAGAGCAAGGATCAAGGAAATAATTCTTTGTGAGGAGAACCGCAGAGATATTGAAGAAATAAAAGAAGAATATCTAAAAGGTCTTACCTTCCATTATGTAAAGGAAATGAGTGATGTGATAGATATTGCGATCACAAAGCAAAATGTGAAGAACGCTAAAAAGCTTTAAAAATTAAGCCCCGTCTCAGGGGCTTTTTTATTCAAAAAAGGGATTAGCCATAAGAAAAATTTACCTTTGCCACAGAAATAAATTTACATGGATAAGAAAATTACAATAGCTATTGATGGATTTTCCTCTACGGGCAAGAGCACCGTTGCAAGACGTCTGGCCAGGGAACTTGGTTATGTATATGTGGATACCGGAGCGATGTACAGGGCGGTTACCTTGTACATGATGCGTAAGGTATTTGTTTCTGAAGGGAATTTTGATGAAGAGGCTATCCTTAGGCATTTGCCATTTATTAATTTGAAATTCGTATTCAATGAAGATAAAGGCTATGGAGAGATTTATCTGAATGATGAAAATGTAGAAGAAGAGATAAGATATATGGAAGTTTCCAGGCATGTGAGCCGGGTTTCTGCGATTCCTAAGGTGAGAAAGATGCTGGTGGAACAGCAACAGGAAATGGGGAAGGAAAAAGGTATAGTAATGGACGGGCGTGATATTGGTACGGTTGTTTTTCCAGATGCTGAACTAAAGATATTCATGACGGCCTCAACGGAGCAAAGAGCAAAAAGGCGTTATGATGAGCTTATGGAAAGGGGAGATGATATTAGTTATGAAGAAGTACTTAAAAATGTAAAGGACAGGGATTTTATGGATTCTACCCGTGAAGATTCCCCGCTTAGAAAGGCCGATGATGCTGTGGAATTCGATAATTCAAGTATGGATCTTGAAGAACAGTTTGAAAAAGTACTGAAGTTGGTTAAAGACAGGATTAAGGCGGTGAACGCCCAGTAATCTTAATTTAAAATACTTATCCGCAATTAATTTCATTATTAGTTGCGGATTTTTGTTTAGTTGTGTATTTTTGCACTCCTTTTTGGCAGAACACCGGGAATCCAAAAAGGCTTGATAATCAAAATTATAAACAACTTCTGAAGTTTCTAATTTGCTAATCAGATTTCCGGAGGAACTCAGAATACAAATTTTATAGTCAGTAATGGCTGAAGAAAACAAAAACAAAGAAGTTCAGGACAACACTGAAAATGTTGAAGTTCAGGACGTAGCAGGGATGGATACTCAATCTCAACCTGAACCAGAAAAACAACAGGAAAGTCCTGAAAAATTCCTTAAAGAATTCAACTGGCACAATTACGAAGAAGGAATCGATCCTATCGACGATGAGAAGCTGGAAGAATTTGAAAAGCTGGTTGAAGAAAATTTCGTAGACACTTTAGACGACGAAGTTGTAACTGGAAAAGTGATCAATATCACTGACCGTGATGCAATTATCGATATAAACGCAAAAAGTGAAGGAGTTATCTCTCTTAACGAATTTCGTTACAATCCAGACCTTAAAGTTGGGGATGATGTAGAGGTATTGATCGATGTTCGTGAAGATGCTACAGGACAGCTTATCCTTTCTCACCGTAAGGCGAGAGTGATCAAAGCCTGGGAGCGTGTTAACAAAGCACACGACGAAAGCCTCGTAGTAAATGGATTCATTAAATGTCGTACCAAAGGTGGTATGATCGTAGATGTATTTGGTATCGAAGCTTTCCTTCCTGGATCTCAGATCGATGTGAAACCAATTCGTGATTACGATGCTTACGTTGGTAAGAACATGGAATTCAAAGTGGTTAAGATCAACCACGAATTCAAGAACGTTGTTGTATCTCACAAAGCGCTTATCGAAGCAGATATCGAAGAGCAGAAGAAAGAGATCATCGGTCAGCTTGAAAAAGGTCAGGTACTTGAAGGTACTGTTAAGAATATTACTTCTTACGGTGTATTCGTTGACCTTGGAGGTGTTGACGGACTTGTTCACATTACAGATCTTAGCTGGTCTAGAATCAACCATCCAAATGAGATCGTTGAGCTTGACCAGAAACTTAATGTTGTGATCCTTGACTTTGATGAGTCTAAGTCTAGAATTCAGTTAGGTCTTAAGCAACTTAGCCAGCACCCATGGGATGCTCTTGATGAGAACCTGAAAGTTGGTGATAAAGTAAAAGGTAAAGTAGTTGTAATCGCAGATTACGGTGCATTTATTGAAGTTGCTGAAGGTGTTGAAGGTCTTATCCACGTTTCAGAGATGTCCTGGAGTACGCACTTGCGTTCAGCTCAGGATTTCGTTAACGTTGGAGATGAAGTAGAGGCACAGATCCTTACCTTGGATAGAGAAGACAGGAAAATGTCTCTTGGAATCAAGCAATTGACTCCAGACCCATGGACTGATATTACTTCTAAATATCCGGTAGGTTCTAAGCATAAAGGTATCGTTCGTAACTTCACTAACTTTGGAGTATTCGTGGAGTTAGAAGAAGGAATCGACGGACTTATCTATATCTCTGATCTTTCATGGACTAAGAAGATCAAGCACCCATCTGAGTTCACAAACGTAGGTGATGAGCTTGAAGTAGTAGTTCTTGAATTAGACGTTGAAGGTAGAAAACTTAGTCTTGGACATAAGCAAATCGAGGATAATCCCTGGGATAAATATGAAAAAGACTATGGAGTTGGAACCACTCATACAGCTGCGATCACTGAAATCGTAGACAAAGGTGCAACCATAGACTTTAACGAGGATATCACTGCATTTGTTCCGCAAAGACATCTTGAGAAAGAGGACGGAAGCAAATTGAAGAAAGGTGAAGAGGCAGAATTCCAGATCATCGAATTCAATAAAGAATTCAAAAGAGTTGTAGCTTCTCACACTGCTATCCATAAAGAAGAAGAGCAGAAGATCGTTAAGCAGGCCGCTAAGAAAGCTGCCGCTCAAAATGCAGACAAAACCACTATTGGTGATGTAAATGCAGATCTTCAGGCATTGAAGGATAAAATGGAAGGTAAAGAGTAATCTTTCCTGATATTTATACCATAAAAACCTCCTTAGGCACCTAAGGAGGTTGTTTTTTTGAATATTATGGTTTTAATAATCCTCGATTAATTGTTCCCGAAGATTTTCAATACTAATAGGTTTAATCAAATAGTTGTTGACATTACTATAGGATTTTGCTTTTTCCAAATCCAGTGGATCCAACGAGGATGTAACAATATAAATTGTAATGTTCTGTTCACATGGGATCTTTATGAATTCATCTAAAAAGTCCCAACCGTTCATTACAGGCATATTTATATCTAAAAGTATAAAGTCCGGTAAGTTTTCCTTTGAGGATATTAAAGGTTTTAAATTATCAAGGGCTTCCGCTCCATTTGGGAATACCATGAAACTCTTACATATATTTCCAAGCTCCATAATTTTCTTTGCACCAAAAACAAAAACAGGATCATCATCAATAATGCAGGCTAAATCAATTTTTTTCATATTTCAGATATATTTTAAAGGTCGTCCCTTTGTCTAGTTCACTTTCTACTTCTATTTTTCCTCCCATAGCTTCGATCTGGTTCTTTGTTATAAACAGCCCTATTCCCCTGGCATCTTCATTGGAATGGAATGTTTTGTACATTCCAAATAGTTTTCTCCTATGCTTCTTAAGGTCAATTCCAAGGCCATTATCTTCAATTTCAAGAACTACATTATCTGATATTACTGTTGTTCGTATTTTGACAAAACTTTTTCTATTAGATGCTTTGTACTTAATAGCATTTGAAATAAAATTAAGAAGAATACTGTCCAGATAAGCAGGAATCCCAAGTACCTTAATTTTCTGAGGAACTTCATTTACTATCTGAACATCATTTTTCTCTGCCAGTGCCATTAAATTTTCGGTTGCATTCCTGATATATTTCGAAAGATTTAAGGTGGTAAGGCTTTCCCTGACCGAGACATTCATAAGAACTACTTCGCTTAAATGTGAAATGGTCTCTTTTAAATTAGCGCTTGCCTTATTCAAATGAATCATCATCTCGTCTTCCTGAACATCAGGATTTTCTTCAAGGAAAAGGTTGAGAAGCATTTCTATATTGCCCGAATGTGATCTAAGGTTATGGGATACGATATGAGCAAAATTCTTTAATCGATCATTCTGACTCTGGGTGATCTTTAGAATTGATTTTATTTCCTTTTCAACTCTCTTTAATTCACTAATATCTGTTCCAACTCCCAAATAGCCTATTATTCCATTATTATCCCTTATGGCCGTAATGGTTAGTTGTACAGGGAGTTTAGAGCCATCTTTTTTAATAAGCGTCCATTCACGAGAAAACTGGTCACCCTTTACAAGCTCTTTAAAGATATCGAAGCCTTGAAATAGTTGCCCGGAAGTTTTGGCCAGTTCGGTTGCTACTTCCATAACCTCTTCTTTATTGTGGAATAATGAAGGATTATGTTTTTCCAGGACTTCTTCTTTTGAATAACCCAGTAAATTTTCAGCACCAGTATTGTAAAAAGTTATAAGACCATCAGTATCAGTACCTACTATCATGTTACGAGTACTGGCCCCAAGAATAGCTTCAAATCTTGCAATAGTGTTCCTTAAATTACTTTCAGCCTTCTTTTGTTTTGAGATATCAATGACCTGTGTTAGCGAATATAAAGGCTGTTGCTTATCATCGTGTAT
>JAWWBH010000007.1:0-29268 GCA_033721075.1 Christiangramia sp.
TCAAGCTTTCAGATCCCCAGCAAGGGAAGGAAGTATTTAACTCTATAAATACCATGGCCGATTTTATCGAGAAAAACAGGACCAGGTAATTTATGAAAGGTGTCGCCGTCACCGGAATGGGAATTATTTCTTCAATTGGGAGAGACCTTGAAGAAACAAGCGATTCTCTGAAGTCCGGTAGAAGTGGCATTGATAAACCTAACATTTTCCAGACAAAACATTCTAATATTCTGGTCGGGGAGATAAGCTTCTCTAATTCTGAATTAGAGAATAAGCTTGATCTGGAAAGGAATCATACTTTCTCGCGAGCCACAATGCTTGGCGCTTATGCAATAAAACAGTTGCTTGTAAACATGGGTCTTACAGATATTCCTCCAGATACCGGGATCATTTCCGGGACCAGTGTAGGCGGGATAGATATGACCGAGCGCTATTTTTACGATTATTCTAAAAATACTGAAAACCGAAGGTTTATCAGGGCGCAGCACCCGGGGTTCTCTACAGAAATGATCGCGGAATATTTTGGTCTTAAAGGCTTTGTTTCCACTATTAGTACAGCTTGTTCTTCATCAGCTAACGCTATTATGATGGGAGCCAGGATGATCGAATCCGGTAAACTTAAAAGAGTGATTGTTGGTGGCAGCGACTGTCTTACTAAATTCACTCTGAATGGTTTTAATTCTCTGATGATCCTTTCTGAAAATAATTGCAGACCATTTGATGAAGACCGGGACGGACTTAACCTGGGCGAGGCAGCCGCTTATATTTTACTGGAAGCTGATGATTGTATTGGTGACAGAAAAGTTTTGGGCAGGGTCACTGGCTATGGAAATGCGAATGATGCTTTTCATCAAACTGCTTCTTCCCAAAATGGAGAGGGAGCCTATCTTGCCATTTCTAAAGCTTTGAAAAAAGCCGGAATAAAAAGCGGGGATATAGATTATATCAACGCTCACGGTACTGGTACTAAAAATAATGATCTTTCTGAAAGTATTGCTTTTCAACGTGCTTTTGGTGATGAAATTCCACCGTTCAGTTCTACTAAGGCTTATACGGGTCATACCCTTGGAGCTGCAGGAGCTGTGGAAGCGGTTTTTAGCCTGATTTCATTGCAGGAGCAGAAGGTCTTTCCCAATCTGAATTTCAAGTCAGGAATGAAAGAAACCGGATTATTCCCTGTAACGGAACCTACGAAAATGAAGATTTCTAACATACTTTCTAATTCCTTTGGTTTCGGCGGAAATTGTACATCCTTAATTTTTCAGAAAGATGAATAGGCTTTATGTAAATGGCATATCATCCATCTCTCCACAATCTGAAGATATTTTAGAGACAGGAAATATCAGGGAATATCAGAGCAATATAATTCCTGCCCTGGAGCAGGATTATAAGTCCGTGATCAAGCCTATGATGCTCAGGCGAATGTCGAACGCGGTAAAAATGGGCCTGTTCTGCTCAAAAAAAGCGATGCTGGATGCACAGCTTGATATGCCAGATGCCATTATGGTTGGTACGGGCCAGGGATGTTTGCAGGACACTGAAAAATTCATGGAGGCCATGCTCACTACAGATGAAGGCCTGTTAAGTCCCACATCATTTATCCAGTCTACTCATAATACGGTTGGCGGGCAAATAGCGCTCGATCTTAAGTGTACTGGTTATAACATGACCTATACACAGAATTCAGCTTCATTTGAAAGTGCTATACTCGACGCTTTGCTTCAGGCGAGAACCGAAAGTGGAACTCAAAACATCCTTGCTGGAGGTGTTGACGAGGTCTCTCCGGCTTTTACGGGTTTCCAGGAGCTTGACGGGCAATTGAAGCAGGAATCGGTTAAAAATACTGACCTGTTAGGGTCGAAAACTCCGGGAAGCATTTTTTCAGAGTCGGCCTCATTCTTTATACTAAGTTCACAGGAAACTAGAAATTCGTATGCAGAATTAGTTGATGTTGAAATCATTAACTCAACAGAAATTCAGAAAATTGGTGAAAGAACCGAAGATTTTCTTCAGGCTAATGATCTTACTTCTTCAGCTATTGATATCGTGATCCTGGGTAATAATGGAGATTCAAGATATGACCCTTTTTACCACGAGTTACAGGATAAGCTTTTCCCGGATACTGTGCAGCTGGCATATAAACATCTGGTTGGAGAAAATAATTCGGTTTCGGCTTATGCTTTCTGGCTGGCTTCTAAAATCCTGAAAGAAAATAAATTCCCTGATTTTATTAAATTGAATGATTTAAATTGCAGGAAACCCCGAAAGATCCTGATTTATAACCAGTATCTCGGAAAGAATCACGGACTAATTCTTTTACAGAAGCTTTGATCTATAAAATCGTAAATATACTTTTTGGAGGGATATTCATGCTTATGCTCTTCCTGTTCCTGATGAATGACTGGCCCTTTTGGCCCTTACCGTTATTAGTGGTTTTATATATCATATTCATTCTTATAGTGTCGACAAATGTGCAGTTTAATTTTTTTGTAAAGGCATATAACAAAAATCCCGATTTTCCTGAAAACGCGGTGGCCCTGAGCTTTGATGACGGTCCCGATGATAATACACTTAAGATCCTTGATATTCTGGATAAGCATGAGGCAAAGGCAGTGTTTTTCTGTATCGGGAAAAAGATAGAGGAACAGCCTCAGATTTTCCTGGAGATATTAAAACGTGGACATATTGTTGGCAATCACACTTATTCTCATACAAGAAGGATGGGATTTCTAAGCAGTAAGACCATCGCAAATGAAATTTTAAAATGTGATTATATTGCAAAAGAGATTGGTGGTGTGAAAATGAATCTTTTTCGCCCTCCTTTCGGTATTATTAATCCTAAGACAAAAAGGGCTTTACAGATAACAGGACATAGTGTAATGGGGTGGAACGTCAGACCATATGACGCGATCACCAAATCTCCGGAAGTGATCATAAATCGAATTACAAAAAAGCTCGAAAAAGGTGATCTTATCCTTCTACATGATAATATGGAAAAGACTTCCTTTATCTTGGAACAATTATTGGTAATTCTAAAGCAGCGAGAATTTGCTATTGTAAGACCTGATAAATTATTTAGAATTAATGCGTATACTTAAAATTTGCCTTTTTTTCCTAAGCCTGAACATGATGGCTCAAAACGGTGTTTTGAATAATGCCGAGGAGCATGCATTTAAATCCCGGGTGATCGAAAAAGCGAATGGGATTAATAGCTTTTCAGCCGAATTCATGCAAACCAAGCATATGAAAGTGATGGATGAAAGCCCCGAGAGCCAGGGAAAAGTATATTATAAATCACCAGATCTTTTAAAATGGGAATATCTCAGGCCTTACGATTATCAGATACTTTTTAAGGACTCCAAGCTCTATATCATGGAGGAAGGGCAGCTTTCAGAGGTAGACCTGTCTTCCAATAAGCTTTTCGAAAAAATGGGAGAGCTGGTAGCAGGCAGTGTTAACGGAAAGATCTTACAGTCAGATAAAGACTTCACAATTACCTATTATCGGGATAAACATAATATAAGGGCACGAATCGTCCCTAAAGATCGGAGCCTTAGCGGAATGTTCAAGGAAATATGGGTTAATTTTAATTCAGACCATCTCATCAATTCGGTGAGATTAGTAGATCCTTCCGGTGATTATACCGAGATCTTTATGAAAAACATTAAAATTAATCAGTCCATACCACCTTCTGTTTTTCAAAACTAACTATCTTGTTCTTTAAAGTATTCGCATGATTTTAAAGGACTTTTACGAGGTCTCGCAAACAGAGCCAAAAGAAGATTTTCAGTTAACTAGCCTGAGGGTCAATAAAAACCATGAGATCTATAATGGTCATTTTCCGGGTAGGCCGGTAACCCCTGGTGTAGTGCTTATGCAGTTATTCAAGGAGGAGGCTGAGAGGGTATTCGAAGGTCCGCTTCAGCTGGTGAGAGCCGACAATGTTAAGTTTATGGCTGTTTTTGATCCTACAGATGATGATGAATTGATACTGGAATCCCAACTCGAACAAAACGGAGAATTTATAAAACTTAAAGGAATTGCTAAGAACAACAAGGGCATAGTGCTGAAGATCAACTCTCTATACAAAAGTCTTTAATTATGTTTCTATAGTTATGTCCCTCTCTGAATAAATAATAATTTTGCAGTAAAATTTAGCAGGTGAAAAAAGAACCGGTTTTTCAATCCAGATTCGAAAAGCTTAACTGTTGCGTTATTGTACCCACTTACAATAATGCAAATTCACTTGCGTCGTTTTTGTCAGATCTTAAACTTTATACCTGCAATATCATCGTTGTGAATGATGGATCCACCGATGATACTTCCAGAATTTTAAAAGATCATGAAGACCTTCACCATAAAGCACACCCTGAGAATAAAGGTAAAGGCATGGCGCTTAAGACCGGTTTTGCCTTTGCTCAGGAACTGAATTATGATTATGCGATCACAATAGATTCTGATGGGCAGCATTACCCTGATGATCTGGACGTCTTTCTGACTGAACTCGAAGCCCGTAAAAAAGACGATCCGGAACTTCTACTTGTTGGGGATCGAAATATGGGAAGAGATGGTATTCCGGGAAAAAGCAGTAAGGGAAACCGATTTTCCAATTTCTGGTTTTTAGTGGTAACCGGCATTGAATTACATGACACCCAAAGTGGTTACAGACTTTATCCAGTGAATCTTATTAACTCCCTTAAACTTGTCACCTGGAAATTCGAACTTGAGATTGAAGTCCTTGTAAAGGCAGCCTGGAAAAAGGCTGAAGTAAAGAATATACCAATTAAGGTGCTCTATCAGGAAGGTGAAAGGGTCACTCATTTCAGACCATTCTGGGATATAGTTCGAATTGTCCTTTTGTATATGTGGTTTGTGCTGGTGAGTTTCTTCTATATACATCCCAGGAATAAATACCAGGATTTTAAAAATAAAGGATTCAGAAAATTCTGGAAAGAAGATATTGTGAAGAGTCAGGAGCCACCTCATAAAAAGGCTGCTGCCATCGCGTTAGGTGTGTTCGTTGGGATCTCACCTTTTTGGGGAATCCATACTTTACTGGTCTTTATCCTGGCTGCAGTTTTCCGCTTAAATAAGGTTATAGCCTTCTTATTCTCAAATATAAGTATACCGCCTTTAATTCCTGTAATAATATATGCTAGTTATCAGGCCGGTTCCCTTATTTCAGGCAAAGGATTTGACTGGGAGATGAATCTTCAGAAATTTGAAACAGGCAGTGATGTTTTTATGGGGGTATGGCAATATATTATGGGAAGTTTTACCCTTGCAATTGTCATGGCCTTTAGTCTTTGGATTGTATTTTATTTTTTATTTTCGGTCTTTAATCAAAAGCAGGTGGTGAAACCTTAATGCATAAAGCTTTTCTCAATATTCATGACTTTTTGAAAAACCGTAAGACCCTGGGTTTTTCCGTACTTCTCATTTATATTGCCATCACCACTTTTTTTGCCTGGAATATTACCCTTGAAGAGGATATTACAAGTCTTATTCCTTCAGGAGAAAAACAGGATATTCTAAGGAAGGTCTTGAGGGTGACCGATCTTTCAGACAAGCTGATAATAAGTATATCTGCAGAATCTGAAGATACTTCGCCGGACACCCTGGTTGCTTACGCCAATAAGCTTACGGAAAGAATAGAAAAGGAATTACCCGGATATGTGAGGGAAATAAAGGGGAAAGTCCCAGAAAAGGATATCAGGCAGGTCTATAACTTTGTTTATGATAATCTTCCGGTCTTCCTGCAGCAGAAGGATTACCAAAAAATATCCAACCGGCTTTACCCAGATACTATAAGGATCCGTTTGGGCTCTGGTTACCGCCAACTAATGTCACCCACCGGATTTGTGACCAAAGATTACTTTCTGAGCGATCCATTGGGATTCACGAATCTCGGGCTTTCGAAACTCCAGGAACTTCAGGTAGGAGATAATTTCGGTATTTATAAAAACTACCTGATCACAAAGGATAGAAGGAATATCATTCTTTTTCTGGATTCTGCTTTACCCTCGTCGGAAACTCACAGGAATGAAGATTTTATTAATTCTCTGGAAGATATTACCCGGGAACTAAATGAGGAATATGAGCAGGTGGAGGCCAGTTATTTTGGAGGAATCCTGTATTCCCTGGCTAACGCGAATCGTATAAAAAAAGATATAAGGCTTACGATAGGTATCGCGGTGGTTCTGCTGCTAATATTGCTCGTCTTTTTTTATCGGAAAATTTATGTCCCGCTTCTTCTTTTCATCCCAAGTATAATAGCAGGTATTTCAGCCATAGCGGTTTTAAGTATAGCAAAAGGAAGCGTTTCTGCGATCTCTCTTGGAATTGGGGCTATTCTTTTAGGCATAACACTGGATTATGCGCTTCATATCATGACGCATTACCGGAATAATCGAGATATAAAACAGTTATACAGAGACATAACAAGGCCTATATTAATGAGCAGTACGACAACTGCGGTCGCATTTCTATGCCTCATATTTGTACAAAGTGAAGCATTGAATGATCTTGGAATTTTCGCTTCCATAAGTGTTCTGCTTTCCTCAGTTTTCGCGCTTATTCTTGTTCCATTGTTCTATGAACCTAAACCCGGTTCAATTAAAAGTCGCAATTTTCTGGATAAAATGGCGGCTGTAGATTATTCCAGGAAAAGGCCTTTGGTGCTTGTTGTGTTATTGCTGTTTGTATTTTCTCTTTTCTTCTTTAACCGGGTTGAATTCAATAATGATCTTTCTAAGTTGAATTACGAACCGCCCGGCATTAAGGACCTGGAGGACAGGGTGGAAAGCCTGGCGGGAAGATCAGGAAAGACCGTCTACATGATTGCTTATGGTAATTCTGTTGATGATGCACTTCAGGAAAACAACAAATTATATCAGCGTTTGCAGGAGTTTAAAAATGAGGGGAAAATTGAAAATTTCAGCAGTATAGGAGGAGTGATCCTATCCACCGAAACGCAAAATAAAAGGATAGAGAACTGGGAATCATTCTGGACACCCAAAAAGATTGATAGCCTTAGGGTGAATATAATTTCAATTTCAGCTGAATATGGTTTCCGTCCTGAGACCTTCAATAATTTTTATGAGCAGCTTCATCGGGATTTTGCAAACATAGATCTTGATGATTATAAGAATGCAGGTTCTCTCTATCTCGATGATTTTATTTCTGAAGAGGAAGATATAGCTACAGTTACGAGTACTGTTAGCCTGAAGGAGACTGAAAGTGCTGATTTTATCGCAAATTTTAATAATGAGAAAGGCATCTTTGCTCTGGATCGCAAGGCGATGAACCAGAATTTCCTGGGTAGTCTGAAAGAAGACTTCAATAAACTAATTTTGATCTCGATCCTCGCGGTTTTTGTTATTCTTCTTATTTTCTATCGTAATCTGGAAATAAGCCTTTTCACTCTGCTACCTATCGCAATTACGTGGGTCTGTGCGCTTGGTATTATGGCGATTCTGGACATAGAGTTCAATATTCTTAATATCATTATCTCTACTTTTATTTTTGGACTCGGCCTGGATTACAGCATTTTTATTACGAATGCTTCTTTAAAAGAATATGAGACCGGCAGATCTGATCTTACAACTTATCAAACTTCTATACTTATTTCTGTGATCACCACTCTGCTGGGAATGGGAGCGTTGATTTTTGCTCAGCACCCTGCCCTCAGATCAGTTTCAATAGTTTCAATAATAGGAGTCCTTACCGCAGTATTTGTAAGTTTTGTGCTGCAGCGGGCTATTTTCAGAATGCTCATTCTTAACAGGGTCGAAAAAGGCAAAGCTCCCTTTCATTTTGGCCAGCTTGCCGATTTCAGAGGAAGGCTAAGCGAATCTGAAAGTGAAAAACTATATCGTAAAATTGCCATCCTGGATAACTATCGTTATAAGTCGGTTTTTCCGAAAGTAAGCCAGAGATTCAAAAATACCCGTGAAAAGAACCTAAGGGTTAGCAGGTATATTGAGGATGGAGAGAGCATTTCCATAGTCAATTCGGAATATGGTATCATTCCTTTATTTCTTTCCTATAAATTCAGGAATGCCAGTATTCATGCTTATGAAAATGAAGAATACCGGTTCAGGGTTTCAAAAAGCACCCCACGTTCAAATTCGGCCAGGATATTCTTCTATTCGAGGATAGAAGATCTTCCGCCGAGTAAGGTATTTATTATTAACGGTGATTTTCCCAACCAGCAGGAACTTATAAATTTAATAAAGAAGAATGCCGAAAAAGTGATCTTTATAGATTCGGAATTTCCAAACAGGTGGTTACTGGATATGAACTTTGAGATTGTTTACAGGCAGAATAACATTCTGGTATTTCGTAAAGCCGATTAAATGAAATTGCGAATTCCTTTCATATTGCTCATTATCTCATTACTTCTCATCTCCTGCGGGGTAAAAAGTTCCCTGGAGCAAAGGCCGGTGGTAGAGGGAATAAATGAAATAGATACTGCTCGCATACGTCATTCTGGATCCCATTTCAGTCTGGGTAAGAATCAGCTTTACAGGAACGATCATGGTATCTGGGAACTCTATCTGGAAGGAAATGCCCTGGAAAGGGGAGTAGCCAACGGCAGCCTTACGCGTGAGCTTATTCAGCATCAGGAAACAGCCTTTATGAATAAGTTGAAGGCCATGGTTCCCTCTGAAAGTTATCGCGGATTTTTAAAGAAAGTGGTATCATGGTTCAACAGGAAAATGCATGATCACATTCTACCGGAATATCAGCAGGAGATCTATGGTATTTCCCGCTATGCCTCGAGGGATTATGATGATTTTGCCCCGGCCTATGTAAGGATGCTTTATCTTCATGGAGCTCACGATATAGGGCATGCTCTGCAGGACCTTATGCTGGTGGGCTGTACATCATTTGCTGCCTGGGACGAAAAGACAGAAGACAACCAGTTATTAATTGGTCGTAATTTTGACTTTTATGCAGGTGATGAATTTGGAAAACAAAAGATCGTGGCTTTTGTAAATCCTGATTCAGGAAATAAATTCATGATGTATACCTGGGGCGGAATGATAGGTGTGGTAAGCGGTATGAATGAAAAAGGTATCACAGTGACCATCAATGCTGGGGAATCTAAAATGCCACTGGTCGCCAAAACTCCGATCAGCCTGGTGGCAAGAGAGATCCTTCAATATGCAGCAAACTCTTCGGAAGCGATTGAAATCGCCAAAAAAAGGGAGGTCTTTGTGTCGGAATCAATTATGGTGGGAAGCTCGGCAGAGAGGAAAGCCATTTTGATCGAGGTGTCTCCGTCTAATTTTGGTGTTTATGAGGTGGCCAATTCAGATCAACTGGTGTGCAGCAATCATTTTCAGAGTGAGGCTTATGCCAATGATTCAAAAAATTTAAAGGCTATAGAAGAAAGTCATTCCAAATACAGGTATGACAGGATGAACGAACTGCTTTCTCAATCAGAAAAATTAAACCCGGAGAAAGCTGTTGGGATTTTACGAAACAGAAAAGGTTTGAATGATGTATCTCTTGGTTATGGGAATGAAAAAGCTATCAATCAGCTGCTTGCCCATCATGGGATCGTTTTCAAACCTGAAGAAAAAAAGGTCTGGGTTTCCGCGAATCCTTATCAGATGGGAGAATTTGTAGCTTACGATCTCGATAAGGCTTTTTCAAAGTTTCAGAATGGTCTTGTAAAAGGATCGGTTGCAGATGAAGAACTGAATATTCCTGAAAGTCCTTTTATACATACTAAAGCTTTTCAGGATTATGAGACTTATAGAAAACTTGAGCAGGAGGTTAGAATTAACCTTTCTGAAGGAGTTCCTTTAGAATCTGAAAAAGCTAAACAGCTGGTTAATTTAAACCCCGATTTATGGGAGGCATGGTACCTGGCAGGTATGATCTATTACGAAAAAGAAGATTATAGGAATGCTGTGATCCATTTTAAACAGGCTTTCAGGAGAGAAGTGACCACCAGGACTGATGAAGAAAGGATCGCTAAAATGATCGAAAAAAGCTACCGAAAACTTTAATATGAAAGATCTTCATTTTCAGGATATTGAAACAATAAAGGCAAGGCAACGGGTACTGCTAAAAAAGCAGTTGGAATATATTGCCAATAAATCCCCTTATTACAAGAGGTTGCTAAAGCAAAACTCACTTAAGGTAGAGGATTTCAACAATATTGATGATCTTAAAAAGTTTCCACTAACTACAAAAGAGGACCTTCAGTTACATAATTCAGAATTTATTAGCGTTCCTGAGGAAGATATCATTGATTTTGTGACCACCTCCGGGACCCTGGGCAGCCCGGTGAATTTCGCCCTCAATGAAGCCGACCTTGAGCGACTTGCGGAAAATGAATTCAAGTCGTTTAGTATTGCAGGCATTAAAAAGACCGATAAGGTTCAGATCACTACAACACTCGATCGCAGATTTATGGCGGGAATGGCCTATTTTCTGGGTCTCAGGAAGCTTGGAGCAGGCATTATCAGGACAGGAAGCGGACTCCCTCAGTTACAGTGGGAGAGCATAGAGAGATTTAAGCCTGATTACCTGGTTGCTGTCCCGTCGTTTTTATTGAAGATGATACAGTATGCCCGCGAGAATGATATAGATTACCATAATTCCTCAATCAAGGCTGCCATATGCATTGGAGAACCATTGCGAGATAAGAACTTTGAACTGAATGCACTTGGAAGAAAGATTACTGAATTGTGGGATATAGAGCTTTTTTCCACCTATGCTTCCACAGAAATGTCCACGGCCTTTACTGAATGTCCTTATCATACAGGGAATCATGTTCTAAGTGAACTTATATATACCGAAATTCTTGATGAAGATGGAAATCAGGTAAAACCTGGAGAAATAGGAGAGCTTGTGGTGACTCCCCTGGAAACTCAAACCATGCCTTTATGGAGGTTTGCTACAGGGGATATGCTAACCTATTACGAAGGCAAATGCGAATGCGGAAGAAACACGCCAAGACTGGGGCCTGTTGTAGGAAGAAAACAGCAGAAAATGAAGTTGAAGGGTACCAGTTTATATCCTCAGCACATTATAGAAGTATTGAATTCCTTTGGAAGGATTAAAACTTTTGTTATCGAGGCCGCGAAAGACGAACTGGATAATGACCTGGTATCGGTCATAGTTCCTGATTCTTTTAAGGAAACAGAAGAATTAAAAGAATATTTCAAATCCCAGCTTCATGTAACACCCAGGATTGAAAGTTTGGATGTAAAGGAAATTGAATTGTTGAAGTTCCCAAGAGCCAGCAGGAAGCCTCAGATTTTCAGGGATCTTAGGTGATCATATCTTTTTACAGACGATCACGATCTTTTGCTCTTCAGGGTTTGTGGTAAAGAAAACATAATCCTCGCCTCCGTCTTTTATTTTGAATTTCTTCCGGATCTGTTCAACTGATTCCGGAAAATTACGGGTAGTGATATTAGCTTTTTTATTCTTAAAGTATCGCTTTAATTCAGAATCTTTATATTGTTTAACTTCAGCTATCTTGAAAGATCTTCCTGGAAAATCCTTAAGCGATTTGGAAGTATATAAATGTGAGTTGATATTCAGTTTCTTCGTGTTGGTTTCGGTCGCCAGAATATTGAACATTCCACTCTTCATAATAGCAGCATTAGGCTCGTATAAATAGGCTTCAGGATCACTAAAAACAGGTTTCTCATTATCTCCCGTTTTTATGCAGGAAAATTCCTGGCTTCCATTTTTTTCAAAATTGACGGTCTTTACAACCGGATCATCCTTAAAATCCTTCCGAAGGATCCATAAAAGTTCCTTGACCTCATTTCCAGCGGCTACTATATGTATCTCCTTTACATTCTTCATTTCATTAATTCCAGCAGAAATATCCAGGATAGGGGATGTTTTGATCATCACATTATGAGTATGCAGGAAGATCATGTTAAGATTTGCAGGTATATTCGGTTCACAATCCTCAAGTTTAAATACTTTCCCCCCATGTTCATCCCTTCTGGCAGGATCGGCATACACCCAGTTGAACTTTTCAGTAGAGTTTTTCAGTAGTTCCAGCCCATTCTCTGGTCTAACCTGAATATTATCTGCTTCAAGCACTTCAAAATTATGAAGTGCTATCTCTGCCAGTTCTTGGTTAATTTCACAATAGATGAAAATTTCAAAATTCAGGGAGAGGTAATAAGAGTCAATTCCCATTCCACCGGTAAGATCTATAGCATTGTCACCTTTTATCAGTGATGCTTTGTAACGGGCAGTGATTTCAGAGGAAGTTTGTTCCAGGTTTAGTTTTGGAGGATAGATGATCCCTGCGGTTAAGTATAGTTCAGGAAATTTCTTTTTGGCGACTTTAAGTCCTTTTATCTGTACAGCAAGCTCCTGTACCGTGATATCCTGGAATGGACTTCCTTTTAGGATTAGGTCGGGAATATCCTTGCTTTGATTTTCCCTAATGAACTTTGCGACTTCCCTATCAAATAAGGCCTTATTAAGCATAAGCTTTTACAGGTCTCTGGTTAACCTTTTTACGATCTTATATTCGCTCAATGATTCCTTGGCGATAACTTTCAGGGCTGTATAGAATGGAACTGCCACGACCATTCCGGTAATTCCGAATAATAATCCGGCAATAAGAATTATCAGGAAGATCTCTAAAGGATGTGATTTCACACTTGCCCCAAAGATCATTGGCTGGGAAATAAAATTGTCTATAAGCTGGCAAATTCCGTAGCCTAACATTACATAAATCACTTTTGGAAGGATGACGCTACTAAATTCTGCTCCCAGATTACTGGAAATAACAAAAAGAGCCATTAATATCCCCGCCAGCAGTGGCCCCAGATATGGTACTAGGTTTAATACTGCACAGATAAAAGCGATGGCTATTGGATTGTTTATCTCAAATACCGAAAGCAGGATTGTATATAGGATGAACAGTACCGTAATCTGCAGGGTAAGTCCAACAAAATAGCGTGATAACAATACTTTGATCTTATTGAAAACCCTTTGAAACTTTTGCTCCTCTCCGCGGTTAGCAAAAACCAGGATACTGTTCAGCATTAATTTACTGTCTTTTAAAAAGAAGAAAGAGATAAAAAGAATCGAGAAAACTGCTACTATGGTCGCTCCAAGTATCCCAAAGACATTATTAAGGAATTGTGGAATCAAACTAACATCAAAGTTTCTAATGAACGCACTTCGTTTAAAGGCTTCTATGATATTGATCTCTCTTACCCCCAGGTAATTATTTATCTGCTCATTAAGATCGTTAAGATCATTTTTAAAGGCTTCAACGTCGATCTGGGCTAGGTATTTACTTTGCTCAATAATAATCGGTACAAATACAAAAATAATTCCTACAAAGATCGCGAGTACCAGAATGAGAACGATGACGACGGCAAGCTGATTTGGTACGTGCAGCTGATTACGAAGAAAAATAACAACTGGTCTTCCAACCAGGGCTATAACACCGGCAACTGCAACATAAATGATCACCGATTGAACTTCCCATAAAAAATAGAGCAGCAGGACGATGCCTATCATGATACCTGTAGCTCTGAGTATTCCGTTTGCTATGTCATGTGCTTTCACAGCGTAAATATATTATTTCTTGTGAAACTTGTTGAGGGAATTGGTGATTTCATAGAACGCAATTCCTACAGATTGTGCCACATTCATGCTACTATTTTCACCAAACATTTCTATGTGATATGCTAAGTCACACATTTCCAATACCTCTCTTGAGATCCCATGTCTCTCATTTCCGGCTACAAGAATGATTTTATCTGAATTGCTTGTTTTGAAATCCCGGATTGGTAGACTATTGGAGGTGATCTCGAGGGAAATAATGCTGTAATTTTGTTCTTTAAGTTTCTGAAGAAGTTCCGGAGGATTGTCCACAAATTCAAAATCAACAGTATTATGGGTATTGCGGGCTGTTCGCTTTAGCCTGTTACTGTTGAGATTTGGTCTGGTACCACCGAATATGATTTTTTCTATCCCGAAAGCGTCAGAAAGCCGAAAAAGGCTGCCGATATTAGCCTCGCCGGTAACATTGTCCAATAAAAGAATGATCGGGAATTGTTTTTTCTGAAAACCTATATCCTTATGGGAAAGTTGTTTACTCAATTCTCGAAAGCATATTTAATGATGTTAGCGCCCATTTTTAAAGCTTTTTGCCTTACTTCTTCAGGATCGTTATGTACCTGCGGACTTTCCCAACCATCTCCCAGGTCACTTTCATATGTAAAAAGAAGTATCAGCCTTTCATTATCAAATATTCCAAAGGCCTGGGGTGGCTGCCTGTCATGCTCATGGATTTTAGGCAATCCCATAGGAAAATTATAGGCAGTATAAAAAATTGGATGGTTGGCGGGTAATTCGGTCAGTTCTTTTTCCGGAAATACTTTTTCAATCTCTTTCCTTATATACTGGTTCATCCCGTAGTTATCATCTATATGAAGAAAACCACCGCTTAAAAGATAATTCCTGAGATTCTCTGCTTCCGCATCATTAAAAAGCACATTTCCATGCCCCGTCATATGCACAAATGGGAACTGGAATATATCAGTACTGCCGGGTTCCACTGTTTGAGGTTTTGCCTTTATCCTGGTATTAAGATTTTCATTACAGAATGTAATCAGGTTGGGGAGGGAAGTGGGATTTGCGTACCAGTCACCACCGCCATTGTATTTCAAAACAGCGATCTCCTGGGAGTTTCCTGAAATACAGAAACCCAGAAAAACAAGCATGATAAAAAGCTTTGGTGCCCTCATATAAATTTATTGATTTATCAAAGCAACCGTGTGACAGGCCACTATTGCAGCCGTTTCAGTCCTTAATCGGCTGTCACCCAGGCTAACGGGAATCCAGCCTTCGTCCTTTGCATTTTTAATTTCTTCTGAACTAAAATCTCCTTCGGGTCCTATAAGGATATTAACACGTCCCCCTGTTTTTAGTTTTTTCTGAAGATAGGATTTTTCCGATTCTTCCTCACAATGAGCAATGAATTTATCACCTTCAACTTCCATATTCATAAAATCAGAAAAATTTACCGGCTCATTGAGCTCAGGCATTCGGAAGTGCAGGGATTGTTTCATGGCACTTTGCAATACTCTTTCAAAGCGGTTTAGTTTCACCACTTTTCTCTCACTATGTTCACAGATAACCGGGGTTATTTCATGCACTCCTATTTCCATCGCCTTTTCAAGGAACCATTCATACCTGTCGTTCATCTTGGTAGGGGCAACTATCAAATGCAAGTAATAGGGTGGAGGTGGTTGTTTCTCCACCGCAATGATTTTACCAAGGCATTGTTTTATATCAGCCCTTATGATCTCCGCCTGGAAAAGTAATCCTTTCCCATTGGTAATATTCAGAATATCACCTTCATTCTTTCTAAGAACCTTTGCGATATGTTTGCTTTCATCTTTCTGAAATACTACCTGGGTATCCTTTTCTGAAATTTCAGGATTATAAAATAACTGCATATTAAAATTTATATCGGGATTGGGCCGTGATGGAATAATCAGCAAAGTCTTTCTTCAGGAATTTATGGTATCCGGCGATACCTATCATGGCTGCATTATCTGTGGTATACTCAAATTTAGGGATATAACATTTCCACCCCCATTTCTTCTCAGCATCTCTCAACGCCTGTCTTATTCCACTATTAGCTGAAACTCCGCCACCGATCGCCACCTGATTTATGCCGGTTTCCTTAACGGCTTTTTTCATTTTATCCATCAGGATTCCGATAATCGTATACTGAATGGAGGCGCATATATCTTTCAGGTTCTTTTCGATGAAATCAGGATCATTTTTCGTTTCTCTTTGAATAAAATAGAGCACTGCCGTTTTAAATCCGCTAAAACTGAAATTGAGGCCATCAACCTTTGGTTTTGGAAATTTAAATGCTTTAGGGTCACCTTCCTTTGCATATTTATCTATCAATGGTCCTCCCGGATAAGGTAATCCCAGGATTTTGGCACTTTTATCAAAGGCCTCTCCTACAGCATCATCAGTGGTTTCTCCTATCACATCCATCTCAAAATAATCGCTCACCTTTACAATTTGAGTGTGACCGCCGCTAATGGTCATGGCCAGGAATGGGAATTCTGGCTTGTCGAATCCATCCTCTTCAATGAAATGAGCCAGGATATGAGCCTGCATATGATTCACTTCAATGAGCGGAACGTGTAATCCCATAGCCAGAGACTTTGCAAAGGAGGTTCCAACCAGTAGCGATCCCATTAGCCCGGGACCCCGGGTGAATGCAATTGCAGAAACATCTTTTTTACCGATATTTGCCTTCGCCAGTGCCTGATGGATCACCGGAACGATATTTTGCTGATGGGCTCTGGATGCCAGCTCGGGCACAACGCCCCCGTATTGTTGATGAACTTCCTGAGTTGCAACAATATTAGAGAGTATCTTTCCGTTGCAGAGTACAGCAGCAGCGGTATCATCGCAGGATGATTCAATGGCGAGAATATTTATTTTTTGATCTGACATCAGAAATTATTGGGCATAGAAGTTGTAAATTAGACGCAAAGTTAAAACATAATAACGTATCAAAAAATTCTGGAAAATACTAACTAAAACAGTGGTCGCACTGATTTTGTTATTCATAATTTTATTGATAGTATTTTCCATTCCTTCAGTACAAACATCTGTAGCTAAAAGACTTACTGATTCTCTTCGTGAAACGAGCGATGTTAATATTTCAATAGGGCGGGTGTCACTTAGTTATTTCGGGAATGTGAGACTCAATGAAATATATGTGGAGGATCATCATGCCGATACCCTATTTACCGCTGATGAAATTCGCTCTTCCATCATTAGCTTCACGAATCTTATCAACAATTCACCTAATCTTGGTAATACCCGCATAGAAGGTCTTAACATGAAAATGAGGCGTTATGAAGGGGAAGATAAAGACAATCTCGGGGTTTTGATTGAAAAACTTAGAAAAGAACCCAAAGGGGATTCTACCCATTTTGAACTGAATGCCGATAATGTTCAGATCCTGAACAGCCGTTATAGTTATTTTGATGAAAACCTTGATAGTCCCGATGTACTTATATTGGATAGTCTTAACATTTATGCCAATGAGCTTAGGATCGACGATGAAAATATCGATATAGATATTGGAAGTCTTAAAGGCCATGAGCACCGGGGTATCCAGATTGATAATCTTTCTACCCAGTTCCACTACGACCCTGCTAAAATGAGTCTGGTGGATATGAGCCTGCAAACTCCGGGATCGCTGGTTAAGGCAGATCTTTATTTTAATTATGATCAGGGTGATTTTTCCGATTTTGAGAATCTGGTCCAGGTGGAGGCCGATTTCAGGGAAAGCGTCATATCAAGTAATGATCTACAGGCATTTTATGATGGTTTTGGAGATGATCAGGTAGTTAATTTCAAAACGAAACTTACCGGCACCCTTAACGATTTTTATCTGGAGGGTTTTGAACTTGAAGGATTGGATCGAACAACTATCTATGGTAATTTTCAGATTAAAGGTTCTTTTTCAAAAGAACCTGATACCTTTAGCATGGATGGAAGCTTTTCTGACTTCAATACCAATTATTATGATTTGGTAAACTTTTTACCGGGCCCATTACTCGATGAATTGCCAGAAACCCTCAGGGAATTTGGAAATGTGAACCTGAAAGGAAATACCTTTGTTACCAGCTCAACCCTGGATGCCGATGTTTACCTCACGAGTCAGTTAGGTTCAGCCGACGCCGATTTCATTCTTCGAAATTTTGATAATTCAGCCAGATCCACTTATAAAGGAAAGCTCGTATTCCGGGATATTAATATAGGTCGCCTTACCGAAAATAGACAATTTGGGAAAACTTCTTTTGATATAGACTTTGATGGTGGCGGCTTTGATCGTGAGCATTTAAATACCCAATTAAAGGGAAGTATTTCTAAAATTCAGTTCAACGGTTATACTTATTCGAATATCAGGGTTATTGGGAATCTTCGGAATCCGGTCTTCAATGGGTATTTTGTTTCCAGGGACCCTAACCTGCAAATGGAATTCAATGGGCTTGTAGATGTCTCTGAAGATATAAATGTTTATGATTTCGAAGCCTCTGTTCAGTATGCCGATCTCAATACCCTGAACTTTGTGGATCGCGATAGTATTTCGGTGTTTAAGGGAGACATCATTATGAACATGAAAGGAACTAACATAGATGATGCCTTTGGGAATATACTTCTATTAAATACCTCTTACAGAAATCAGGATGACCTCTATTATTTTGATGATCTGAGTGTCTCATCCACCTTTGAAGGCCCCGTTAGGACTATAAGTATCCAGTCTCCAGATGTCATCAACGGGGAAGTAACCGGTATCTTTAAGATCAATGAAGTTGGAGCTCTTTTCCAGAACTCCCTTGGAAGTATTTACACCAATTATAAGCCTCTCACGATCACTACCAACCAGTACATGGAATTCGATTTTGATATTTATAACCAGATAGTGGAAGTTTTCTATCCTGAAATCGAACTGGCACCAAATACATTTATCCGTGGCAGGGTTGAATCTGATGAATCTGAATTCAAACTCACTTTCAGATCTCCAAGGATAGATGTGTTTGACAATATGATCGAAGAAGTGAACTTGCAGGTAGATAACACTAACCCTATCTATAACACCTTCTTTGAAGCCGATAGCGTGGCAACCGATTTTTATAATTTTTCAGAATTCAGTTTGATCAATGTAACTCAGAGAGATACACTTTTTATTCGTTCAGAATTTCAGGGAGGTAAGAGTAACGATGATGTTTTTAACCTTAACCTGTTTCACACCATTAACGAGAACAATAAATCGGTAGTGGGGATTCAGAGGTCAGATTTCAAATTCAAGGATAAGGTATGGTACCTTAATGAATCAGGTAACAGGAGCAATAAGATAGTTTTTGACAATAAATTCCGCGATCTTAAAATAGACTCCCTGGTAATGAGCCATAATAACGAGCAGATAAGGCTAAAGGGCGAAATGAGGGATTCTACATACAAGAATTTCAAGATGCAGTTCGTGAATGTGGATATAGAAAAGATAACTCCAGAGATTGACAGCCTTAACCTTGCCGGTACCCTCAATGGTGACCTGGATCTATTACAGGAAGAAGGAGCCTATTATCCCAATACCAATATGACCATAGATTCCTTGCAGGTAAACGATATTTATCTGGGGCATTTAAAAATGAATGTAGAGGGTAATGAAAACCTTACCAATTATTCGGTTTACAGTGTCCTTAAAAAAGATGGGCTTGAATCCCTTTCAACCATTGGAGATATTAATGTTTCTGGAAGTGAACCTACAATAGATCTGGAGGTAAATCTTAATCGCTTAAACATGGGTATTTTTACGCCTCTTGGAGCAGATGTGCTTACAGATATTCGCGGTTTCGCAACGGGAAGGGCATTTGTGACAGGAAATTATAAGAACCCAGATTTTTCCGGAAGCCTTGATCTTAACAAGGCTGGTTTACGCATTCCCTATTTGAATGTCGACATAGATTTTCAGGATAAGGCAAGAGTAGACCTTACAAAGCAGCAATTTGTGTTTAAGAATATTGGCATTATTGATACAAAATACAAGACTCGCGGAGTTCTGGATGGCATCATTTCTCATCGTAATTTTTCAGAGTGGTTCCTTGATCTCGACCTAAGATCTAACAGAATGCTTGTACTTGATACTGAAGCTGATGAAGATGCCCTGTACTACGGAACTGCTTTTATTGATGGTGAAGCTACCTTTAAAGGCCCTACAGATGAACTTGTAATTAATGTGAATGCAGCTACTGAAAGAGGAACCGTTTTCAAGATCCCATTAAGTGATACGGAGTCTGTGGGCGACAATTCATTTATTCGATTCCTGAGTCCCGAAGAAAAGGCCGCAAGGCTGGCGGGCCAGGAAATAGAGATCCCAGAAGTGAAAGGAATTGAAATGATCTTTGATCTTGATATTACCAATGAGGCCGAAGTGGAAGTAGTGGTAGATAAGACCAGCGGTAGTACTCTTCGGGGAAGGGGAGCAGGTAGTTTACTGCTGGAGATCAACACCAACGGAAAATTCAATATGTGGGGTGACTTTGTCGTATATGAAGGTGTTTATAATTTTAAATATGCTGGCCTGGTGCAAAAGGTATTCAAAGTGGAATCGGGAGGTAGTATCAACTGGGATGGTGATCCAATGGATGCCCAGCTCGATGTGAGTGCGGTTTATTCATTGAATGCAAACCCGGCCGTGCTTCTTGAAAATCCTTCTGTAAACCGAAAGATACCGGTAGATGTGGTGATTAACCTTCAGGGACAGATAGAACAACCCGATATTAGTTTCGATATTGATTTTCCTAATGTTAGTTCAACGGTTAAATCGGAACTACAATATAGGATCGATGACAGAGCGAGTAAAGAATTGCAGGCTCTTTTTCTTGTAACACAGGGAACCTTCTACAGTGAATTTGGTTTACGTGGTGCCGCGATCTATGGAACCCTTGCTGAACGGGCTTCCAGTATCGTAAATGATATTTTTGCCGATGATGAGGGTAAATTTCAGGTAGGAGTAAATTATGTTCAGGGTGACCGGACTCCAGATCAACAAACTGTAGACAGTTTTGGACTTACCTTATCTACTCAGATCACGGAAAGAGTGATCATAAACGGCCAGGTTGGTGTTCCCATAGGAGGAATAACCGAATCTGTCATTATAGGAGACCTTGAGATCGATTTTCTGCTGAATGAGGAAGGAACACTACGAGCCAAGGTGTTCAACCGGGAAAGCAATATTCAATTCATAGGAGAGGAGATAGGTTTTACCCAGGGGATAGGCTTATCTTATTCGGTGGATTTTGATACCTTCAAAGAGCTCATAAGGAAGATCATTAATTCAGAAATTGCTAAAACTGAAATGGAAGAGCAGGAGGAGGAATCTGCCAAATCCCTGGCGCCAGAATATATCAATTTCCCTTCCGGCAGCGGGGCAAATAAGAAATTTTAATAATTATTTAATTCTCATTCCGCTCTATCCCTTTAAATTTGAGGAAGAAGAATGATGACTATCTCATTTCTCTAAATTAGTTCGTAGATTTATTTTCAATAAAACTTATTTATGGGTAAAAAAGTAAGACGTATCGGAGTAATGACATCTGGAGGGGATTCCCCGGGGATGAATGCTGCCATCAGAGCTGTTGTAAGAGCATGTGCATATTATCATACCGATTGTATAGGTTATTACCGCGGTTATCAGGGAATGATCAATGGGGAATCCATTAAATTGAATGCACGAAGTGTTCGAAATATCGTCAATCAGGGAGGTACTATACTTCAAAGTGCCCGTTCTAAAGCTTTTCTCACTAAAGAGGGAAGGGCAAAGGCAGCCGAAAACCTCAAAAAGGATGAAGTTGATGGGATGATATTGATAGGAGGGGATGGAACCTTTCGTGGCGGACAGGTCTTTAGTAAGGAGCATGGCATTTCTGTGATTGGGGTTCCCGGAACCATAGATAATGATATTTACGGTACCAACTATGCTATAGGATATGATACCGCGCTGAACACCGTGGTTGAAGCAATAGATAAAATACGGGATACCGCCAGTTCACATAACCGACTTTTCTTTGTGGAGGTTATGGGTCGTGACGCCGGGTTTATAGCACTTAACAGCGGAATTGGAGCTGGTGCTGAAGAAATTCTTATTCCTGAAGAAAATCTCGGTCTGGAAAGACTGCTGGAATCCCTGGAAAGAAGTAGGCGTGCCGGAAAAACCTCCAGTATAGTTGTAGTTTCAGAAGGGGATAAGATAGGTAAGAATGTATTTGAGCTTGCAGATTATGTAAAGGAGAACCTTCCAAATTATGATGCACGGGTGACGGTTTTGGGGCATATTCAGCGAGGAGGGAGACCCAGCTGTTTTGACAGGGTTTTGGCCAGCCGTCTGTCAGTAAAGGCTGTGGAGCTATTGCTTGACGGAAAGAAAGACCTTATGGTTGGAATGCTTAACAACGAAATTGAATCCTGCAGTCTGGATAGAGCTCTCAAAGGAAAGCACAAAATCAATAAGGAACTACTTAAAATTTCCGAAATCTTATCTACTTAATATGAAGACGATCGCGATAATTGCCCACGATGGGAAAAAGCCGGAAATGGTACAGTTCCTGAATGAGAGCCGGGAGATACTTGATTCTAAACAGATAAATATCATTGCAACGGGCACCACCGGATCCAAAACCCAGGCAGCTGGTTATAAGGTGGAAAAATTGCTTTCCGGACCCCTGGGAGGGGATGCCCAGATAGCAGCAAGAATTGCAGAAGGGCTTGTGGATATGGTAATATTTTTCCGTGACCCATTGGATAAACACCCGCATGAGCCTGATATTTTCATGCTAATGAGATTATGCGATGTGCATAATGTTCCACTCGCCACAAATCCTGCAACGGCCAGACTGCTTATTAAGGGGTTGGAATAAATTAAGGTTTTATAGCGATAGCGCTTATCTCTACGTTAACGAATTTAGGGAGGTTAGCCACCTCAACTGTTTCTCTTGCAGGTGCGGTCTCCGATTCGAAATAACGTCCATATACATCGTTTATCTTACCAAAATTGTTCATATCACTTATAAAAATGGAGGTTTTAACGATATTTTCCATTCCAAGGCCAGCTTCCTTTAGAATGGCTTTTAAGTTTTCCAGAACCTGAACTGTCTCCTCTTCAAGGTCATCGGTTTTTAGATCACCGGACTGAGGATCTATCGCAATCTGCCCAGAAACATAAAGTGTATTCCCCGCAAAAACTGCCTGGTTATATGGTCCAATAGGAGCCGGAGCGTTGTTGGTTTTAATTATTTTTTTCATTATTATATAGTTTTAATCTTTCTAAAATCTTATAATTGTCTGTCTCTTTCGCGTCTTTTCTCGTATTTGATGTCACTCAGCACACTGGCTTTTATCCTTATAAGGAAATTCCATGACTTCCTGTTGCTGAAGGGAACCCAGCTAAAACTCATCATCCAGCTGTTAAGGTCTCGTTGAAACCTCAATTGAGTAAAAGTGAATCCATGATTTACCAGGTCATATCCCGAACTAACACCTACTTTCCATTTTGGAGCCAGTTCAACATTTCCAGTGAACATTAGAGAGTGAGCAGAAATCTCATCCTGCCTTGCAGAATTTGAATAATTAAGCGAATAGGCCAGCCTTAAATCCCAGGGGATTTTGTAATTGTACCAGGAATCTTCATTTTCTCTTTCGTTTCCTTCAAATTCATCATCTTCAAAAAGTTCCCCGTCCGGTCCCATTCCCTTACCAAAGAGGTCATCTTTTCTTCCTCCATTTCGGAGAGTTTCATTATCAATTTCATCTTCCTCTTCTTCATCTCCTTCAAAATCCTTACTGGAAAATGAATATCCAAAATTCACACTTCCGTTGGTAAGCCTGAAAAGACTTCCCCCATTTTCAATATTCAGCTTATCAATTCGGCGATTGTTATTATTAAGAGCATAGATGTCCAGGTTACCTCCAAAATTGATGTCCAGTTTATTCTGAACTATTGGAATGGAACCCCTGAGCGAAATAGGAGATAATTTTAATGAGTCTCCAGCCAGGTTGTAACTGGTGCTCATGCTAAAGTTGTTCAGCAGCGTTATTTTCTTGGGTTCGGTGGCGGTGCTGTCTTTTGAAGTAACCTTTGCTTCAAAAGTGTTACTTAAGCTTAAGCCAATGGAACTGGAAAAATTCCTGCCCGGAGCACCGTATAGAGTACCGTCAAACCTTGAATAATCTACCAGCTCAATCTGGTCAGGATTTAATCGGTCTGGTCTTTCATAGGTATCATAGAACCTGTCAAACCCGGGATTGATACTGTAGCTAATCGAAGGCCTCATCACATGCCTTATCGCCTGTATCTTTTTGTCTTTCCCGAAGCTCTTTAGTCCATAAACAGTGGTACCCATACTTGCATTGAAGTTATAGGTGCGATAGGAGTCAAATCCATTGATGGTATCCCGTACCACCTCATTGAGGCCGGGGTCGAAGGATTGCTCAAAAGTTCGGGACACCCAGGTTTCCTCATAACTTGTTCCGGTGCTTACACTTAAATATTTAAAAAGTTTGAAGTTTGTAGACAGTGGTATGGAATGCTGGGCTCCAAGTTTCGCATCCCTGAACATTTCAGGTTTAAAAAATAGTGAGTCAGTGGTCTGGATCTGGTTTTCGGCCCTTAAACTGTATTGTAAATTGATATTTTCGAAAAGCCCTTTTTTGGCGCCCACACCTGGAGCAAAAGGATAAATCCTGGACATGCTCAACTGGAGAGTTGGCAGGCTCATATTAATGCTCTGAGTTCGCGTATTCTGGGAATGCCTTGCAGCCAGACTAAGATTCACCTGCGGTTCTCCCTCAAAAGTCTTGCTATAGGAAACCGAAGAACTCAAGGTGTTATTAAGAAAATTTCCCGTGTTAGACTGGTTGATGGATTCCTGGTAATATTCACTACTTCCAAGGTTTACCGAAGCAGAGAACCTGGAACTTGGATTGGCCTTGGCATCCTGACTGTGAGACCATCTTAAGTTATAGGACGAAGATTCACTGAAATCTGGAAACCCACGCTGACTATTGAACCTTTTCTCATATCGCACGCTGAAATTCCCACGAAAGCGATATCGTTTTGCATAGTTGGACGTTAGCTCAAGATTATAGGTGCCGTTGGTATAATAACTACCTAAGGCCAGAAGATCTGCATAATCACTAATGGCAAAATAATATCCACCGTTTTGAAGGTTGTAACCATACTGGCTGTCACCAAAGGAAGGAATTATAAATCCGGAAGTCTCTTCATCGGTAAGCGGGAAATATCCGAAAGGCAGCCCCAGTGGAGTTGGTACATCGGCGATATACATATTAACCAGTCCTGAGACTATCTTTTTGTCTGGTACAAACTTTATTCTTCGGGCATAGAAGAAATATTCGGGATCGTCTACATCTTCTGATGTTGTGAAGCGCACATTTTTCATGAAATAGACTGAATCATTTTCACGCTTTGTGACCATTCCTTTTACATTGAATTCGGCTTCCTGGGTCCTGGAGTTGTATACCAGGGCTCTTTCAGTATCAAAATTGAACCTGATGGAATCTGGTTCAACGGTTCTTTGTGCCTGGGTGAATACGGGAGTTTGGGTATAGACTCCTGTAGAATCTTCTATTCCGTAGGCGAAAACCTCATTTTTTGAATTATCAATGATTATTAGGCCAGCCTCGATGGTCATATCCCCGTATTGTATCCTTGCTTCATTATACAGGTACATCTTATTCTCTTTAGGACTCAGCCTCATATAATCTGTAGCAGTATAAGTGACCACGTCAGTTAAAAACTGAGGTTTTCTCACCGTGTCTGTTTTAGTGGTATCCTGGTGCTGAAGTTGCCTGGTAATTTCATCAGGCATCATCGCAGGAGCTATTGAATCCTTTTCTGACCTCACTGGAATAGAAGAGGTTTCAACTTCCTGTGGGTACAAAACAAGGGAAAAGAACAGCGTGAAAACGAAGCAAAAAAGACTATTCGGGATATTTGTTTGCAATGCTTTAAGTGCTATTTTTGTACGGATTGGCTTGCTTTTTGCAACTCCAAAATTACATATATTTTTTCAGCTGAGTTTTTAGAGCGTAGGAAAAATAGTAATTAAAATATTCACCCCACTTAAGCGTTAGCTTTTTTATGAGAACGAACTTACTTAAACTTTTCGTATTAGCAATTGTATTAACCGGCATTTCCAATCCTTCCTATTCGGCAGAAGTGCCACCGAATCTGGACAGGTTTGTAGTGGTTCTTGACGCAGGTCATGGAGGAAAGGATACAGGAAATATAGGGAATGGTTATAAGGAAAAAGATATCGCTCTTAGCATTGTACTTAAGATTGGGAAGGCCCTTGAGAAATATGAAGGCATTGATGTTGTATATACCAGGGATACCGATGTTTTTATTCCCCTGGAAAAAAGAGGGAAGATCGCTAACGATGCCAATGCAGATCTATTTGTATCGGTACACTGTAATGCGCATAATTCCCAGGCTTACGGAACCGAAACATTTGTTCTTGGACTTCATAGAAATGAGACCAACTTCGAGGTCGCGAAACGTGAAAACTCGGTGATCTATCTGGAGGAGGATTATGAAATAACCTATAGCGACTTTGATATCAATTCTCCTGAATCATTTATCGGGCTTACCATTATGCAGGAAGAATATCTTGATCAGAGCATTCTTCTGGCTGATTTTGTGCAGAAAGAGTTTACAAATAAGCTTAACCGGAAGAACAGAGGTGTAAAACAGGCCGGATTTATTGTATTGCATCAAACATATATGCCTAGTGTTCTTATAGAAACAGGTTTCCTTACCAATGATCATGAAGGAGCCTTTTTAAACAGTAACCCTGGTCGTGATAAAATGGCCCAGGCTATTACCAATGCAATTATTGAGTACAGCCATACCATAAATTTGAATACCCTAGAAAGTATAGTAGTCAATCATCCTAAAGAGTTGGATGATAGCCCAGAGATTTCCAAAACTCAGATCTATAAGGACGTTACCTTCAGAGTCCAGATCGCAGCCGGCTCTAAAAAATTAGACCCTAAACCTTATAACTTTAAAGGATTAGCCAATATAGAACGGCTAAAAGAAGGAAAACTCTACAAATATTATTATGGTAAAACTTCAGATTATTTGAAGATACAGCAATTGCATCAGGAAGCAATAAAGAAAGGATATCCAAGCAGTTATATTGTAGCATTTAAGAATGACCATAAGATAACGGTTAACGAGGCGTTAAAATCTAGGCTTAAATAGAATGGCTTTTCTATTTTTATTTCTAAATTTGTGCTTATCCTTTAAAAAGTTTGCTTTTGAAATATTCCAGAGAGGTCAAGACTGCCCTGTTAGCTATTATAGCAATAGTAATATTAATTTTCGGTTATAGTTTTCTAAAGGGAGAAAATCTACTGGACAATAGTCGTACATTCTACGCCGTATACGACGATGTTGAAGGTTTATCGCCCTCTTCAGAAGTTACTATCAATGGCCTTAAGGTGGGAAAGATTACGGGTATCGACTTTTTGAACCACAAAGGAGACCTGGTTGTGACCTTTACCGTTAAGAAAGATTTCCCCTTTTCAAAGAACAGTATAGCCAAGATTTATGGAGGAAATATAATTGGAGGTAAATCACTTGCCATTATTCCCAAATATGATTCCAAAGTAGGTATGGCGAAAGATGGCGATACTCTTGAGGGAAGTAAGGAGGAAGGTATTATGGAACTTGTTAATGACCGTTTAACTCCGCTTCAAAAGAAACTTGAAAATACCATTGTTAGTGCCGACTCTATGCTTACTGCGATCAATAAGATCCTGGATGACTCTACCCGAAACAATATTAAGGGCACTTTTGAGAATCTGGATCGAACCGTGACAAGTTTTAGAATTACGGCCAATGAACTTCAGGGAATCGTTCAGGGCAATTCAGAAAAACTGGACAGGACTTTTACGAATCTGGATGAAATGTCTACCAATTTCAACAGATTTTCAGACACTCTTACCAGTATGGACATCAAAAAGATCACGACAGACCTTGAAAAAGTAGTTGCAGATTTTGAAAATGTTTCTGATAAACTTAACAACGGGGAGGGTACTGCTGCGATGCTTATCAATGATGATGCAGTCTATAATAATCTTGATCGTGCCACAAAACAGCTGGAAGAATTGCTTCAGGATGTAAAACTGAATCCAAAACGCTATGTTCACTTTTCAGTTTTCGGGAAGAATCCTGGACCCTATGATCCACCAGAAGACTCTCTAAAATAATCAACCATGCAGATTATTGCGCAAATTTTATTTGTCATTGCCCTGGTGGCGGGAATAGGTTTTTTCGCCAGGAACATCAGGAGGATAATAAGAAATATTAAACTTGGTAAGGAAATAGACAGGACAGATAATCCTGGTGAGAGATTTGCCAAAATGGCAAGAATCGCATTTGGACAGAGTAAAATGGTTCGTCGGCCTCTTGCGGGTGCCCTCCATATAATTGTGTATCTCGGGTTTATCATTATCAATATTGAAGTCCTTGAGATCATTATAGATGGTATTTTTGGGACTCACCGCATACTTTCATTTCTTGGAGGCTTTTATAATGTATTGATAGCTTCCTTTGAAATCCTGGCTATTTTAGTACTTGTAGGAGTGATACTTTTCTGGACAAGAAGGAATATAAGTAAACTGAAAAGGTTCTGGAGCCGTGAGATGAAGGGCTGGCCTAAGAATGATGCCAATTATATCCTTTATTTTGAGATGATCCTGATGATCCTCTTCTTAACAATGAATGCGGCAGATTACCAGTTACAATTAAACGGAGCAGCACATTATACTTCTGAGGCGGGAATTATGGGAAGTTTTCCCATCAGTCAGTTCCTTTTACCGATAATGGATGGCCTGAGTAATTCCTCTTTAATAATTATTGAGAGAGTAGCATGGTGGGCCCATATACTCGGGATACTTTTCTTTCTCAATTACCTGTATTACTCAAAACACCTGCATATTCTGCTTGCATTTCCCAATGTTTACTATTCAAAACTTACCCCTCAGGGTGAATTTGACAATCTTGAATCAGTAAAGAAAGAGGTTGAATTGATGATGGATCCTAATGCAGATCCATTTGCAGCACCGGCAGAAGGCGAGGAAGAGGATGAACCGGAAAAATTCGGAGCATCCGATGTATTTGATCTCAACCAGGTTCAGCTCTTAAATGCCTATACCTGTACCGAATGTGGGCGCTGTACCTCTGAATGTCCAGCGAATCAAACAGGCAAGAAGCTTTCCCCAAGAAAGATCATGATGGACACCAGGGACAGGCTTGAAGAAGTAGGGGAGCTTATCAATAAGAATGGAAAATATGAAGATGATGGTAAGCATTTGCTGGATGATTATATTCAAAGGGAAGAATTATGGGCATGTACAACCTGTAATGCCTGTGTAGAAGCATGTCCGGTGGGGATAGATCCACTCTCCATAATTCTCGATATGCGCAGATATCTCGTAATGGAGCAGAGTGCAGCACCAAACGAATTGGCAATCGCCATGACCAATATTGAGAATAATGGAGCTCCGTGGCCTTATAATCAAATGGATCGTTTGAACTGGACCCAAGAAAAATAAGATAAAAGCTGAAAAGACTATAATATGGCAGAAGCACTTAAGGTTCCAACAATGGCCGAATATATGGCA
>JAWWBH010000008.1:0-29170 GCA_033721075.1 Christiangramia sp.
AGGGCAGTGAGCAGGAGTCGAAGTATAAAATTCATAATTTTTGGTATTGGTTATTAGTAAAGTTGCAAAAAAAAGACCGGGTAAAACCCGGCCTTTTTAAATTTTATATCAAATTTAGTATTATTGAACGTTCTGTTCAAGAGTCACAGTCCCATACTCCCCAAGATTAGCCTTGGGTACTTCAGCTCCATATTTTGTATTTATCGCCGTAATAATGGCATTAGCAATAACAGCATTTCCCCTAGGCGTTAAGTGTACTCCATCCAGAGAAAAGGCTCCACCGGTAACGAAATCGGCAGTGATAATTCCACCATCGAATTCGATCCCTCCTTCAAGCGCCTGGCGAAATATTTCATTTACGTCAACCATGGCAAGATCAAAATTCTGAGCTATTCCGGCAATGGCCCCGTTATAGGCCTGAGTAGCAGTTTGAATATTTTGAATTTCTTCTTTATCCAAAGCATCCTCATCATCTATTCCGCTAACAGCTCCAAAAAGTGTTTGTACCTGTTGCGGGGTTGGCTGACCACCAGCCTGAAGAACGGCAAGAACCTCCATTACTCCCTGTGTAAGCACCACAGAACCGTAACCCTGAGCCAGAGCAGATTGATCTATTGTCAACAACAATAACTCCTCCTCTGTCATTTGCCTGAAACCAAGAGGATTGGTCTGGCTTACCGGTACATCAATAAGAAACCTGTTAGCACCTTCACTGAACTGGATAGCATATTGAGATGCAATAGCCTGCGCCTGTTGAGCAGAGGCACCCTGTTGCATTAAGACCTGTGTCATTACCCCGGCAACAGCCTGGAAAAAGCCTGTAAGGTTTGCTGCTGTAGCCGCATCCAATGCAAGGGCGTTATTAGGAATAGTATTAAAGTAAGGGATATTTGTAACATCAGGAATATTAAGAAGAACTCCTGCTTCTGCACTGGCAGTAAGTTGTTCTACGATCTGGCTGTATACAAATGCAAAAGCATTTGGATCGGTAATATCATCAGCCCCATAAGAAGCCACATCGGTATTATTGATCTGAAAAGTTCCGGTTCCTCCTGAAGTAGCATAACCCAATACATCATTATTCCCAATCCATAAACTAAAGAATGTAGGGCTTAAAGCCATGGCATCGGCCAGTACAGTAGCATTTGCAGAGGTAGCAAATCTTGCATAATAAGGATTCGCCATTCCCGAAGCAACTCCCTGAACATTCCCATAACCAGGAGCCATTAAATGATAGGTTTTAGCCCCGGGAACACCCATGTTGTTGAATGGACCTTCAAGTTTGTTGCCCACCTCAGTTGTAGGTGTTGCATCCAACCTTCCCGGTCTTGGACCGCTAGCACCCACAGATAGAACATATCGAGGCTCGGCGATCTTATTACCTCCCAGTAGAAGTCCACCAATATTATCATTCATCAATGGCTGCGTAAATCCGCTGGTTTCCTGTGTCTGGGCGAATTTTTCAGCAAGGATATTCGGATAAGAGTTCTGCTGCCCGCTAATATAGAGTGCACCATCGGCATAGCCAGCAGTAAGCGAGTTTCCCAGGGCTACGTAGTTAGAAAAGTCGGCCTCTCCATTACTATAGAAACCTTCGTCTTCAATTGAATTCTCTAATTCGGGCTCACAGGAGACAATCCCCAAAGCCAGAATTGCTATATATTTAAAATAGTTTTTCATCTCTCAGATTAAATTTTAATTGTTACACCAAGACCAGGAACAAAGGCGCTGGATTTATAGGTTCCTTCAAAAGGCACATTCTCTCCATTCTCCTGATAGTAATCGTAGGACTCTGTGATCTCCTCAAAACGGCTATAAAGGAACGAAGCATCTATTGCCACCTTATCGGTTACATTTATAGAAAGACCTCCGGTAAAGTTATTGGAATCGTTCCTTGGAGTTTCAGGTGCAAAATACCCAGATTGCACGGGAGACTCATCAAAATAATATCCTGCTCTCAATGTAAAGGTTTCATTGGCGATGTACTGAAGACCAAATCTATATATGGAAGCATCCTTGTAATTTCTTGGATTCTCTGAATCAGGAATATTTGGATTACCAAAATCCACATCAAGTGATTCATAAACATCCCAGAAAGTTCTGTTATAATCAAAAGCAAAGGTCCACTTATCGTTCAACTGATAAGAAACACCTACCGTCAATTCAGCAGGAAGAGGTAAATCTGCATCAAAGGTAGTATCTTCAAAAGGCGTCAACGGTGAATTTGGAACATTCTCGAAATCGGCACTTCCATCCTCAGCCTTCATGATAATCTCCGAGCGGTAATTAACCCCGATTCGCAAACTATCAACAGGACTCCACATTGCGCCGGCAGACCAACCCCAGGCGCTAACTCCTGATGCGTCTATGGTCACATTACTCCTATTCCCTTCAAGATCGGTAAGGCTTCTGTTTAGGTTTCTGTTGAAATTAACTGAACCACTCACATAGATGGGACCACCCCCAACCGCAAGATTGTCTGTTATTTTATATGAACCAAGGGCCTGAACATAGATAGCGGCAAGTTCAATATCGTTCACCAAATGAGATCCAGGCCAGTCCCTTTCCCAGGCCACTGAACTACCATAAGGAGTGTAAGCTGCAAGACCTACACTGAACTTTTCACTCAATTTATAGGAGAAATACGCGTAAAATGGAGTACCAACCGGACTATCGGTCCTTGCCAGCTGGCCATACTCTTCATTCTGCCATACAACATCAGAGAAAACAGCACTTACCCCAACCGCAGCATTTATCTTATTTTCAAGAAATACAAGTCCGGCAGGGTTAAAGAAGGCCAGTTCGGCGTTATTTACCATAGCAACTCCGGTGTGCCCCATGGCCAGCCCGCGCTGTCCCTGCAGGCTCACCCTGTAACCACCGGCATAGGTTATGGCTGTAGCCATAACAAAAAGGCCCAGTAGAAATAGTCTTTTCATAATTTTAATAGGGTTATATTAAATAAGTCTAAAAATGATTGCGCCAAAAATAGCATAAAATAGAGATTATGCAACAAATCATCGAAGTTTATTATGCATACATAATAAATTTAGAAAGATTTTAAACAAATCGGATTACGGCATCGTAAAAATCATTCATATTTTCAGCATGTACCCAGTGTCCTGCATCACTAATCTCAATGATTTGGGCTTTTGGAAATTGTTCCTTTATCGCAGAATGATCCTGAGTAGTTATATAGTCAGAATTTTCACCTTTTATAAAAATCGTAGGACGGCCATAACTCATTCCTGTAGGTAAAGCTTCTCCAATGTTCTCGATATTAGCTTTTAATGCATCTAAATTGAGCTTAAGAGAAAGCTGTTCCTTTGTTTTCCAGTAAAGGTTTTTGAGAAGAAACAGCCTAACCCCAGTTTCTGGAATGTATTCTTTCAGGAAATCTTCGGCATCCCCTCTTGAAGTGAGCTTAGCTTCATCCAAAGCCGTTAGTCCATTCAGTATCTGCTCATGGTGAGGAGGATAATACTTTGGAGCAATATCCACCACTATCAATTTCTCTACAAGACCTTCATTTTCACAAGCAGTGAGCATCGCTGTTTTTCCTCCCATAGAATGACCGAGCAAAATAATGTTCTTAAGATCATAAGAATCACAATATTCCCGAATATCCCGCGCCATCAACTCATATGAGAATTCGTTGCTATGAGGACTTTTACCATGATTTCTCTGGTCAATAAGATGAACTTCAAAACCATCTTTGGCAAATTGTTTTCCTATAGTTTTCCAGTTATCGCTCATCCCGAGAAAGCCGTGCAGAATAAGAAAAGGCTTGCCTTTCCCAAGGATCACAGAGTGTAATTCCATATTTTATTTTAAAAGGTTTAAGTATTCTTCAATAGTTTTTTGAAGCCCAAGATAGAGCGCTTCTGAAATGAGGGCATGGCCAATGGAAACCTCTGCCAGGTAAGGTACGTTTTCCTTAAAGGCCCTGAGATTCTTTAAAGAAAGATCATGGCCGGCATTTACCTCCAGACCAATTTCATGGGCCAGTTCAGCACACTGGGCATAAGGCTGGACAGCCTCCATATTTCCTTTGGCATAACCAACGGCAAAACTTTCGGTATATAACTCAATTCGGTTTGTTCCTGTTTTTGCAGCCCCTTCTATCATTTTTTTATCAGGATCTACAAAAATAGAGGTACGAATTCCTTTAGAATTGAACTCGGCAATAACCTCCTGTAAATATTCCCTGTGTTTTATTGTATCCCAACCTGCATTAGAGGTTATCGCATCCTCCGCATCGGGCACCAGGGTTACCTGCGCCGGTTTCACCTCCAGAACAAGATCTATGAATTGTTGGATTGGCTTACCTTCTATATTGAATTCGGTACTGAGCACAGGCTTCAATTCCCTTACATCAGAATACCGTATATGCCTTTCATCGGGTCGGGGATGCACGGTAATACCTTCTGCACCAAAAGACTCTATATTTTTAGCCGCTTCCAGAACATTAGGAACATCGCCTCCCCTCGCATTTCTAAGAGTAGCAATTTTGTTGATATTTACACTTAATTTGGTCATTTTTTCTTCGTTTTATTAACAAAAATACAAAGAGGAGACTGCTTCAATGAATATTATTTTGATTAATTTGCAGAAAAGGAGTTAAGAAATGAGTTTGAAAGAACACATATTAAATGACGTTGAAATATTAAGCCTTTCCGAAAAGATAGGAGATATCCAAAAGCTCTTCAATCAGCTTACCTACACTCATCTGCCGGTTGAAAATGAAGGTATTTATATTGGATGTATCTCTGAGAATGATGTTAGGTGCTTTGAAAATGAAAAGACGCTTGATGATTACCGCTATGCTCTTGAAGGCTTCTATGTAAGAGAAAGCAATTACTGGCTGGACAGCCTGGAGGCTTTTGCACAAAACAATTCAAATATACTTCCGGTACTGGACGAGGACAATAAATACCTGGGCTATGTAGAGCTGAATGAGATGATCTCCCTTTTTAAGGAGACCCCATTCCTACATGAACCAGGCAACATCCTTATTATCGAAAAAGCATTCAAAGATTTTACTTTTGGCGAAATTTGTCAGATCGTTGAATCTCATAATGCGCACCTGTTGGGCTCCTTCGTATCCAAAATAGAGAATGATATGGCTGAGATCACACTAAAGATCTCTCCTTCGGGAATGAATGAAATTATCCAGTCTTTCAGAAGGTATGGATATATCATCATCTCTGAACACCAGGAAGATACATTCAATAAAAACCTTAAAGATCGATCCAAATATCTGGACAAATATCTGAATATATAATCTATGAAGATAGGTATCTACGGTCAGTTTTATCATGCTAACGCCGCACAGTATATAGGCCAGTTACTTGAGCTTTTAAATCAAAGAAACGTGGAGGTTCTCATAGAAGAGGATTTTCTTGGGCTTATTAAGAGCAATAAAACAATCGATAAGGATTATGAGCATTTCAGCGCCTTTGAAGAACTGGACAATTCCTTTGACCTTTTCTTTTGTATAGGCGGAGACGGTACCATTCTTAAATCCATAAATTACATCCGTAATCTGAACATCCCCATCGTTGGGATCAATACGGGAAGGCTAGGGTTTTTGGCAACCATCCAGAAGGAGCAGATCAAAAGCACCCTGGATGAAATCCTCGAGAAAAAATACAGCCTATCCCCACGATCTGTTCTAACATTAAAAACCAAACCCAAAAGTTTTGATCCTGTTTTCTCACATATAGCCCTGAATGAAATAGCTGTAAGCCGAAAAAACACAACTTCCATGATCACGGTAGACACCTGGCTGGACGACCAGTACCTCACATCTTACTGGGCTGACGGGCTCATAATTTCAACCCCAACCGGCTCTACTGGTTATTCTCTTAGTTGTGGCGGCCCGGTGATCACACCAGATGCCGATTCACTAGTTATCACACCTATCGCTCCGCACAATTTGAATGCCAGGCCACTGGTTATAAAGGATCATACAACTATAAAGTTAAAAGTTTCGGGAAGGGAAAGTGACCACCTGGTCTCTATGGACTCCCGTATCGCCACTTTGGAGAACGATACCGAAATCATTATTCAAAAAGCACCCTACACCATAAATTTTGTAGAATTACAGGAAGATAGTTTTTTGAACACTCTTCGAAAAAAACTGCTATGGGGTGAAGACAAGCGCAACTAAGCAATAAAAGCTTCCAAAAAGTGTTTATACCTATGTACAAATCTGCTCAAATTATTGCAGAGCAAACAGAATTGTTATATTTGCAAACTTTTGAAAACCTATGAGGTACATAATCACATTTGTAGTGATGGCAATTTTTACCACAAGCACATACTCACAGCAGGTTGAAGTAGGGGCTTTTGCCGGAGGTGCGAATTTCATCGGGGATGTTGGGCGAACCAATTATATTCTGCCTAATACTCCGGTAGGAGGTGTTATCGCCAAATGGAACCGAAGTGCCAGGCATGCCTTGAGATTAACATTGTTATATGCAGAAATATCTGCTGACGATACCAAATCTCATGACACCAGAAGACAACAGCGTGGATATTCTTTTGACAATACCATAGCTGAAGCCTCATTAGGGATCGAATTCAATTTCTGGGATTATGACCTTACTGAAGCTTTGCCGCAAAGTACGCCATATTTATATACGGGAATTACCTATTTTCGAGCAGATCATTTATGGCTAAAGAACGGAAGAGGGGGAAATCTGGTAAACGAAGGAACTAACTGGTCCTTTGCGATCCCGATGATTATGGGATACAAGGAGGCGGTTAGCGAAAATATTATTACGGCCTTTGAAATAGGCGCCAGATATACCTTTACAGATAACCTGGATGGGAGCTGGCCTGAAGAATATCTGGATAGACGGGAACCATCTGCCGAATTTGGAAACAGGAATACTAATGACTGGTATGTTTTCACCGGTCTAACCTTAACATTTACATTTGGGCGCAAGCCTTGTTATTGCTTTTAAATGAATTATAAAGACAAGATAAACCTTGATAAACTTCCGGCCCATGTGGCGATCATCATGGACGGTAATGGCCGTTGGGCCAAACAGAAAGGTTTGTTAAGGGCGTCAGGCCATGAAGAAGGCACCAAGGCAGTAAGGGATGTTGTGGAAGGATGTGCCGAACTTGGTGTGAAAAACCTTACACTTTATGCATTTTCCACAGAAAACTGGAACAGGCCTAAATTTGAGGTAGACACTCTTATGCGACTACTGGTATCTTCTCTAAAGAAGGAGATAAAAACCCTTATTGACAATGACATTAGACTTAATTCTATTGGAAACATCTCCAGTCTTCCTAAGAAAGCACGAAGGGAATTACAGGACGTTATCGATAAGACCTCGGGAAATTCCCACATGGTTTTAACCCTTGCTCTTAGCTACGGAAGTCGGGAAGAAATCACCAATTGCATAAAACAAATAGCAAACAAGGTAAAAAGTGAAGAATTAAACCCTGATGCAGTTGATGAATCGGTTATAAATGAGCATCTTTACACCCGAAATTTACCAGATGTGGATTTGTTGATCCGCACCAGTGGTGAACAGCGCATTAGCAATTTTCTCTTATGGCAAATTGCCTATGCCGAATTGTATTTTACTAAAATCTTATGGCCGGAATATAGAAGGAACGATCTTTTTGAAGCCATATACAACTATCAAAACAGAGAAAGAAGATTTGGAAAAACAAGTGAGCAACTCAGTTAGTGCATCCATGACAAAAAAGATAATTACCCTCTTTACGATTTGTTTCATATTCAGCATAGCCGCAAAAGCACAGGACCTACCTTTAGGAGATTCTAAAAAATATACCATAGGCGAAATAAAAGTTACAGGAACCACTACTTACAATGAAAGTACGGTTATCGCCTATACCGGACTAAAGAAAGGGGATGAAATCTATATTCCCGGTGACAAACTTAGTTCAATCATCAAAAAGTTATGGGAACTTGACCTTTTTAGCGATATCAATTTCTACATTACAAATGTGGAAGGCAATGTGGCCGATCTCGAATTGGAGATCAAAGAAGTCCCGGTATTAAACGAAGTAAAATTCACGGGCCTGAAGAAAAAGAGTAAGCGCGACGAACTTATTGACGAGAACAATCTTAAACCCGGAGTTAAGGTAACCGAAAACCTGCTTACCACCACGAAGAATTATATCGAAAACAAATACCGAAAGGATGGCTATTTTAATGCTAATGTAGCCATACGAACTTCAGAAGCCACCGACACCACAGGTGAAGCTTCAAATAAGGTGAATATGGTGGTTGATATCAATAAAGGGGATCGGGTTAAGATCAGTGATATTGAATTCCTTGGCAATGAAAAGCTTTCTGATGCAAAGCTCAGAAGGAAGATGAAGAATACCAAACAGAAAAATCTTTTCAGGTTCTGGAAACGCTCAAAGTTTGTTAGGGCAGATTACGAGGAGGATAAGGAAGCTGTAATAGATAGATACAAAGAAGAGGGTTACAGGGATGCCAGGATCGTTTCAGACACCCTGGTTAAAAAAGATGAAGAGACCATCGCCCTTGAACTTGCTATAGAAGAAGGAAACCAGTATTACATTGGAGATATAAATTTCCTTGGAAACTCAGCTTATACCGATGCGACTCTGGATAGAGTGCTTGGGCTTAAAAAGGGAGATGTATATAATGGGGTTTTAATAGAAGAGCGCGTGCTGGGAAGGGAACCGAATAAAACTTCTGTAACCAATCTATACCAGAACAACGGTTATCTATTCTCCAATATCGATCTTGTTGAAACCAATGTGTATAATGACACGATAGACTTTGAGGTGAGGATCGTTGAAGGAAAAGAGGCTTATTTTGATGAAATAAGAGTTACCGGAAACGAAAAAACCAAAGATCATGTGATTTACCGGGAAATGAGAACAAAACCCGGACAAAAATACAGTCAGGAAGCAGTGGTTGCCACTGTTCGTGAACTAGGACAGTTAGGATTCTTTGATGCTGAACAGCTTGAACCAAAATTCATTGAGCCAGACCCGCAAGCGGGAACGCTAAGCCTTGAGTACCCGGTAGTGGAATCTGGTTCAAGCCAGATAGAACTTCAGGGTGGTTATGGAGGCGGCGGTTTCATTGGTACCTTAGGATTATCTTTCAACAACTTCTCCATTCAGGGCCTATTTGACAAAGATGCCTATGACCCTATTCCTATGGGAGATGGCCAGACCCTGTCTTTAAGAGCCCAGGCAAGTACCTTTTATCAAACCTATAGCCTTTCATTCAGAGAGCCATGGCTGGGTGGAAAAAGACCAGTGAGTTTATCCACATCGTTCAGTTATACAAGACAGTTCCTTTTTGATTATATCAACAGGGAAGCCGATAAAACCCGTAGCTTCGATATTCTTGGAGTAAGCGTTGGCCTGGCAAAGAGATTAACTTCTCCAGACCAATTCGTTACGGTCTCTAATGCAATAGGTTTCCAGCGTTATGACCTTAATAATTATAACACCGGACTATTCACATTTGGTGACGGGTTCTCAAACAACCTTTATTACCAGTTAGGAATAACAAGGGACAATACCTATGTGAACCCTATCTTCCCTACCGGTGGTTCAAAATTTGCTTTTACCGCTAAACTAACACCCCCATACTCTCTTTGGAATGGCGTGGATTACGCTAATCTTGAGAATATGGACGAATACCAGCTAAGAAATGAAGATGGAAACCTTATTGACTATAATGGCAACAGGGTAAGTCCTGAGAATTCTGTTCCAGACACTCAGCAGGTAGACCAGAAGAAATATAACTGGCTGGAATTCTATAAGGTCAAATTCGCAGGAACCTGGTATACAAACCTTGCCAGCTTTGGGCCAAGTAGTAACCTTGTTTTAAGAACACATGCAGAATATGGTTTCCTTGGAGCCTATAACAGTGCCAGAGGGGTGCCACCTTTTGAGCGTTTCTATGTTGGAGGAGATGGTCTGGGAGCCTACAGTCTTGACGGGCGTGAGACCATACAGTTAAGGGGATACCCAAACCAGTCTGTCGTACCAATTGACAGACCGGCAGACGAAAGAGATGATGGAGCCACAATTTACAATAAATACTCTCTGGAATTAAGATTCCCCATAACCTTAAAACCAGCTGCCTCAATCTATGCGCTTTCATTTTTAGAAGCGGGAGCATCTTATGACAATTTCAGAGACTATAATCCATTTCAGTTAAGCAGATCTGCGGGTGTGGGATTAAGAATTTTTATGCCAACATTCGGATTACTGGGAATTGATTTTGGATATGGATTCGATCCTATAGTAGGGCAACAGGGTCCAAATGGATGGGAAACGCATTTTATCATTGGCCAACAGTTTTAATTTGGCATGATATTTTCTATATTCGATTTGAAATGAAAAAAAGAATATTTTCCATAGTAGCAGTTTTAGCCATCAGCCTTACTTCGGCCGTGGGTCAAAAAAGTATAAGGCTAGGTTATATCGATATGGAATATATTCTTGAAAACGTTCCCGAATATCAGGAAGCTAGCCAGCAACTGGAAAACCGGGTGCAGGAATGGAAAGCCGAAGCCGAAGCCAGAATGAGAAAGGTCGAGGACATGAAAACCAGGCTGGATAATGAAAGAGCGCTTCTTACCAAAGAGCTTATTGAAGAAAGGGAAGAGGAAATTTCATTTATGGAGCAGCAGGCTCGTGAATACCAGCAAAACAGATTTGGCCCCAATGGCGATTATATGATCCAGAAGAAACAACTGGTAAGGCCAATTCAGGACCAGGTATTCTCAGCTGTACAGCAAATCGCTGAAAACCGAAATCTTGACTTTGTTTTTGATCGCACTTCAGACATTGGAATGATATATGCTGACAAGCAATATGATGTGAGCGAACTGGTGCTAAGAACGATCAAGAGAACCGCTAATAGGGAACAGTTAGAAACCAAAGAGGAAATCACTGACATGGAGAAAGCCGAAGAGCGCACTCCTGAACAGGAAGATGCCATTACCGAAAGGGAACAGCTGGTAGAAGAAAGAAAGAATGAACGCGAGGCTTACATTGAAGCCAAGAAGAGAGAAAGAGATTCAATAAAAGCTGCCAGGCAAAAAGAATTCGAAGAAAGAAGACAAAAGATTCTTGCCGAAAGAGAAAGGAAAAGAGATTCCATCTTAAAAGCAAGAGAAAAGAAGAATGATACAATAAATTAAATTTTTTAAACCTTAAACTTAACGACGATTAAAATGAAACAATTCAGAACACTTTTTATAGCTTTAGCTTTAATGATTGGCGCTACTGCTTTTACTAATGCACAGTCTAAAGTTGCACATATAGCCACCCAGGACTTAGTACAATCATTACCTGAGTATAAAAGCGCGATGGATCAACTTCAGAAACTTGAAAAAACATACGATGCAGAAATAAAGGATATGTTATCTGAAGCTCAGAGCACAATGCAGCGTTACGAAGCAGAAGCTAATACAAAGTCTGAGGAAGAGAACCAGAAGAGAGCTACCGAACTTCAGGCAGCCCAAAGAAGGATACAGGAACACAGTGCTAAGGCAAGACAGGACCTTCAAAAGAAAGAAAACGATCTACTAAGACCTATTCTTGAAAAGGTGCGTACTGCCATTCAGAAAGTAGCAAGAGCTAAAGGATACGATTATGTACTGGACTCTACTACAGGTACAGGAGTACTTTTAGCCGATGGTTATGATCTAATGCCAGACGTAAAGAAAGAACTTGGACTGTAATCACAGACTTTCCTAAATAAAAATTAAAAAACTGCGTACAAGTGTACGCAGTTTTTATTTTTGTGCATATATGAACGATCCCAGACCTATTGGTATTTTCGATTCAGGAGTCGGTGGCACCTCCATCTGGAAGGAGATCCATCAGCTGCTTCCGCTTGAGCATACGATCTATCTTTCAGATAGCAAGAATGCTCCATATGGTATAAAGACTCAGGAACAGATCATAAGCCTTTCCATAAAGAACACGGAAAAACTACTGGAGATGGGTTCTAAACTCATCGTAGTAGCATGTAATACCGCCACAACCAATGCGATAAAGGTTTTGCGAACTTCCTATGATATCCCTTTCATCGGGATTGAACCTGCAATTAAACCTGCAGCACTAAAAAGTTCGAATAAAGCCATTGGTATCCTTGCCACAAGAGGAACCCTTACAAGCGAACTTTTTGCGCAAACATCTGAATTATACACAAAGGATATAAACGTGATAGAAGTTGAGGGAAATGGCCTTGTGGAACTTATTGAAAGCGGAAAGAAGGAAGCGCCGGAAACCCGGGAACTGCTTGAAAAATTACTGGCACCCATGCTAAGGGAAAGAATAGATTACCTGGTTTTAGGTTGCAGCCACTACCCTTACCTTATCCCCTTATTGAAAAAGATACTTCCTGAAGATGTCACCATCATAGATTCAGGGGAAGCTGTCGCCAGGCAGACCAAGGCTGTACTGGAAACTAACAATTTGCTAAATTTAGATGAAAAAAGCAGTAATACTCCCAAATTCTTTACGAATGTGAACGCAGAAGTTCTTTCGGATATCATCCAGGCTAAAGCAAATAAATATGAAGTTTCCTATCTAGACTTTTAATTATTGATGGCAGGACAGTTACAGTCATAACGCTCCCGGCTTTCCCCGAAATTATACCCAAGAGTGATCTGGTGAAAGCCGCTATTGCTTAATACAACTGAATTGAGCTGGTAACTGAAGGTATATCCAAAGATGAATTTCTTATAATCAACCCCCACAAAAGGAGTGATATACCTAAGCTGCTGATTCCTGACCTCCTGCCCATCAAGGGTGTATTCGGCACCTTCAAAACTATTCCTGTACGAAAGGCCTCCCCACAGCTTGCCATATTCAAGTTCATAATAGGCTTTAAGATTCACATCGATGGCCATTTCATCGGTAGCTTCCCGGGCCTGAAACAATATAGAAGGTTCAAAACTCCAGGGATCATTGGTGTTGACTTCAAAAACATAGCCAGCTGAGAATAAATATTTTCTCATATTGCTTGGAACAGCATCAGAATAAAAGAGTTCCCGGCTCACCGATAGAATATTTTTAGCAGCCAGGTGAAAAAAGAGATCACTTACATAATAAGATATTCCTAGATCCACATTGGCGAAAATATCGGTGGTATTATTGCCTAATAAAGGGTCAAACCTTGAAAAACCACTTTCATCAAGCCTGTGCTGGATTACCCCTGCACTAATTCCAAAGGATAATTGATTAAGGTCTGCCGTACTCCTCGAAAACATAAGGTGATAGGCGAAAGTCCCATAGGCTCCAAGTTTTGAAAAGTTTCCATTTTCATCTCTGAATAATATCCCTCCAACCCCTATCTTTTCTCCAAGCCTGGAATTGTAAGCCAGCGACTGTAAGTTAGGAGCTTTCTCCACGTCGAACCACTGGCGTCTTGCGGTCAATCTTAACTGATCATAATTGGAAGCACCGGCCATAGAAGGGTGTATCAGATAAAGATTGTCTGTAAGATAATCTGAATATGTAGGAATCACTTCCTGGGCTTGCATTGCAGAAAAATTTAAAAATATTGCAAACAATATAACCCCAAGAAATCCTCTGTAACTAGAATACCGGTTTCGGTATTCATTAAAAGTGGTCCTACTTACCATAAAGCCAGTAAATATATATAATACGTTGTTTTTCTTTAGTATTTTTGCCTAAAATTTTGAGATGAAAGAATTTAACATAAATATTGTTCCCACCACAACACCAGGGATTGTAAAATTTGAAGCGAACAAATTTCTTACACGCCACGAGAACTATGAATTCAAGAATATAGATGAAGCGGCAAAATCGCCATTGGCGAAGCAATTATTCTACCTCCCTTTTGTTAAAACGGTTTATATCGCTCAGAATTTTGTTGCGATCGAAAAATATGACATCGTAGACTGGCCGGAAGTTCAGGAAGAGGTAGCCGAACAGATAGAATCCTACCTGAATAAAGGCGGAGTCGTGATAACAGAATCTGAAAATAAATCCGGAAAAGTTCCTGTTACCGTATATGCAGAGAGCACCCCTAATCCAGCGGTGATGAAGTTCGTGGCTAACAAGAAGCTCGTACTGAAATCGGCAGAGTTCAAAAACATAGACAATGCTAAAGATGCTCCTCTCGTACAGAAATTGTTTCATTTCCCTTTTGTAAAGGAAGTCTTTATCGATGAGAATTACGTCTCTATCCAGAAATACGATATGGCTGGATGGGAAGAGATCACCCTTGAACTCAGAGAATTTATACGAAATTATCTGGAGGAAGGTAATGAGGTATTAAACGAAGAAGCGGTACAGAGCACCAATTCCAATGAAGCTGCTACAACTAATCAGGATAACAAACCTGACTTTGAGCATCTTGATGATACTTCCCAACAGATCGTTGCGATACTGGATGAATATATAAAACCCGCAGTTGCCAGCGATGGAGGAAACATTTTATTTGAAAGCTATAATGCCGACAATAAAACGGTTAAGGTAATATTACAGGGAGCCTGCAGCGGATGCCCATCCTCTACCCTTACACTGAAGAATGGTATCGAAACCATGTTGCGGGATATGCTAAGGGATAAAGTGGAATATGTTGAAGCTATCAACGGTTAATAGGAGGTTGAACGTGCCTCATTATAGAATTCCTGAAACAATTGAAGCAGGTTCATTGTAGACCCTATTAGATCTTTTGTTTCCAGAAGAATGCCAAAATACAGCTTAGTGTTTTTAGGGCTGGATTCTGAGGTACGTATACGGGTGATCTGTTTCTGTATGAGCTCACTCACATAATCAAGTAATTCCTGTTTTTCACTCAATAGATTATTAATATTTCCAAATTCATGGTTATCAAAGGTCTCTGTGATCTCATCGAACAGGATCTGCATTTTATCATCAACCTTCTTAAGATCTCTTATTTGGTTAAATTTTAAGGTCTTATGGTTATTATGAACATGGTTGTAACTATTCCTTGTGATAAATCCAATAGACTGAACCATATCCTGCAGGTAATCCAGCGTAAGTATATAGAATTTACTGGCTTCTACAGAGTCTTCATCCAGGGATTTAATGAAGTAAAAGATATTATCCTTTAATTCATCGACTTCGGCTTCCAGTTTTTCGATCCTTTTATAGCTCTTTTTAAGTTTTCCCAGGTCATAATACCCCAAATGATCTACGGTCCTGGAATACATCTTATTGATACCGCCTATAACATTCGATATATTTTCTGAAGTTTCTGAAGTGATCTCATTAATGGTAATAAGATCGGTTTTATTGAATCTTTTCCTTCTCTTTTCTTCTCTCGCCTTTCTTGAGTGAAGAATTCCGCTTCTCACTACCACGGTAAGTGCTACAATAATTAGAACTGCCAGAGCTATAGTACCGCCATAAAAAATGATGGAAGCGAAAACCGCTGCTGCCGTAAAAGCTACCCCTGCGGTAACAAACCAGCCTCCCACTACATTCAGCACTCCCGCCACCCGGTAAACCGCGCTCTCCCTGTCCCAGGCCCTGTCTGCCAGCGAGGTCCCCATAGCCACCATAAAAGTCACATAAGTTGTGGAAAGTGGCAGTTTCATATTAGTTCCTATAGAGATCAGTACACTGGCAACCACCAGGTTTACTGATGCCCTTACCATATCAAAAGCAGGAGCATCAATTCGCCTACTACGAATATGCGAGGAAGGTTTATTGAATTTTGTTTCAATCTTGGTTTTAAGCCTGTCGGGAAGAACTGTGGTAAAAGCGTTACCAAAAACAATCGAATACCTCACGATTCCCCTTGAAAGCCAGTTAGGTTCGAATCTTTCAATCCCCTCCCCCTGCCTTGACAAATTAATCCCGGTGTCCACTACAGCCCGGGCCTTACTTGAAAACCAAAGCGTAATCACCATTACGCCTCCGGCGGCAATCAGCAGTATTTCCGGAGTGGGAACACTTCCTGACAAGCCATTCATAAGAAATTGCGAAGGCAGCGCCCCTGTGGCCTCATTTGCACTTTGCCATAATTCGAATGACTGCCAGGCCGCAATAGGAACACCAATAAAGTTCACCAGGTCGTTACCCGCAAAAGCAAGGGCAAGGGCAAATGTACCTATGATTATGATGGTTCTTAGAATATTGAACCTCAACACGCTCATAATGACTTGCGAAATACCGGTAAAGATTACAAATCCAATAAGTACGATCATCACCGTGTGAGTATTTACATACTCTATGGTCGCTTCAGGAATATACGGCACACTCTTCATCCCTTTAATAAGAATAAAATACAGGATGGCCGTAAGCGAAAAACCACCAAAAATTGCTCCTACATATTTCATTTTTTTCTCAAACTGAAATGAAAACACCAGCCGGGAAATATACTGGACAATGGCGCCCACAACAAACGCGATGACCACAGCCATAAGGATCCCAACAATAATTTCAGTAGCTTTTTCAGTGTTGATATAACCGGTTAAAGCAGAAAGGTCACCATCAGTTTGCGTATAGATTTTTATTGCAGCCATACATACAGCCGCTCCTAGTAATTCAAAAACTATGGAAACCGTGGTGGAAGTAGGTAAGCCAAGAGAATTAAAAAAGTCCAGCAGCAATACGTCAGTTAACATTACCGCCATAAAAATGATCATGATCTCCTCAAAATAGAATTCACCAGGAAGGAATATTCCCTTTCTAGCAACTTCCATAAGACCACTGGAAAAAACAGCACCCACGGCAACCCCTAAACTGGCGACGATCATTATCGTTCGCATTGAGACCGCTTTGGAGCCAATGGCGGAGTTAAGAAAGTTAATAGCATCATTGCTTACTCCAACCACAAGATCGGTAATTGCCAGTGCAAATAATGCCACTAACATTACGATGTAAATATCTTCCATAGGCCGATCAATTTTCTACAGGTAAATGTGCTATTATACTACAAATGAGATGAGAACATAAAGTTATTAAAAGATTAATAATACGAATTCCTTTTCATCTTCTATAATTAGTACATTTAAAATATCCATAAAATCCAGGTTTTTAGGCCTTTTTAAGGCTTCCTGATTTAAATTAAAAAGATGAAAACGGTAAAGCCTAAATACACAAATGAACTCATTAACGAAAGCAGTCCTTATCTGCTCCAACATGCACATAATCCTGTGCACTGGAAAGCCTGGAATGATAAAAGTCTTGAACTGGCCAGGAGTGAAAGCAAGTTGCTTCTGATTAGTGTTGGTTATTCCGCGTGTCACTGGTGTCATGTTATGGAACATGAGAGCTTTGAAGATGAAGAAATAGCCGATGTGATGAATTCAAATTACGTTTGCATAAAGGTTGACAGGGAGGAAAGGCCAGACGTGGACCAGGTATATATGAATGCCGTCCAGGTGATGACCGGGATGGGGGGATGGCCCATGAATGTGGTTGCCCTGCCAGACGGCCGTCCTGTTTGGGGCGGAACCTATTTCAGAAAGGAACAATGGAAGGATGCCTTACTACAGATCGCCCATTTATATCAAACCAAACCTGAACAACTGGAAGAATATGCGACAAAACTTAAAGCAGGACTACAGCAGATCCAGGTTATAGAACCTGCATCAAGGAAAGATGAATTGCATCCAGATTCCTTTATTCCAATCCTGGAAAAATGGCGACGGTCCTTTGATCTTAAAAACGGAGGCCCAAAAAGAGCGCCCAAATTCATGATGCCCAATAATTATGAATTTCTCCTGAGGTATGCTTTTCAGAATTCTGATGAAAAATTAATGGATCACTGCATGCATACGCTCAACAAGATCTCCTGGGGCGGGGTATTTGATCCCATTGAAGGTGGTTTTTCGCGCTATTCAGTAGATGAAAAATGGCACGTCCCACATTTCGAGAAAATGCTTTATGACAATGCTCAGCTTGTTCAGCTTTACTCAAAAGCCTATAAGATCACTAAAAATCAATGGTTCAGGGAAGTGGTAGAGAGCACGCTTAACTTCATTGCTTCAGAAATGACCGATTCCTCCGGCGCATTCTATTCAGCCTTAGATGCCGACAGTGAAGACGAAAACGGAAAAAAAGAGGAAGGAGCTTACTATGTGTGGACAAAAGAAGAATTAAAATCACTGCTTCCGGAAGATCTTGAATTATTTTCAAACTTTTATAATATCAATAACTACGGAAAATGGGAAGGCAATAAGTATGTTTTGATCAGGACTGCAACACTGGAAGAATTTGCAGATCAACACCAACTGACAAAGGAAGAACTAAATAAGAAAAGAACAGACTGGCGGAAAAAATTACTCGCAGCAAGAAAAAAGCGAATGAAACCGGGACTGGATGACAAATCTCTAACTTCCTGGAATGCGATGATGATAAGTGGCTATACAGAAGCATACCGGGCTTTCCATGAGACGAATTATATAGAAGCTGCAAAAAGGAACGCAGAATTCATTCTCCATAAACAGTACCAGGAAAATGGCAGATTATTACATACCTACAAGAATGGAAAAAGCAGCATTAATGGATATCTTGAAGATTATGCTTTTACTATTGAGGCATTCATAAATTTATATGAGTCTACCTTTGAAGATGACTTTCTTGAACACTGTTTAAAATTAATGGAGATAGTATATGAGGATTTTCAGGACCCTGAAACGGGATTATTCTTCTTCACTTCCAAAAAGGACAGGAAACTGATCACAAGAACCATCGAAATAAGCGACAATGTGATCCCTGCCTCTAATTCGGTTATGGCCAAGAACCTATTTAAACTTGGGAAAATTACCGGAAATCCTGATTATACCAGAAAATCCAGGGAAATGCTCCACACTCTGAAAGAAAAATTCCCGGAACATCCTCAATACCATTCCAACTGGTTAGACCTTATGCTAAATTTCACCAATCCTTATTTTGAGATTGCGGTCACCGGCAAAAAATATGAGGAGATCACCAATTTTTTTCAGGAGAAATATTTACCTAATACTATACTAGCAACAGCAGGTTCAGCTTCAGAACTAAGTCTTCTCAAAAATCGTTTTGTAAAAAATAAGGATCTGATTTATGTATGTAAAGAAGGTTCATGTCAACTTCCAACAAACTCCAAAACCGAGGCTATTCAATTGATTTCACAAGTTTAACAAAATTTAAACAGGAAATAAGCTCTATTTTTTTACAATTAGTTCTGTATAAAAAAACAAGAAAAAAAAGTTATGGAAAAGTTGGACAATTGGGGCGTAATCGCAAAAGAATACGCCAATAAGTTCATTGATTATTTACCTACACTCATAGGAGCTATCATTCTCCTAATAGTAGGTTTATGGATTATCAAAATGATCGTGAAGTATCTTCAACGATTATTCGAGAAAAAAGATTACGATCCCACCCTTGAAAAATTTACCGTAAATGCGACCAGCTGGGGCCTTAAAATCCTGTTGTTTGTCCTGGTGATCACACAATTAGGTGTTCAAAGTGCTTCCCTTGTAGCCGCGATAGGTGCCGCTGGTTTAGCTATTGGCCTGGCCTTGCAGGGGTCACTTGCCAATCTTGCGGGAGGAGTACTAATAATCGTGCTTAAACCCTTTAAGGTTGGAGACTGGATCGAAGCTCAGGGAGTTTCAGGAAGTGTGGTGGAGATCTCTCTCTTCTATACCAAACTTGACACTTTCGGAAACCAGCGAGTAGTTATTCCTAATGGTGAATTAAGTAACGATAATATCACCAATTACAGTTTCAACAGTACCCGTAGGGAAAATCTTAGCTTCGGAATCTCGTATGATGACGATATTAAAAAGGCCAAGGAAGTTCTTAGCAATATGGTTAAAGAACAAAAGGACATCCTGGAAGAACCGGCCCCACAGGTCATAGTTTCAGAACTTGGAGACAATTCTGTCAACTTTTCTGTGCGGTATTTTGCACCCAATAGTGTTTTCTGGGACCTTCACTGGTACATGATCGAAGAAGGAAAAATTAGACTTGAAGAAGCCGGAATGACCATTCCTTATCCTCAGCGAGATGTTTATCTCTACGATCAAACCAAAATGAATGGAACTGTTGAAAAAAAGGAAAAGCAGAATAGTTAGTTTATCCTGCGATAAAATCCTTCAGGTAATAAGGTTCAAAATAGGCGACATCTTCGGTGTCGCTTTTTTTGTATTTGGTCTCAGCTATCTGGGCCATTTCCTTAGCTGAAGGAAATATCTGTTTGTGAAAAACAGCATTCGGATGCCTGCATATTTCCTCAAATTTTGCGACTCCGTTACCAATGAAATGCACTTTTGAGCTTTCCAGAAATTCATGAAAGGAATTTTCATCAAGCACTTCAGCTTTGGTATCCCGCAGCTGCTCGAATTCAGAATCGAACACTGACGAATATACCTCCATCCTCCTGGCGTCCAGCATGGATACAATTACTTCCTTTTTCTCTACCTCAAGTTGTTTTGCCAGAAGATCTAAGGTAGGAACCGATATAAGAGGAATATCCAGTGAGAAACACAGTCCTTTCGCTGTGGAAACCCCAATCCTTAAACCGGTATACGATCCAGGACCTTTGCTAACAGCAACAGCATCCAGATTATCCACCGTGAGATTGGTTTCCTTTAATATTTCATTGATAAAAACATGCAGTTTTTCGGCATGAGAATAGCCTTTCGAATTATCTTCTTTTATAGCGAGCAATTTGCCATTCGTGGCAATTCCAACCGAGCAGTTGGTAGTTGCTGTTTCAAGACATAAAATAATAGCCAAAACGATTGGTTTTTTATTCGGTTTCTTTCTCTTCTTCTTTTTTCACTTCAATCTCGTCACCTGTATCCAGGCTCTTGGTTACCGTATTATAAGGACCGGTGATCACCACTTCTCCGGCTTTAAGGCCTTTGGTGATTTCGATATGGGAATCATCCTGAATACCGGTTTCTACAACTCGCAATTTAGCCTTATCCCCGTCTTTTACAAACACACATTCAAATCTTTCTTCATCCTCACTTCCAGGTTTTTTAACGAATGATTTTTTAGTAGCTGTGGTATCGGTCTTGATAACAATAGAACTAATTGGTACTCCCAGCACATCCTTACGTTTATTGGTGATGATATCTACGGTGGCTGTCATGCCCGGCCTGAATGGGGAGTAATTCTCAGGTTTTCCTTCCATAAGATCTGAATAAGACTCTTTAAGAATCCTAACCTTTACCTTAAAATTGGTCACCTGGTCTGTCGTAAGTTCATTATCAGCGGTATTTGATATTTCAGTTACGATCCCTTTAAATTCCTTGCCTAAATAGGCATCAACCTCCACCAGCGTGGAATCACCAACTGAAACCTTCACGATGTCATTTTCATTCACATCCACTTCTACCTCCATATTGTCGAGGTTCGCTACCCGCAGAATTTCGGTACCCGCCATTTGCTGGGTCCCCACTACCCGTTCACCAAGCTCGGCATCCAGTTTGGAAATGGTTCCGGTCATAGGTGCATAGATATTGGTTCTTCCAAGATTATCCTGGGCTTCGGTAACCGTCGCGGCAGAACTTTGCATGCTGTAATAAGCAGATTCTTTATTTGCCTGGGCAACTTCATATTTAGAAACCACAGCATCCCATTCAGCTTTGGAGATCACTCCCTTTTCGAAAAGAGTCTTATTCCTGTTATAATCGGCCTCGGCCTGTTTCAAATTAGCCTGGGTCTGAGCGTAATTAGCCCTGGAATTCTGATAGCTTGCACGTGCTCTTTCTACACTGGACTGATAAATATCCGGATTAATGCGAACGAGCAGATCACCTTTCTCAACCAATTGTCCTTCTACCACAGGAAGTTCAATGATCTCTCCGGAAACTTCCGAAGAAAGCTTTACCTCCACTTCGGGTTGAATTTTTCCTGTCGCGGCAACAGTTTCAGTAATATCTATAGGCTCTATCTTAGCGATCTCGACCTCCTTGACATTAGCTGAATTGCCGAACCAACCGGCTTTTTTACCAACAACCAGTAAGATTATCAGGGCTACGATGATGGCCAGAATGATGAAAACTTTCTTTTTACTCATTATTTAAAATTTTAATTCCCTCACCGGAATTCCAAAATATAATTCTACCACTTTTAATTTAAAAATATAATCATATTTCGCTCTTAAAACTTCTCTCTGGGAATTCTCATATCTCACTTTAGCCTGGCTAAAATCGAAGGCATTGGTAAGTCCAACATCATAACGTTCCGTGGCGTATTCAAAAGCCTTTTCCTGAGCTTCTACCGCAACAAGTGCCGCTTCATATGCTTTGAAAGCGCCTTTTGCATCGGTGAAGGCCTGATAGACATTCGCTTCCAGGTCAAGTTCTGCCTGTTCCAAACGATATTCAGCACGTAAAACGCCTATTTCATTTCGTTTTACCTGGTTTCTGGTAGCAAAACCATTTAAAATGGGGATGTTCAACTGCAAACCATAGCTAAATCCATCATTTTGCGATAACTGGTCAAAAAATGGCAATGGAGAACCCAGTACCGGAATAGTGTTTGGCGATAGAACAGCCTGGTTTGTCCCTTCAACAAATCCGATTTGACGGGTTGGGTTATCAGGGTCTGGAATGATATCCACGATTTGATCCTGTCCTGTTGCACGGGTATTATAATTAAAAAAAGCGTTTAAAGTTGGTAAATAAGCTCCTTTTGCAAGCTCTACATCTTTTTCGGCAAGTTCTTTATTAGCTTCGGCGATCCTTATCTCAGATCTTTCTTCTTTAGCTCTTTCAATGATATCATAAACCGAATTTTCCAGGATCTCACTTCCGAAAATATCATAATCCCTTTCTGCTATATCAAAGTTCTGGTAATCCTGAATCGCCAGGGTTTGAGCAAGGCTGATCAGGGATATCTGGATCTGATTTTCAGCAAGGATCATCTTTTGCTGTTCATCGGCCATGGTCGCTCTTATTTCCAGAAGATCACCTTCCGGTAAAACACCTGCGTCCACAAGGTCCTGAGTTCTTTCTATCTGCTCTTTGGTAACATCATTTTGAGCCTTAAGAACTTCAAGGTTCTGTTTATTGAAAAGAACCTGGAGATAGGCATCGGCAACGAAAAGGGCAATATCGTCTTTCATCTTATCCAGGGAATATTCATTGGCCAGTCTTGAAATACGGGCTCTTTGAAGTTCCTTAAAATTTCTAAGTCCGTCAAACAGGGTAAGTCCTGCCGAAACACCTGCCGAAAAGTTCCTGACCGTTTGATTTTGAAGGATACCTGTAGTAACGTTCTGGGTGAGACCAGTGTTCCAGGAATTGGTAGCCTGGCCACTGATACTGGGAATAAAGTTCCCTATAGCGTCTCTTTTATCGATAGCAGAAAGCTCTACGTCAAGTTCAGCCTGTTTTACCGAAATGTTATTTTCAAGAGCGTAATTTACACACTCCTCAAGGGTCCACTTTTTTTCCTGGGCATTTATTAAGCTGGAAAAAAGCAATAGGAAGGCTAGTAAGCTAAAATTCTTCATAATGGTTGTTCTGTAAGATATGTCTGTAAAGTGTGCAGGTTGTTACACAAGGAATAAAAATTCTAGTTTTGAGCTATGTTCATTGGAGTTTTTATCTGATTCCAAACCTTGATCTTGTCTCCTTTCTTTACCCCGCTCAAAACTTCTACATTGATCCCATCACTAACACCAAGTTCTACATCCTGCCTTTTGAACTCCTGATCCCCGGTCATTATTTCCACAAATGGCTCCTTGGTTTCCGGATCAAACTGAACAAGGGCTTCCTTAATAGCCAGAACATTATCAGCACGGGCAAGTATAATGGAAGCATTCGCGCTAAGCCCGGCCCTGATAAAGGTAGTATCAGCCTTATTAAGTGTTCCTTTAATTTCGAACTGGATCGCACCATTTTCCTCCACACCCTTGGGAGCAATATAATCCAGAACCGCATCAAAAGATTTATTTTCAATCGCACCAACGGTCACCTCTAAAGGAAGATCTTCTTTTATCTTTCCAACCTCACTTTCATCCACTTTCCCCTCAAAAATCATTTCGTTTACATCTGCCAGGGTAGCTATAGTAGTTCCATCGTTGAAATTATTACTTTCTATCACCTGGTTTCCTGCCTTTACCGGCACATCCAGTACCATCCCTTCTACAGTAGAACGAATAAGAGTATTTGCTGCACTTCCTATCCCGCTGGTGGTTCCTGTACGCACGATTTCGTAATTCTGTTGTGCCGATTTATAGTTCTGCTCCGCTCTCTTATAGGAAACCTCTGCAGCATCAAAGTCGTTCGCCGAGATCACCCCTTTATCATAAAGTTCTTTCTGTCTCTCGTATACCTTCTTTTCATTATCGAGATTTATTTTTGCAGTAGCCACCGCATCCTTGGCACTCTGTAAGGAAGATACGTTTGGGATCACACGAATTTTGGCGATAAGATCTCCAGATTTAACCTTATCTCCCGCCTCGATAAAGATCTCATCGATTATCCCCGAGATATTTGGTTTGATAAGTACCTCTTCCTTGGGTACTATCTTTCCGGTTGCCACGGTCTTTTTAATAATAGTTTGCTCGGCAGGCTCTTCGGTTTCATACACCACAGGATCTTCCTGGTTCTTTTGATAGAGGTAGTACAATGCTCCTGTAAAGGTAACAGCGATAAGCACTAAAATTCCGATGGTTACAAATTTTTTCATTTTTTGATTGTATTATATCTATTCAGTTTTTATTCAGTTCGCAGGGCATCCACGGGTTTTACCTTTATGGCATGCTGTGCTGGTATAAGGCCGGCCAGTAAACCGGATATTATTAATATTGTTAAGGCGACCATCACTACTCCAAGGTTAACCGAAGGATTAGCGAACATCATTTCAGAAGTATCCATTTGATCCAGCTGAAAGTTCACCAGCCAGATAACGCCGGTTGCGAGTATTATTCCGGCCATCCCTGAAATTATCGTAAGGAATACAGATTCCATAAGGATCTGGCCTCTTATGGACCATGGCGTTGCACCCAGGGCGCGACGAACACCTATCTCATTAGTCCTTTCTTTTACCACGATCAGCATAATATTGCTAATCCCGATGATCCCCGAAAGCAATACCAGTACTCCCACAAAGTAAGCCACCGCCTTAAGAGCCACGAAAAGTCCGTTAACCTTACTGTATTCTTCATAAAGGTCAAAATTCCCTACAGCCCTGTCGTCTTCAGGATGTATGGTGTGACGGGATTTTACCACATCGATAATGTCCTTTTTAAGATTAGAGATAGGAACCTCATCTTTCGCGGTAATAGCCATCCAGCCAACTTTGTTCCCCATATTAAAGGCCTGTGAGAAAGCGGTAAACGGAACATATATCTGTTTCTGACCTTCCTCTGCATCTCCTCCCTGACCTTTCTTTTTATAGGTTCCAATGACCATAAAGTTCACTCCATTGATCTTTATATAGGTTCCCAGGGGATCTTCGCCCATTTCATATAATGCCGATTTTACTCCTTCCCCTATGATAGCAACCTTGCGCCTGTCCTGAATGTCTGAGTAATTGATGAACCTTCCGGAAGTAATGTCCATAGGTTCCTGCTGAATGATCTCAGGATAATCTCCATAAACATTAAAGGCTCCCGTATTAAGACCTCTTACAACATTATTCGCTCCGCCGAATCCACCCAGCTGATTTCTGGGAGAAATAAATCTTAATGAAGGCACCTGCTCCCTGATTGCGGCAACGTCTTCAACCTCAAAATTGTAACGACGGCCCTTCGGCAGACCTTTGTACGGCTTCGAAGCTACCTGTGTCCACATGAACATGGTATTTGTTGCTATCCCACCAAAACCTCTCATCACTCCATTTTCAAGACCTTTTCCGGCTGCCAGAAGGATCACGAGTATGAAGATCCCCCAGAGCACTCCAAAGGCCGTAAGCACTGTTCTAAACCAGTTTGCGGTAAGCGCCTCTAATATTTCACTCCATCTGTCTCTACTAAACATATTATTCGTCTCTTAAAGCGATTATCGGTTTTATTCTCGCAGCTCTCCAGGCAGGGAAAAATCCAGCTAAAGCTCCGGCAAGCACAAGAATAAAAACAGTGTTAAGCGCTACGGTAAAGTTCACTGTGGGGTTATAAATGAATTGAGTCTCGATCGCGGGGCCTATAAATTCCAGTAGGGTGAGGCTAAAAATAAGCCCTATAAACCCGGCGATGGCAGTTACAAAAATGGATTCATGAAGTATCATCCCAACAATTGAAAGTGGTTGTGCACCCAATGCTTTCCTGATACCTATTTCCCTTGTTCTTTCTTTTACGATTATCAACATGATATTACTCACTCCAACAACACCTGCTATAATGGTACAAACCCCAACGCCCCAAAAGAAGAGCCTGATCATATCCATTAAACCATAGAATCTTTTAGCATTTTCAAGGCTGTTATTGATATTAATGGCACGGTTATCATCGGGTGCTATGCTATGTCTTTCTTTAAGAAATTTATCCAGCTGCTGTGAAAAATCGGTTGAAGCAGCTACGGCCGCTTCAAAATTATCTTCCTGTTTCAGCGTTAAGTACAGTCTGCCAATATTATTAGAACCTCCCAGTGCTTTCTGAGCAGTAGTTATTGGTATTACTACCCTCGCCTCTTCCCTCTCTCCACCCGGATCGGTAAATACTCCAACTACCTTAAAGTTGATGCCAGATAATTCAACATATTTACCAATGGGATCTTCCTCTTTGAAAAGGTCTTTTTTAACCTGGTAGCCTATGACAATGGATTTTTCAACATTCTGGACATCATTGGTATTAATGAATCTTCCCGCCGTAAGACTCATATTTTCCAGGTACTGATAATCAGGAAAAACACCATCCATCCTGTAACCTCCCGATTCTTTCCCATAGGAAACAACGCTACTCCAAACCTGATAGGTGGAAGAAGTCTTATCCAGTTTATCACTGTGTTCCAGCAGGATTCTGCTATAATCGTCATTTTTCATTTGGATGGGCCTTCCGGGATTGAGGCCTTTGTATTCTTTTGATGTAACACCCGGCCAAACAAAAATGAGGTTTGAAGCATCCTGTTCGAATTCCCGTGAAATACCATTCCTCATACCTTCTCCAACACCCAGGAGCACCACAAGGATAAATATTCCGGAAGCTACCGAAAGTCCTGTTAGAAACGTGCGTAATTTATTTTTACGTATGGTTTCAAAAATCTCATTCCATCTATCCAGATCAAACATTTTCGAAAGCCCTTACCTGTGAAACCTTGGTATCTTCTATAATTACCCCATCCTTAAGATGGACTATTCTTTTGGTCATCTGAGCGATATCGTGCTCGTGGGTAACCACTAAAATGGTACGCCCTTCATCATTGATCTCCTGGATAAGGTCCATCACCTCATAGGAGGTTTTAGTATCAAGTGCCCCGGTAGGCTCATCAGCAAGAAGCACCTTAGGATCGCTGGCAAGTGCCCGTGCTATGGCAACTCTCTGTTTTTGTCCTCCTGAAAGTTCATTTGGCAAATGCGAAGCCCAGTCTGCCAGGCCAACCTTTTCCAGGTAGTTCATAGCTCGGTCCATGCGTTCAGATCTTGAATGACCCTGGTAATAAAGGGGAAGAGCCACATTGTCCAAGGCAGATTTATAACCGATTAGATTGAAGGATTGAAAAATAAATCCCAGGAATTTATTGCGGTATTTTGCAGCCTGCTTTTCACTCAGGTTCTTAATAGGTACCCCATCAAGCACGTATGAACCTGCATCGGCCTCATCCAGCATCCCCAGAATATTTAACAAAGTAGATTTTCCAGATCCTGAAGATCCCATAATAGAAACAAGCTCGCCATCTGCGACACTAAAATCGATGCCTTTAAGGACGTGCAGTGAATTGGCACCCATCCGGTAGGACTTGTGAAGATTTGTTATTTCAATCATGATTGATGGTTATTAAACAGGAAAAACAGGCTTCCTATTTAATAAGACTACGAAAAAACCAAAATGTTACATTAAGAATGTAAAAACTATAATATCAGAAGATTAATTTTATCCTCCCGGATAAAATTCACGAAGTTTTCTTCTTTTTTTTCCTTGACCTGTAAATGAAGTAACCCACACCTCCTACTAACAAATAAGGAAAGACCATAAGATATAAGATCCCGTCATTGATGCCTTTAGCAGTACCTTGATCGGCTTCACTTTCAAGAACAGCCCTGCACATGGCACACTGAGCTTGTGCAAGATCGGGAACCAGCAACAAGATCAGCAAAATTAAACCCAGGTATTTTATATTTTTCTTCATCATCTTCCAGGACTGCTTAAGCACCCCAAATTTAATAAATCATCACGGTTAATGCTAATAATAGGGCATCATAAATAAGAACACAAGAACCCCGGTGATTGCAACATACAGCCAGATAGGAAAAGTCCACCTGGCAACTTTTGAATGTTTGTTGTATTGTCCGCTCAATCCCCTGTACATGGTGAAAAGCACCAGAGGAACTATTATGGCCGAAAGAATAATATGACTAATAAGTATAAAGAAATATACATATCTTAAAACCCCTTCACCTCCATAAGGCACAGGCTCATTGCTGATTTTAGAAAGCACATAGCTCACCAGAAATATAACCGACAACCCAAAAGCGGCAATCATCGTATTTCTATGCTGAATATATTTCTCGATGGTCATAAAAAAATAACCTATAATAAGGAGAACAGCGGTTGCAAAATTGAGAATTGCATGAAATAATGGAAAAGTAATAGTATCTGCCCCAAAAATATTATAGCGTTGAGGCAACAACATTAAAACCAGAACGATTACTGGTACGGCAATAGAAAGACCAATAATCACCGGTATGGCGATATGGTCAGATTTTTTTAAAGTCGTTTTCAAAGCAATTTCTTTATATCCTCGATTAATACATCTATCTGTGGCTCTTCTTCTCCCTGAGCCACACTCTTATTTCTTTCAACAGAACCCCTGTAATAAATAACCGGATTACCAAACTGATCCCTCCTGGACCTTATATAACCATCCTTATCTATTAACGCGAACATTCCCTGGTGAGCAAAACCACCTGCTGCCTCAGCACTCTCACCTGCATAAATACCAAACCCTTTATTTGCCAGTTTATAAATTTCCTCCCTTTCGCCGGTAAGCAGATTCCAGTTAGGATGATCGATACCATGATTTTCGGCATACTCGGCCAAAACTTCCGGAGTATCATGCATTGG
>JAWWBH010000009.1:0-29039 GCA_033721075.1 Christiangramia sp.
AATCGTTTACCAGGGAGATGCCATTTTCCATATTTCAATGCAACCAAAAACCGAGGAACATGCATAAGAGCGAGATCAGGAAAATATATAAGAAGTTAAGAACTGAATTAAGTAAAGAAGATATTGAAACAATGAGCCTCAAGATCGCGAACAGGTCTCTGGAATTGCCGGTTTGGGATCACAGGTTCTATCATATCTTTTTGAGCATCGCTGAACAGAAAGAGGTTGATACTGAATTTTTATTACATATTCTACAGGGAAAGGATAAAGAAGTAGTAATTCCCAGAGCCGATAACAAAACCGGAAATCTGGTAAATTACTTACTTACAGATCAAACCGTAATCAAGAAAAGCAGATGGAACATCCCCGAACCACAGGAAGGAATAGAGATATCAACAGAAAAACTGGAAGTGGTATTTATTCCATTGCTTGCCTTTGATAAAAAAGGCCATAGAGTTGGATACGGAAAAGGATTTTATGATCGGTTTTTAGCCTCATGCAGGCCAGATCTGGTTAAGATTGGCCTTTCATTTTTTGAACCGGTCGAAGAAATAAAAGAGGTATATAGTAGTGACGTACCTTTAAATTATTGTGTTACACCTGATAAGATTTATGAATTTCATCATTAAATAATTTTTGTAATGATGATAGTATTGCGTTATTTTTAACCTGACAAATCACTTTGATGCTCAGCGACCTACAGTTAAATAGCATTCTGGAAGATTTTGATATCGCCTACTGGAAAATTAACCTGTTTTCAAAGGAGATAACCTGGTCTGAGCACTTCAACTCTCTGGTTGGAAAACCCGAGATTCGTGAAGATCGCTTTGAATTTTTCATAAATCATATACTTCATCCTGATTATAGATATGATTTCAGGATCCATTTTGAACAACTCGTCAAAGAAAATGAGGCCTTTAGCTTTGAGATAAAGTTAAAACTGGAAAATGGAAAATATCGCTGGTTCGAATGCAAGAACCTTAAGAATAAAGGGCAGAATCTGCGGGAAACCGCGGTTCTTCTGTTCGTGAATATTCACCAAAGTAAACGTGACCAGTATACCATCGAGGAAAATTTCTTCTATTACCGGGAAACGGCCGAAATGACCTCTACCGGGGGCTGGTATATAGATACCGTGAACAAGCACATTTACTGGGATGATGTTTCCAGGAAGATCGTAGACTGTCCAAGGGACTTTCAGCCTGCCTATGAGGACAGGATGAAATTCTACGCGAAGGAACATCATAACCGGATGCGTAATGCCTTTGATAAATGTGAGAATTATGGAATCCCCTTTAAACTGGAACTTAAGATGGTTTCATTTCAGAATCGTGAATTCTGGGTGAGACTTACTGGAAAACCGGTTTATAATGAGGAACAGGAAGTAATAGGAATTAGGGGTGTATTGCAGAATATTGACGAAAATAAGAACAATGAACTCAATCTGCAGAATTCGCTGGACATCATCGCAACCCAGAATTCAAGGCTCTTTAATTTCGCCCATATAGTTTCCCACCATCTTAGATCTCACAGTAGTAATCTCAGCCTTATCGTGGAATTACTTCGAGAGTCTAGAAGTGACAAGGATAAACTGGATCTTCTGGCCAATGTGGAAGATGTAGCTGGTAACCTGGATTCTGCAATATCGAGGTTAAACAACATTATTAGCATCCAGACTCCATTGAAGAAAGAAAGGGTTTGGATAAAATTTGAAGATGCCCTGGAGGTGGTGCTTGCTTCAATTTCATCTCTCATTAATCGAGAAAATGCAAAAATCGTCGCTGAATTTCAGGATCTAAAAGAAATTCGGTATATCCCTGAATATCTTGAAAGTATTTTATTAAATTTAATCACGAATGCAATCCGGTACAGACAACCGGGACGTAAACCAGTTATTTTTATTCAGACCTATGTTGAGAATGACAAGGAATATCTTGAAGTTAGCGACAACGGGATGGGGATCGATCTGGATGAGTATGGTGATAAAATGTTTGGTATGTATAAAACCTTTCATCATAACAATCCGGAAGCAAAAGGAATTGGTTTATTCATAACAAGGAATCAGGTAGAAGCCCTTGGAGGGGCAATATCTGTGAGTAGTACCCTGGATATAGGGACCACTTTTAAAATACAATTCTAGATCTATTTGAAATGGGGCAAAAAGTAGAGCTAGCGTGTATCATTGATGATGATAAGATATACGTGAACTTAGTTAAGAAAATCATCGAAATTAAAAAGCTTTCCGAAAATTTACTTATTTACAAGAACGGCAAGGAAGCTCTGGATTATTTTAAAGAGATCATGGAGAATGTTACCGACGAGGACAAGCTTCCTGATATCATCTTTCTGGACCTGAATATGCCGGTAATGGACGGCTGGGAGTTTTTGAACGAGTTCATCAAGATCAAGAACAAACTCAATAAAAAGATCACACTCTATGTAGTAAGTTCTTCCATAGACCCTAGAGACCTGGAAAGAGCAAGATCATTCAATCTGGTAACCGATTATCTTATCAAGCCTATTGAATTGAAAAAATTCGAAAAGATATTCGATAAAACAGCGGCTTAATTACTCCGTTTCCTCTTCCGTAGCCTTAGGGAAGGCTTTTTTATTGAATAGAAGCAATATTGCCACCCCAACACTTATTGCTGAATCGGCTATATTAAAAACAGGTTCAAAGAAAGTAAAATATTTTCCACCCCAGAAAGGTATCCACTCAGGTAAATAACCCTTCCATAAAGGGAAATAGAGCATGTCTACCACCTTTCCATGAAATAAAGAACTGTACCCACCTTCAACCGGTAAAAAGCTTGCAACCTGTCCATAACTGTCGTTAAAGATGATCCCATAGAAGACCGAATCAATAATATTTCCCAAGGCTCCCGCGAAGATCATGGCTATGGAAACTATCAGGATCCTGGAACCTTCTTTTCGCACGGAATCCCAAAGCCAGTATCCAATTCCTACAATTGCACCCAGGCGGAAAAGAGTAAGTGCAAGTTTCCCATAGGCGCCCGGTATTTTAGTACCCCAGGCCATCCCCTCATTTTCCACGAAAAGTATCCTGAACCAGTCAAATACCTGTACTTCCTGTCCTAAAGCAAAATTGGTTTTGATATAGATCTTTGAAATCTGATCGATTAGTAGGATCAGAAGGATAATGATTCCGGCTTTTTTAAGGGACATGGATCTATTTTAGTTGAAAACGGGTCAAAAATACTAATATTATTTAGTTTTTACGCAGCATAATATCACCATCTATACTGGTAAGTCTCAATTGTTCTCTTCCAGGTAGAAAATCAGGTATAGTCACCACACCATTTCGGCTTTTTGCATCTATTATTCCTGAATCGGTTTCCACAAGAATATCCCCGCTATAGGTATTGATCACTGCAGCACCCGAAAAAGACAGCAGCTCACAATATCCCTGTTTCAAATCGGCGTAGAAAGATTTATAATCTCCATTTGCGGTTACCGATGCGAGATTAGAATTGATCATCACTTGCAATCCTTTAGGGATGTTCATCTCGATCTCCAAAGAAAACACCTTATGTGCACTCAGTTTATCATAGCCTCCTGTGAGAATTTCAGGATACCGGGTAGTAATTTTTAATTCACCTTTCTCAAGCACAGTATCAAGAATGATATCATCGTAATATTCACCTTCTGAATGTGTACTAATAGAAATTGAAGAATCATCTGTTGTGCTAAGCTTTATTCTGAATACCTCATCGGTATCTATCCGAATTGTTTTGATATTCTGTGCATGGATCACCTCTTTCGTATCCCGTTGGGCTACAGCACAGCAGGATATTAACAAAATCAGCAAAAAGGTCCAGCTCTTCATCAAAACATCGCAAAAATAAAAACGTCCTCCCACAGGTGATGGATGGACGTTTATAAAGTAAAAAGTATCATCTTATCTTTGCATATTTTTAGCTTCGATGCTCAAGGTGGCATGTGGAACTAAAAGAAGTCTTTCTTTAGCAATAAGTTTTCCTGTTACCCTGCAAACACCGTATGTCTTATTCTCAATACGCATCAGTGCATTTTTAAGATCCCGGATAAATTTCTCCTGACGAATAGCTAACTGTGAGTTCGCTTCCTTGCTCATAGTTTCGCTTCCTTCTTCAAATGCCTTGAAAGTTGGAGAAGTATCATCGGTACCATTGTTACCGTCATTCTTGTAAGCATTCTTGTAAATCTCCAGTTGTTCCTGAGCTTTTTCAATCTTCTTTTTGATCAGAGCTTTGAACTCCGCCAAGTCGGCATCACTGTACCTTTCTTTTACTTCAGTAGACATAGCTTAATGTTTTTTAATAAACAATTTAGTGGCGATATCATCAAATTCTATTTCAGCTCCTTCATCCACCACCTCTGCAAATTCGAGTTTTGCAGTTAATGTTTCGTTCTTAATATAGGTTATATTATCGTTAACGGCATCCTCGACAATACCATCTTTTTGTAGGGTCACATCTATCGTATCAGTCACCTCATAGCCTGAATCCTTTCGGAGATTCTGGATCCTGTTCACCAATTCCCTGGCAACACCTTCCTTCTTCAACTCCGGACTAATACTAACGTCCAGGGCTACTGTTAAATTACCACTGCTGGCAACCAACCAACCTTCAATATCCTGTGAAGTTATCTCAACTTCATCTAACGACAAATTAACTAAATTTTTGTTAATTTCCACTTTAATAGAGCCTTCCCTTTCAATTTTTGAAATCTCTTCAGGACCAAATTTATTTATCTCGCTGATAACCAGTTTTATATCCTTACCAAATCTCGGACCAAGAACTCTGAAGTTCGGTTTTATTTGCTTTTTAAGAAGCCCTGAAGCATCATCGATCAGTTGAATTTCTTTAACATTCACTTCAGATTTGATCAGATCCTCAACTGCCTGAACCTCTTTCTTTTGCTCTTCATCAAGTACCGGAATCATTACCCTTCGCAATGGCTGACGCACTTTTATCATCTCCTTCTTTCTCAAAGAGAGAACAAGTGAAGAGATCGTTTGTGCTTTTTCCATTTTCCTTTCCAGGGATTTATCAACAAATCCCGGTTCATAAACCGGGAAATCAGCGGTATGCACCGATTCTGATCTATCCTTTCCGGTTGCGGCATTCAGGTCTCTGAATAGCCTGTCCATATAGAAGGGTGCAATAGGCGCGCCAAGTTTTGCTACGGTCTCAAGACAGCTGTAAAGAGTTTGATAGGCAGAGATCTTATCCTGTTGATAATCTCCCTTCCAGAATCGCCTCCTGCTTAATCTTACGAACCAGTTACTCAGGTTTTCCTGAACAAATTCTGAGATAGCCCTCGTAGCTTTTGTTGGTTCATAATCAGCATAGAATTTATCTACTTTCTCAATAAGTGTATGCAATTCTGAAAGTATCCACCTGTCTATTTCAGGTCTTTCTTCAAGTGAAATATCATCCTCAGCATAGGTGAATTCATCGATATTCGCATAAAGTGTAAAGAAAGAATAAGTATTGTATAGTGTCCCAAAGAATTTTCTCTGCACTTCGCCTATACCTTCAATATCGAATTTCAGGTTATCCCATGGATTCGCATTGGAGATCATGTACCAACGTGTAGCATCGGGTCCATAGACTGCCAGTGTTTCAAAAGGGTCTACCGCGTTACCAAGACGTTTGGACATCTTTTGGCCATTCTTATCAAGAACAAGTCCATTAGATACCACATTCTTATAGGCCACATCATCAAATATCATGGTGGCGATGGCATGAAGGGTATAGAACCATCCACGTGTCTGGTCAACTCCTTCTGCAATGAAATCGGCCTTACGCCATTTATTCTCTACTTTTTCCTTGTTCTCGAATGGGTAGTGCCACTGCGAATAAGGCATGGATCCCGAATCGAACCAAACGTCGATAAGGTCTGCTTCACGCTTCATAGGTTTTCCAGAATCGGAAACCAGAGTGATCCCATCTACAACGTTCTTGTGAAGATCTACTTTATCATAGTTCTCTTCACTCATATCTCCAGGGTCAAAACCTTCGAAGATATCCTTATCCATAAGGCCAGCTTCAACGGCCTTTTTCATTTCCGCTTGTAACTCTGCCACGGAGCCCATCACCTTGACTTCGGTTCCATCTTCGGTTCTCCAGATAGGTAAAGGAATTCCCCAGTATCGGCTACGGCTGAGGTTCCAGTCATTGGCATTTGCAAGCCAGTTCCCAAAACGGCCTTCCCCCGTAGATTTTGGCTTCCAGTTAATTCCCTGATTTAGCTCATACATCCTGTCTTTGAACTCGGTCACTTTAATGAACCAGGAGTCAAGTGGATAGTATAAGATAGGTTTATCTGTTCTCCAGCAATTTGGATAACTGTGAACGTATTTTTCAACCTTGAATGCTCTGTTCTCTTCTTTCAGTTTAATTGCAAGCTCAACATCTACCGATTTTTCGGGCGCCTCACCATCTTCATAATATTCATTCTTCACATACTTTCCGGCATGCTCTCCCATTTCAGGCCTGAACCTTCCCTGAAGATCTACCAGCGGTACGAGGTTTCCGTTCTCATCTTGAACCAACATTGGTGGCACTTCGGGGGTCGCCTGTTTTGCAACCATGGCATCATCTGCACCAAAAGTAGGTGCGGTATGTACTATTCCGGTACCATCTTCGGTAGTCACGAAATCTCCTGAAATAATCCTGAAGGCATTCTCAGGATTATCATTGGGCTGGGCATATGGCAAGACTTGCTCATATTTCACCCCAACGATGTCTGCTCCTTTAAAACTTTCACCTATGAGATAAGGGATCTTTTTATCCCCTTTGGAATAAGAAGCAAGATCCTCTTCAGATTCTGCTTTTCTGAATTTCTTATCGAATTGCTTTTCAGCAAGTTCTTTGGCAACGATTATCGTAATAGGCTCAAAAGTGTACTGGTTATACGTCTTAACAGTCACATAATCGATCTGTGGCCCTACTGTTAATGCGGTATTTGAAGGAAGCGTCCATGGAGTCGTTGTCCATGCGATAAAAAATAAATTTTGAATGTCCTTCAGAAAATCAGGAAGTGTTTCTTCCTTTACTTTAAACATGGCAGTAACCGTAGTATCGGTTACATCCTGATAGGTTCCAGGCTGGTTAAGCTCATGTGAGCTCAATCCGGTCCCGGCTTTCGGTGAATATGGCTGAATAGTGTAGCCCTTATAGATAAGATCCTTTTTGTAGATCTCAGAAAGCAGCCACCATACAGTCTCCATATATTTTGACTTGTAGGTGATATATGGATCATCCATATCTACCCAGTAACCCATTTTACGGGTAAGGTCGTTCCAGACATCGGTATAACGCATCACCGCATTTTTACAGGCTTCGTTATATTTCTCGATGCTTATCTTACTTCCGATATCCTCCTTCGTGATCCCCAGTTCTTTCTCGACACCTAATTCTACCGGCAAGCCATGAGTATCCCATCCGGCTTTTCGTTTTACCTGAAAGCCTTTCTGTGTTTTATAGCGGCAAAAAATATCTTTAATAGCCCGTGCCATTACGTGGTGAATACCAGGAAGGCCATTTGCCGAAGGCGGGCCTTCAAAGAAAACAAAAGGCTCCTTACCCTCACGTGTGGTCACACTTTTTTCAAAAATATCATTCTCTTCCCAATAGTTTAGGATTTCCTCTGCCACCTTAGGCAGGTCAAGACCTTTATATTCCGGGAATTTTCTGCTCATTTTCTGCTTTTTTCAAATGATGTGCGAAAATAATGATTTTTAACAAAAGAAGGTATCAATCCAGGTTAAAATACATATGAATTTATTCTTATGTCCAAACCTAAAATATTGAAGCTTAACTTCTTCTGTTAAAAGAAAATTAAAAAGTATAGGATAAAGCTATGATCAGATTCCTTCCAGCCGCCGCAATTCCCGATGAATAGGTACGGTACCGCTGATTGGTAATATTCTCTACTGCTACGGTGGCCAGCCAGTTAGAACTAACCTCATACTGCCCTGTCAGGTTCACCGTGTACCAGGAAGGCGAATAAGGATTACCGTTCTCATCAAGGGCATAGAGATAAGGTTTATCCTGTTCTCCAGGAGCGAGATCTTCAAAATCGAATTGTCCGTTATATTCTGCAAAAAGATCCAGTTTTAACCTTCTTTTATTCCAGATAAGATGAGTATTCCCAAACACAGGCGCGGCATGCCGTAAAGGAACATAATCACCTCCTTCATTTTCCTTACCTTCAGTATAGCTGAACTGGGATCTTAATCTAAGCGCCACCGAAAAATCAACTTCCAGTCCGGCTTCCAAACCATATACATAAGCATTGGCAGCATTCTGAATAGCCTGTACCCTGCTTGGCTCCCCCTGGTAATCTATCTCAATTACACCGTTGAGATCAAAATCGCGACGCACCATCGCATCATCCAGATAAGTATAGTAACCTGTAAGATCAAGCCTGATATTATCTGAAATTTTAAGGTCTGTTCCCACCTCTGCGTTATAGGCATATTCCGGTTTGAGGCCGGGATTAGGTACCACAACCGAACCGGGTTCAGAATCGAAGATCTTTCCTATATCATCAATATTGGGAGCACGAAAGGCTGTAGAAAGTCCCAGTCTCCATCCCACGATATCATTTTGCCTCCAGTTTAGTCCCAGGCTTCCTGTTAAAGCACCTGTACTTATATCAGCTTTATCAAATGGAAAATCATAAAAACGATCATCAAAAGTAGCATCCACAAGAATATGATTGTACCTCACGCCCGATTGGAGTGACAGATCTTCCCTTAACTTCCACTGATAACTGGAATATATGGCCATTGACTGCCATTTTGAGCCATCGGGATATCTGCTCGCCGTCCCCCCGGTCTCAGATGTTTCAATATTTCGAAAACTTCCCTTTGAATCTATATTGTTCAGTACATATTCTGCTCCATAAAACAGTTTACTTTCTGAGAAATCCTTTTCAAAATCCAGGTTAGCTGAATAGGCATCTATATTTTCTTCAGTTGTAAACAGGACAGGATCTCCAAAATCCCGGTCATTCCTGCTTTCCGCAAAAAACTGGTAAGCACCCGTGAACTGGATCTTATCATAGAATTCAGAATTGCTTCTATGGTTAACATTCAGATTCCCAAGAAACCAGGTTTGGGGGCCGTAATACCACTCTGCAGCTCTAAGTACTCCATCCCTTTTTCGGTAAAGCCTATCATACCTTGGAAAATCAGAAGTACTGGAATACACCAGGCCGAGATTCAGATCCCAGTCCCTGGAAGGCATATATTTTATTTTTTGCAGCAGGTTGATCTGGTCATAACCGGTTGGTTTCTGAACCAAAGGATCCTCATTTTCAACCATGATATCCTCCCCATCACGGCGAACCGCATAATCTGGTCGCAAATAATCGTCGGGGCCATGCTCCCCCATCTTTAGATCTCCAAAATCTGAATAGGTCACCCCTGTTCTGAAAGCCCAGTTCTCCCTGCCAACATTCACATCTACATGAACGGTATTTTCATTATTGGCGGTAGAAAACCTGGTATAGATATTTCCAGAAAAAGAGGTCGCTTCATTAAAGCTGAATTTTGGCTTGAGAGTAAAGAAATTCATCACCCCGCCAATCGCGTCACTTCCATATACCACAGAACCCGGACCAAGGATGACCTCTGTACTTTCAAGCATCATAGGATCTACGGATATCACATTCTGAAGGTTCCCGCTTCGGAAAATCGCGGAATTCATGCGCACACCGTCCACCGTAAGCAATAGTCTGTTTGTCGCAAACCCACGGATCATCGGGCTTCCACCTCCCAACTGACTTTTCTGGACATAGACCTGCCCGGTACTTTCAAGAAGATCGGCAGAGGTTTGAGGACTGGTAAGCTGAACTTCAGCCGGCGAAATACTCACGATTTTCTGTGGAATCTCATCTTTGTTAAGTTTGAATCTGGCAACTGATATTGTGACCTGGTCAAGTTGATTTTCAGTTGACTCTAAAAGAACAATATTATTATTTTTAAGGATCTCCCTTTTTCTTCTGTATGCCTCCTCATAGGAAACCGATTTAAAGATGATCACCTCGGTATCGGTGAATTCTGAAATATCAGCTTTCCCCGAAGCATTAGTGACCTCAGATTTCGATCTGTTTTTATTATAGATAGCTACATTCACAACAGGTTCACCAGTATTGGCATCGAGAACCGTGATTTCCTGTGCCTGGGAAATGGAAAATATAAAAAATGTAAGAATGAATAATTTAAATCGCATCTAACCGAATATTTCGTTTAATACACTTAAAGATTTTGGTTTGTGAAATCCTTCAATATGCAGTTCATAATACAACAATAACATATTAAGAAATTCATTTCTTGAGGTTTGATTCATTTTTATATGCTGCAGGGAATCAAAATCAGTGCCTAACAGGCTCTTTAGTAGGTCTACATTCTTACCTTCAATACAGTAATCATTCGTAGGAATTTCCTGGAAAACCCCATCCAGCATGTTGAACACAGACAGATCTTTCCTTGCTGATTCCGGCTGGAATCCCAGATACCTTGTAAGGTTAAGTAAAAAGAGTAAATGAAAATTAGCGATCTTATAAGCTGTATTCAGAAATTCGAAACTATATTCCAGGTAATGAAAAAGTGCCGGATTGCCTTCTTCCTCTTTGATGGTATTCCTAAGCATCTCGGCAAGGAATATAGCCATCGTCATCTTTATTGGATGGGTATAAATGCTCTGGTAGCTGGCCGCCACTTTGGCTTCCTTAAGATATTCCATTTTTCCTCCACCTCGATGGTTAGCTATGATCTCCAGCCTGGTAAGACTCTGAAACATCGATGCTTTAAACTTGCCTTTTTTTGATTTAAGCACTCCCTTAAGCATATAGGTTTTAAGCCCGTCACTCTGGGTGTAAGCTTTCACTATAAGATCGGCTTCACCATATTTTAACGCACTTATCACTATAGCATTGGTATGAACGAGCATCAGGAAAATTTGGTGTGAATTTATAAAAAAAGCCGCTTTTTACAGCGGCTTCAGTTATTTTAGAAAAGATGTGTTATACAACTCCCTGGGCCAGCATTGCATCGGCCACTTTAACGAAACCGGCAATATTAGCTCCTTTAACATAGTCTACATAACCATCTTCACGGGTACCATATTCAACACACTTCTCATGAATGTCGTTCATGATCTCATGTAACTTTTTATCTACATCCTGGGCAGTCCAACTGTATCGCATAGAGTTTTGTGACATCTCAAGTCCTGAAGTAGCAACTCCACCCGCGTTGGAAGCTTTTCCTGGCGAGAAAAGGATCTTCTCCTTTTGGAAAACATGAATAGCTTCAGGAGTACAAGGCATATTCGCTCCTTCACCCACACAAATACATCCGTTCTTTATAAGTGTTTTAGCGTCCTCTTCCTGTAACTCATTCTGAGTAGCACATGGAAGAGCTATATCGCATTTAATTCCCCATGGGGTCTCACCCTCATGATATTTGGCCGAAGGGTATTCTTCAATATATTCGCTAATCCTTCCTCTTCTCTCGTTCTTCAGGTCCATGATGAACTGAAGCTTATCATTATCTATACCTTCTTCATCGTGAATGAATCCTCCTGAATCTGACATGGTAACAACCTTAGCCCCCAGTGCAATAGCTTTTTCAGCAGCATACTGGGCAACATTTCCAGCTCCGGAGATCACCACCGTCTTACCTTCAATGCTTTCACCTCTGGTCTTCAGCATATTCTGTGCAAAATAAACATTTCCATAACCAGTGGCTTCAGGCCTTATAAGGGAACCTCCATAAGAAAGGCCCTTTCCGGTCAGAATCCCGGTAAACTCATTCTGAATTCTTTTATACTGACCGAATAAATAACCTATTTCCCGGCTTCCAACTCCAATATCACCTGCCGGAACATCACAATCGGCACCAATATGACGGTTAAGCTCAGTCATAAAGCTCTGGCAGAATTTCATCACTTCATTATCAGACTTTCCTTTTGGATCGAAATCTGAACCTCCCTTACCTCCACCCATAGGAAGGGTGGTAAGGCTGTTCTTGAATACCTGCTCGAAAGCAAGGAACTTTAAAATACTTAAGTTTACTGATGGATGAAAACGCAATCCTCCTTTATATGGTCCAATGGCAGAATTCATCTGGATACGGAAACCTCGATTAACCTGAACGTTTCCTTTATCGTCCAGCCATGGCACTCTAAACATCACAACTCTCTCTGGTTCCACCATTCGCTCCAGAAGCATTTTGTTCTGGTATTTTTTATTTTCTTCTATAAAAGGGATTACTGTTTCGGCAACTTCATGAACCGCTTGCATAAATTCAGGTTCGTTCTGGTTTCTGGTTGACACCTTATCCAGAAATTCTTTGATGTTTTTTTCCATAATGACTGGCGCTGTTATTAAATTATAAAAATCACGTCCATTTTATGTAGCAAATATAAATATTCTTTAATGATTAGTGGTTTCATTTTTCTATTTGATATAAAATTAACTTTTATATTTAGAGCTCACGGTTATACTAGTACCATTTAATTTTTCGTTAAGGTATTTTGTTATATTTGCTATCACTCCAAGCCTGTTCTCATGATTAACACCAGAGCAATCTTATTAATTGGTTTGTTTCTCGCGCTTTGGTCAGGGAAGGCTTCTGCCCAGTTAAGGATATCTCACGAAATTGGGATCCTTACCGGACCGGCAGGGTTCTTTACCGACTACGGTGAACGCTGGAATATTCGTAACAATCTGGAAAATGAAGGCTTCGGAGTTGGGTTGGTCCATTATATGAATTTCGCCTTTAAACCAGAATGTAGTTGCAGGCCTACTAAATTATTCTTCACTAAACATTTCAGGATTAGAAGTGAAATAGATTATATGAGATCAAAGCTGGATCACTTTGGTCCGGTTGCACAGGGAGGCGGTGAAAGCGGAAGATTACTAAGGGCTATGCATGGAAGTACTCAGCTCTTTCAGGGTGGACTTGCGCTGGAATATCACCTTTTTGGGATAAAGGAAGCTCGTGACTTTGCTGTTTTATTCGCTCCTTATATTAGCCTTGGCCTGCATTATGTTTATTATGATCCTCATGCATATTCAGATCTGGGTCCTCTGGATAGTCCCAAGGTTCTATTTCCAACTTTTGAAAACGGCATATTTCTGGATGGTGGGCATACCTTTGCTATTGTGGGTAGCGGCGGAATAAGATATCGGCTTGGTAGATATAACGACCTGTTGGTGGAAGCCAGGGCACATTATTATGATACCGATCGACTGGATGGCCTTGAAGTACAGGGAGCCCAGAACAAATTCAATGATTTTGTGCTTTGGGTAAGCGTAGGCTATGTTTACTATCTCAATTTCTAAAACTCCAGCTCGACAGATCTTATCACTCTCCCTCCTTTTCTGAGAATATCGATCTTTGCCCTTTCAAAATTCTCAGCTTTTAATGCTCTCGTGCCATCTTCGATAAGGCTACAGTCAAAACCCTCCTCTAAAGCATCTTTAATAGAAAAATAGACACAATAATCGGCGGCAAGACCCACAAAATAAAGTTCTGTTGCTCCCTTTTCCTTTAAATATCCAGTGAGGCCCGTGGACTTTAAATGCGCATTATCATAAAAGCCGCTGTAACTATCTATTTTTGGATCTGTACCTTTTCTAAAGATAGCCTCTATCCTCGAAGTTTCCAGCCCGGGATGAAAATCGGCACCTTTGGTATTCTGAACACAATGATCTGGCCATAGAACCTGGTCAAGCCCACCTAATTTGATCACTTCAAATTCCTTTCCTTCATCATGACTGGAAGCAAAACTTGCATGAACTGCAGGATGCCAATCCTGAGTGGCGATAACCAACTCAAATTTTGGTTGCAGTTCATTGATCAAAGGAACTATCTCATCTCCTTCAGGTACGGCCAAAGCACCACCCGGCATAAAATCATTCTGCGCATCGATAATTAGCAGTGTTCTCATTTCAAAGAGTTTTATGTGATTGAATCAGTTTTTCCCTTTCATCCCTTAATGGTGTGCTGATCCCTATCTTATAAATATGCGGATTATTAAATCGTTTGTATTCTATTGGCAGTTCAGAAAGCCGGCTCAGGCTGTATTCGGCTATCTCGGTGAGAGATCTTTTCTCTGTCAAAATCTTACCATTTTCCATTACTTTTTCAAGCAAAGCTTCCTGTTCAAAATCACTAAGTTTCATAGATTTATAAGGCTCAAACGGGTGGAACATCTCCTCTATATATTTCTGATCGCGAAGCCCCACGGCATCGGCACCTATACATTTCCCGTTTTCATCCTTTATCCTGAATACCTGCTTTTTATGCGGAAGCGTTACTTTAAAGATGCTTTCTGAAATCTTTATCCTGGGCTTTCCATTAGACCAGGCAAGTTTATAAACCCCATCCAGTGAACCATCGGGATCTCCCGTTACCAGATTTGTTCCCACTCCAAAAACGTCTATTGGAGCCTGCTGCTCAAGCAAACTTTTTATCACATTTTCATCAAGCTGATTGGAAGCCGCGATCTTTACATACTCCAATCCGGCACCATCCAGCATCTTCCTGCTTTGTTTTGCAAAATAGGAAAGGTCTCCGCTGTCCAGCCTTATGGCAAGTAACTTCTGCCCCCGGGCTTCCATCTCTTTGGCAACTTTTATTGCATTGGGAACACCGCTTTTAAGAGTATCATATGTATCAACAAGCAGGACACAGTTTTCAGGCCGGTCTTCTGCAAAATCCCTGAAAGCCTCCAGTTCATCATCATAACTCTGGATAAACGAGTGAGCCATTGTACCCGACACAGGAATATGAAATTCTCTTCCGGCGAGAACATTGCTGGTACCATCAAACCCACCTACCATGGCTGCACGAGTGGCATAATAGCCTCCTGTGGCCTGGGCACGACGCAAACCGAAATCCAGAAGTTTGGCATCCCCTGCAACAAGTCTCATACGACTCGCTTTGGTGGCTATAAGCGTCTGAAAGTTCAGCAAATTCAACAGTATGGTCTCAATGATCTGGGCTTCTATAATATTGGCTTCCACCTGAAGAACTGGTCTTGTGGGAAAAACCACATCTCCTTCCCTGCTGGAATAAATATTTCCACTGAATCTGAAATTCCGCAGATAATCCAGAAATTCATCTTTAAAACCCTGATCTTTCAGGTATTCGATATCCTCTTCACTAAACCGAAGATCTGAGATAATCTCAAGCAGATCTTCCAGCCCGGCAAAAATGGCATAACCGCCTTCAAAAGGAAGCTTCCTGAAAAAATAATCGAATACAGCAGCGTGATGCTTATGGCCTTTTTCAAAATACACCTGCGCCATGGCAAGCTGATACTGATCTGTATAAGTAGCAGAGAATTTGTCCATTTAAATAAAAGATTGGTTAGCCAACGGCAATTTCCTTTAATTTCGATTCATACAACTGAAGGTCCTTATCGCCGAATAGAACAAATTTAATCTTTTTTAAACGCTTAATTCTGGGAAGTTCCGCTAAAACAGTATTAAACACAACCTCCACAGCCTGTTCTTTTGGATATCCGAAAATACCTGTTGAGATGCCCGGAAACCCGATGGAATCCAGTAAGTTTTCCTCTGCCAGTTTCATACAATTCCTGTAACAGGAAGCAAGCAACTGATCTTCAGGTTTATCCTGGCCGTAAACCGGGCCCAGACAGTGAATAACATGCTTGTTAGGCAGGCCATAAGCTTTAGTGATCACAGCTTCTCCCGGAGCGATAGGAGCCAGTGGTTTACATTCTTCATATAATTGAGGCCCAGCGGCCTGGTGAATAGCACCGGCCACTCCGCCACCGGGCGCCAGTTCTGCGTTTGCAGCATTCACAACCGCATCTACATCAGGCTGCCTGGCAATATCGCCTTTCACCACTTCGATCTCTATATTCTGAAGTACAGTTTTCATAGCTGAATACTTAAAGTTTTAATCATTAAAATATAATTAAAATCAAGGAAGTAAACCTGAAACAGGCAAAGAAATTGGCCGGAGAAGTATATTATAAGTCCTGCAATACAAGACAATGTATTTATCGCAGAATACGAAGCTTTGAATTTGAGTTTATTTAAAAAAGAGTGGTAGTCTAAAAAGTCCCTATTTCGTCAAGCTGAATTTGTTTCAGCTTCTAATTTATATTGATTTTCAATTAGTTAAGATCCTGAAATAATTCCGATAGTTATCGGAACAGGACAAACCATATTGTACTTTTTAGATTACCTCTTCTTCACTATATAAAGTAGTAGGCTTAGCCTTTCCTGTAACTGTCGTTATATTCTTCCATCAACTTCATAATGCTGTTCACCAGGTCCCTGGTCTCCATTAACAGACTAAAATAAAGAGTGGTATTTTTAGGGCTGGATTCCTCGGAACGGGTTCTGGTAACCTGTTTTTCAATTTTATCAGAGAGGGTATTCATTATTCCCTCTTTATAAGAAAGAATATTCGCAATATCATCAAATTTTCTGGTATTGAATATCTCCTCTATCTCTCCAAGCATTTTCTGTAGTAAATCATCGATCTCTTTCAGATCATTTATCTGATTATAACGAAGAGGTTTATGATTATTATTAACATGCTTATAGCTCTTTTTGGAAATAAATTCCAGGCTTTGAGCGATATCGGTCAGGTAACCCAGGATGATGATGTAGAAACTGCTTCCACGCACACTTCTTTCATCCAGTCTTTTTATGAAAAAGAAGATATGATCCCTTAATTCTTCAATTTCAGCATCCAGTTTATCGACGCCTTTCTTGCTCTTTTTCAGTTTCTTTTTCTCCTGAAGCGCAAGCCCTTCCAGAACATCTGAATATATCTTATTGGTCCTGGTAACAACGTTCACAATATTATTGGCACTTTCATAGATAATACCCTGAACAGTTTTACTTTCTGACTTTACCAGCCCAGATGTAGTGGTCTTAGCCTCCTGTTTCTTTTTATGTGAAAGATAGTTTCTCACCAATAAACCTATTGCTACCAGTAATAAAATGGCAATTGCAGGTCCTCTACCCAGGAAGATGATATAGGTTAATATTCCCGCCGCAGTAAATGCACTAAAAGCGGTGAAGAACCAGCCTCCAATTACGTTAAGCACCCCGGCAACTCTATAAACAGCACTTTCACGTCCCCAGGCCCTGTCAGCCAGAGAGGTACCCATTGCAACCATAAAGGTCACATAAGTAGTTGAAAGCGGTAATTTATAAGAAGTAGCTATAGAGATAAGTACCCCGGCAACAGTAAGGTTGATGGAAGCACGAATCATATCGAAAGCAGGCTTATCTTCATAATTTACATAGGAATCATCCTCTTCCGGTTTTGAAAAGCTTTCACTCAGCTTTCTCTTAGCACTTACCGGAATAATTGCTTTTATTCCTTCCAAAAGACTGGTACTTCCCTTTACAAGACTTCTTGATAGCATATTAGGATCGAATTTCTCTGATCCATATCCCTGTCGGGATAGGCCAATTTCTGTTTCGGCCACGCTCCGGGCTTTTTTAGACAACCATAATGTTATCACCATTATTCCTCCGGCGATGAATAGTAAATAAGGTTGTGCCGGAACTTTACTCTGAAGCACTTCCATAGAAAAGGTTGAAGCCGCTTCACCGGAGGCTGACCAGGCGAGGAAAGAATGGTAGGCCGCCATTGGCACACCTATAAAGTTTACAAGATCGTTCCCAGAAAATGCCAGGGCCAAACCAAAAGTTCCTATTGCGATGACGAAAATAAGTATGCTCCTTTTGAAAATTTTCATATAGGCATAAGAGAATAATGTCCAGAAAATGAAGCTTCCAAGAAGAATCCAAATAGCCTGACTTTCGAGAATATCTTTAAAACTATCGTAATAAGGTGTCCCCTTAAGGCCTTTAAAGAATATAAAATAGCCTATAGCTGTTAAACAGAATCCACCGAATAAAGAACCAAAATTCCTGATCTTCTTTTCATATTCAAAGCTAAAAACAAGCCGTGAAAGCCATTGTACAATAGCTCCTACGGTGAATGCAATAAATACCGAAAGGAAAATTCCTGAAATGATCTGTGTGGCTTTTTCCGTATTGATATAGTTCACCAGGTCTGAAAAACTACCCGTATCACTTGCGCTTATCTTTATAAGGGCCATTACCACGGCAGCACCAAGTAATTCAAAAACAATAGAGACGGTAGTCGACGTTGGCATTCCAAGGGTATTGAAGAAATCAAGGAGCAGAATATCTGTGATCATGACCGCCATGAATATGATCATTATCTCATCAAAATAAAATTCTCCCGGCATGAATATTCCCTTCCGGGCGACCTCCATCATTCCGCTTGAAAAAACCGCTCCAATAAAGATCCCCAGACTGGCCACAATCATTATAGTCCTAAATGGAATGGCCTTTGAACCTATAGCTGAATTTAAAAAGTTTACAGCATCGTTACTCACTCCAACCACCAGATCTGCGATTGCAAGAACCACCAATGCCACTAACATTAAAAGATAAATATTTTCCATTCACTTCTATTTTTAATGGAGATAGAGCGGTTGTATACCTTAATATCCCCTAATTTATGTTCCTCATTTATAAGGAAGAACGAAATCTATTGAGCGATTTTTTTACTTCAGGCCAAAAATAGAATAAATTAGAGAATAATAAACAAACAATTCACTTCCCCGGGTATTACTTTGTTCAGATCTTCCGGTTCTTCCAATAACTTTTTTCTTGTAGATTGGATCCTCAAGATTTTTCCTAATTCCTCTTCTGGTTTAAATAATTCCCGAAATCTCTGAAGGCATTTTTTATAAGGGTCGTTAAAACACAGTATTTTAGCCGTATTGGTATATTTAGTTTAATTAGCTTAATACTATCACTTCATATTCGTTTAACACTGGTAAGCTTAGCTTAGATCTTCCATTGCCTTTTGATATATTCAGGTCTGATTCTAAAATTCTCGCTTTTGCTGAAGAAAATTCACCTGCCAGGTCGATATTGATCGTCTGAAATATTTCCGGTTTTTGAAATCCGCCTGGTATTTTACCTGAACAATTAATAAGATGCAGGAGTGAACGCTGCTTATCTGGCTGATACATGAGTACCATTTCAACTCTGGCAGGAGCATTTGTAATGATCTGACGATCATTCCCAAGCAGGGATTCCATAATATTGGAAAACTTTTCTATATCACCGGTTAGCGGCTCGCCCTTATAATACTCGCTAATATCCCATGGTCCAAAATAAGAGATTTGTCCCTTTCCTACATCACGTGTGATATGGATTGGTTTATCTTCCAATTCCAAATTTGAAGGAATTCCGAATGATGTCGGCCGATCGATAAATAATGCACGACCTCCTTTTTCAACATATTCCTGAAGTCCATCTGTCAAGGCTCCCGGAGTAACGATTACGAGATCATAATCCTGTGATGCGTTTTTCAGAGAATCCGGATTTTCTGAAACAGCAACAGGAATATGTAATTCTGTCATCAGGGCATATATGCCTTTGTTTGTATGATTCGACCGCGGAGAAATTTCAGGCTTACATAGAAGCAGTACCCTCGAACGATTCAACTGAAGACCCATAAGGTCAGAGTTTTCTTTATACCATGCGTTTAGTCTGGCTGCCTCTTGAAGCTCAACCTGATGTGACGGGCTCAATAAAGTCCCTTGTGTGCAAAACGAAATTGGTGAACCATGGGCTCCGAACTGATAATAACGCACCTTCATTTCTTCCACTAAATTTGAATCAAATTCAGAAGGATCACCGGAATAAGAAAACCACTGGTCAATTCCTACTCTTTCTGGGTAAGAAACCCGCAGTCGGTTGATTTGCTCACTTGAGGAATAAATCCAGTCACCCGCATGGGTTTCCAGATGATGACCATGACTGGTATCATTCTCATCTGCATTTATATATAGCGTTCCTGGGCGTTTCTTATATATGGCGTTTGCAATCTTTCTTGAAGTGTTATCGGCTGCTTCTTCAATAAATTCAATGAATTCTGCATCTGGTTCATCAGGCAGAGGCCTTCCGTATTTCTCCATAAAATCGTTCTTACAACTCTCACAATAACAGATCTTTTCATGGCCGCCAAAGTTCAAAAACCAGTTGATGTAAACTATATCCGGTTCGTAGTTCTCGAGCACTTCTGAAATAATACTTACGCCCTGGGTGGGATAAAAACTCGAGTTCAAACAGGGTTTGGCTCGTCCCTCGGAATCAGTCACCGTACTGCCGTCTTTATGCCGAATAAACCATTCGGGGTGAGCCGCCAGTGCCTCCTTACTTAGATGTGTGAAATCGAAACGAGCTCCGGTTCTCATATTATTTTGCTTGGCCAATCTGGCCACACCCCCATAATGATCTCCTCCCTCCGGAAGTGCAGGGCTGGCTTCGTTAAAAGGAATACTGGACGGATAGTAGGCCCCTTCATCAACAGCGGTATTCATGATACAGTTAAAATCAGCCTTTACCAACCTGTCAAATACAGCTTCAGGATCTGCAGATGCATGCTGCGGGCTTAAATGGGACCAGGCTAAGCGTAAAGGTTCTGTATTGATCCATGTGGACTTTGAACCGTTTGGAGGAAGAACTGTTTTTGCTCTACTACTGGTTACCAGGTCGCTAAATGTGCGAGCGGTCATAACTGGTAATACGGAAGAGGTGATTGCTATTCCGCTAATTGAGATAAATTTTCTTCGCTTCATTTGTTTTATTTAAATTATTTATGGCTTTTATTGGCCGGTTCATTATATCTGTCACCACATAGTCATAAACTTAAAAACCAAAATGCTACTGAAACTTAAAATAAAAATGATAAATATCGATAGAATAATTAGAATAAAATTGGTGGAATAGCCCTGTACAGGCTCTTTAAGGAAAAAATCTATTCATGTTCTCCCCCTTATAAGTGATTTCCCGGCATTATAAATGAGCTATTATGGCAAAGTCACTTAAGAAAATAATGAAGCTGTTTGAATGGGTAGTACCTTTGTTCTACTCATAAAAAAGCCTTACGATTTCTCGAAAGGCTTGTTATTATTGACTCCTCAGTACCGATAGCTATTGGGAGGACTTCCTACGCTAGCCTCAGGATAAACTTCGCACTTCATTTTATTATAACTTTGATTTTTAATCGTCGTCTTCATCTTCATCCTCATCTCCATTTCCATCTTCCTGACTAAGGAAACTCCCTTCCTGATCAAATTTCAGTTCAATGCCATTATTTAGGGTGACTTCATAGCCTTCTTCTTCCATTTCGGCCTCAATTATTGTATTATCAGGATAATTTTCGGCGATATAATCAAGGATAGTTTGTGGTAAGTCGTCTGGATCTATATCTTCTTCATCCTCCCCTTGCTCATCGTCATTTTCATCCTGCGCCTGACCAAGAAAATTACCATCTCCATCAAAGATAAGTTCAACATCATTTTCCAATTCAACCTCATAATTCCCATTATTTTCCAACTCGGCTTCTTCTATACCTACACCAGGATAGTTAGCACTAATAAAATCCAGAATATTCTGGGGTAAGTCGGAAGGATCTATGTCTTCATCACCAAATTCATTTTCATCATTATCAACACCTAAAAATTCTCCCTGGGAGTTAAAGATCAATTCAGTACCGTCGCTAAGCTCAATTTCATAATTCTGATTATCCTCAATTTCAGCCTCAACAACTGTCAGGCCCGGATAATTTTCAGTTATATAATCAAGGATATTTTGAGGTAATGTGGAAGTTCTAACGTGTGCATCGGCCGAAAAAGCTACAGCATTAAGGTCTGGCTTAACTGAATCTCCATTTTCTGAACATGCCTGCAACAGGAGAAACAGGACAAAAAGTGCTGGTAAAATTCTAAATACTTTCATCATTACGGGTATAATTTTTTTGTTTTAGGATAACGTCTTTAGCCCTATAACATTGTAGAATTTAACATTCTAAATATTGAGAAAAGCAAATGTAAAGTTTAAGTTTTCATCGCTAAACAGTTAGGCGATAGTAAGCAAAAGATTTAAAAAGGACTTAAAACAAAAAAACCACTCATTTTCATGAGTGGTTCCTTGCTCCTTAGTCCCGATAGCTATCGGGAAGGCTTCCTTCGATCCGTCCCGCGCTCAGGACAGGCTTCTCGCCCAAAAATATTCCAACAAAAAACCCACCTAAAAAAAGGTGGGTTTTCAAGAGGCTCCTCAGGTTGGGCTCGAACCAACGACCCTCTGATTAACAGTCAGATGCTCTAACCAACTGAGCTACTGAGGAAGGTTTTGCCTTAAAAGCGGTTGCAAATATAAATCAATTTTTAAATGCTGTCAAAAGATTTTTTTAATTTTTTTGATCTAATTTCTGATTGAAATTATACTACTCAAACAGCCAGCGATATATGTCATTTCCGTTAGCATATAAAACCAGTGCAATAAGGAGAAAGAAGCCTACCATCTGGGCAATTTCCATGAACTTATCGTTAGGTTTTCTTCCGGTCACCATCTCGTATAGCAGGAACATTACATGCCCTCCATCCAGTGCGGGAATAGGTAAAATATTCATAAATGCAAGGATGATAGAAAGCAATGCCGTGGTATGCCAGAAACCTGCCCAGTTCCATGTATCTGGGAACAAGCCGCCAATAGCACCAAAACCACCTAGCTGAGAGGCTCCTTTTTTAGAAAAAACATATTTAAACTGGTAAACATAATCCCTGAGGGTCCAGTATCCATAATCAAAACCTTTACTGATGCTTTCCGAAAAACCAAAAGTCTTTCTTTTAATTTCTATCCCGGTTACCGGGGCAATTCCCAACTTTCCGTCATCGTCTGGCTGTACTTTTGTACTTAGTATCTTGCCATCCCTCTTGTAAACAACTTCGATCTCTTTCTGCTTATTTTCAGTTGAAATTGGCGCGATCTCATGCCAGTATCCAATTTCCTTATTATTCAGAGAAATAATGCTATCTCCTTTTTTGAGTCCGGCCTTTGCCGCTGCCATATTCTCCACCACCGTGTCCAGAACCGGATGGTTAATGGGTACAAAAGGTTGCATCACTCCCTGCTCGAACATCTGAACTCCTATTTCCTCAGGAATGTTGATAGTCTCTTTTTCTCCATTCTCATGCAGAACCGTAATATTTCTCACATCTCTCATAAAGAGATGCTTGTTTATGTCCAGGCTGTTCTCAAATTCCTTTCCGTTAACCTGCAGGATCTTGTCTCCATCCTGGAAGCCATATTCCTTAAAAGAATCAACCACGGCAAATCCTTCAGGCATCTCATCGGGTCCTACATAGGCTTTACCCCAAACGAACATGATCATCATATAGATTAAAAAACCAAGCACCAGGTTTACGGTCACCCCGCCCAGCATAATGATAAGCCGTTGCCAGGCCGGTTTGCTTCTGAACTCCCATTCTTTTGGAGGCTGAGCCATCTGCTCCTTGTCCATACTTTCATCTATCATCCCGGAGATCTTCACATAACCACCAAGTGGCAGCCAGCCAATACCGTATACGGTATCACCGATCTTCTTTTTGAAAAGGGCAAACTTCACGTCAAAGAACAGAAAGAATTTTTCTACCCTGGTCTTAAAAAGTTTTGCCGGCACAAAATGACCAAGTTCATGAAGAACGATCAAGAGAGACAGGCTTAATATTAGTTGTATGGCTTTTACTAAAAATGGATCCATTAATTAATTTCAAATTTAAAATCGCACAAAAGTAAGTTTTTATGAGCTCCCAGAAAAGTTTATATTCTAACAGATTTAACCTTCTGAAATTTTTAGAAACTGAATTCGACTATTTGATAGTCAGACGCTAACTTTGCAGAAAAATAACTCTATGCTCAAGTTCTTTGCCAGATACAAAACCTTTGCCATAGTTTTCTTCATCATTTCGATCATCATCATCTATATCATTTACACCCTCAAAGTTCCTGAAGAAAGACTCCCTGTATACCAGCCCGATATGGTGAATGCAGAACTTGTTGATTCTACCATGCAATATGTAAGGAAATATCATAAGATCGCCGATTTCAGCCTTATCAATCAGAATGGCGATACCATCACACAGGATTTTTATAAGGATAAAATATATATTGCTGATTTCTTCTTCACAACCTGTCTTACCATTTGTCCCATCATGACCGATCATATGATAAAGATCCAGGAAAAAATAAAGGATGATGAGGAGGTTTTATTGCTTTCACATACCGTATTCCCTGTGGCTGATAGTGTTCCTGTTTTAAAGAAATATGCGCTGGAAAAAGGTGTTATCGATGAGAAATGGAATCTGGTGACCGGTGATAAAAAGGAGATCTATGATCTAGCCAGAAAATCTTATCTCGCAACCAAATCTACAGGGGATGGTGGGCCTTATGATATGATTCATACAGAAAACTTTGTCCTGGTAGATAAGGAGCGGCAAATCCGTGGATTTTATGATGGTACAGATCCCGAGGCAATTGAACAACTAATGCACGATCTTAAAGTGCTGAAGGCTGAATACCACTAAACCTTACTTTTTCCTTCTTTAACTTTTGTATTGGACTAAATTCCATTACTTTTGCCTTGTTTAAAATCAATCTAAATAAAAAGTGAAGGTGACAGTTGCTAATTTAAGGAGAGGACAGCGCGGAATAATTAAGGAATTTTCTGCCGATATGGTCCCATTGAAGCTTCTTGAAATGGGTTGCCTTCCAGGGAACGAGGTAGAGCTTGTACAAACTGCACCATTTAAAGATCCTATGTATTTAAACATCAACGGAAGCCACCTGGCAATTAGGAAGGAAACAGCTCTGCTAATAGAAATTGAATTAATAGGCTAATATGGCTAAGCAAATTAATGTTGCTTTAATTGGAAATCCCAACACCGGCAAGACCTCCGTTTTTAATCAGTTAACCGGCCTTAACCAGAAGGTTGGTAACTACCCCGGAATCACCGTTGAAAAAAAAGAAGGGATCTGCAAACTGCCTAGAGGATTGAAGGCCCATATTCTGGACCTGCCGGGAACCTATAGTTTAAATGCCTCTTCCTTTGATGAAAATGTGGTAATCGAATTACTGCTCAATAAGAACGATAAGGATTTTCCTGATGTAGCCGTAGTAGTTAGCGACGTTGAAAATCTAAAAAGAAACCTGCTGCTTTTCACCCAGATAAAAGATCTTGGTATCCCTACTATCCTGGTGATCAACATGGCCGACAGAATGGAACGAAAAGGGATAACCCTGGACGTAGAAGTGCTGGAAGATCGCCTTAAAACCAAGATTGCTCTGGTTAGCGCCAGAAAAAGAATGGGAATCGAATACCTTAAGGAGCTCATTATAAATTATCGTCATATTCCTATTGAGCCCTGCGTAAATGCTTCGATTATAGATCCTGAATATTTCGGAAACCTAAGAAGGGCATTCCCCAACCAGTCCCTTTATAAGTTATGGCTGGTCATCACCCAGGATGTGAACTTTGGGAACATCAACCGAACAGAGATAGATAGTAATTCAGATTTTCATACCAAATCTACAAGTGACCTTAAAAGGCTTCAGCAAAAAGAGACTATCCTGAGATACCAGTTCATTAATGGTGTACTTAGGGAAGCTATGACCGTAGATAAGAATGCCGCAACAGATCTCAGGTCGAGACTGGACCGCATTCTTACGCATAAGGTTTGGGGATATGTTATCTTTTTTGGAATTCTGTTACTTATATTCCAGGCGATATACAGCTGGTCCAGCTACCCAATGGATATGATAGATGCCGCCTTCGCTTCTCTGAGCGAATGGACGAAGAACACTTTTCCCAACGGATCTTTCACAAATTTGGTGGCAGAAGGAATAATTCCAGGTTTGGGAGGTATCGTGATCTTTATTCCGCAAATTGCTTTTCTGTTCCTGTTCATATCAATACTAGAAGAATCTGGCTATATGAGCCGGGTGGTATTCCTTATGGACAGGATAATGCGACGCTTTGGCCTGAGCGGTAAAAGTGTGGTCCCCCTCGTATCGGGAACTGCATGTGCCATTCCGGCGGTAATGGCTACAAGGAATATTGAACACTGGAAAGAGAGGCTTATCACAATACTGGTGGTGCCTTTTACCACCTGTTCAGCACGACTGCCTGTTTACCTTATAATTATAGCCCTGGTGATCCCAGACAAAGCCTTTATGGGCTTCAATTTACAGGGCCTAACCTTAATGATCCTCTATCTTCTTGGTTTTGCCATGGCGATCTTTTCAGCATGGGTGCTCAATAAGATCATGAAGACCAGGATCAAAAGTTATTTTGTGATCGAAATGCCAAACTACAAGCTACCTATGCTCAAGAATGTAGCTATCAATGTAGTGGAAAAGACAAAATCTTTCGTTGTAGGAGCCGGGAAGATTATCCTTGCCATTTCAGTGATATTATGGGTGCTTGCCAGTTACGGTCCGGGAGATAATTTTGAAAATGCCGAAGAAATAATCACTTCAAAATATAATTCTGAAAGTACCATCTCCCAGGATGAAATAGAAGAAGAGATCGCATCCTATAAGTTGAAAAATTCCTATATAGGTATCATGGGAAGGGGTATAGAGCCAGCTGTTGCTCCATTAGGTTATGACTGGAAAATAGGAATTGCCATTATAAGTTCCTTCGCCGCAAGAGAGGTCTTCGTAGGGACTTTGGCTACCATCTATAGTGTGGGGAGCGATGAAGAGGAAACCATAAAAAACAGGATGGCCGCAGAGACCAATCCCGTACTGGGCGGACCCTTATTTACATTCGCCAGCGGAGTAAGCCTTTTACTTTTCTATGCTTTTGCAATGCAGTGTATGAGTACCCTTGCAATCGTAAAAAGGGAAACAAATACATGGAAATGGCCTTTGCTTCAGTTAGTTGTAATGAGTAGCTTTGCATATGTGGTCGCCTTAATTGCATTTCAACTGCTTAAATAGTAAGGAATCTGTTCTAAAACGACTTAAAAAACATGGAAATATTACAGGAAATACTGGTTTTTATAACATTTCTGATAGCTTCAGGATACCTGGTTACCAAATTTATCTGGAAACCTTCTATCCTAGGTGGTAAGAAAAATACCGGATCCTGCGGGGTTTCAGATTGCGGTTGCGGAGACTGATTATTTTTCTGAAGGTTCAGAAACTGTTAGTTCCACGCTATACTCTTCCGGGCTTATCTTATAACCGGCTTCAGGATAAGGAGTCACCACTAACTTCCGAATATTAAGCTCTTCAACATCAAAAAATTCGGAAATGGAAATACTAAATCCGGGAACGATCTTATATTCACCTACCGGGATACCAGATCCGGATACGACCTTATTCCCTTTGAATTTCCCATTTTCATAGAATTCCACCAGTACTTTAACTTCCCCCGCCCATATACAGGTTACACCTTTAGGGCACCTGGAATCTGAAATAATCTTTTTGACCTTAATGGTCCTGTCACCCATGGCCATTGAGTCACCTATACAGAGTATCGCATCCTGAATATTATATTCTTGCGTAACATTATCCTGGCCTACCATTAAAACTGAATGGAATAGTATAAGGATAAATAAAGTGATTCTCATAAGAGTCTTTATTATAAAGACGACTGCCTTTTGGTAAAGTTGCAGGGAATTCTAACCAAGACCCACATCCAGGGTCATCATGACCATAAATCCTCCAATGAATCCCATAGTAGAGATATCAGTGAAATTACCCTGCTGGGCTTCAGGCACTACCTCTTCTACCACAACAAAGATCATTGCCCCTGCTGCAAAACATAAGGCATATGGCAGGATAGGCTGAAAGGTCAACACCGCCCAGGCACCCAGTACGGCAGCAACCGGTTCGACTATAGCCGAAAGCTGTCCGTAGTTAAAACTTTTCCAGCGGCTTAATCCCTGTCTTCTCAACGGCATCGCAACAGCAAAACCTTCCGGGAAGTTCTGTAACCCGATCCCCAGGGCAAGGGCTACGGCGCCGCCGATACTGGCCCCTTCAAAACCAGCCGCGACCCCACCAAATAAGACCCCCACTGCAAGTCCTTCAGGAATATTATGCAAGGTGATAGCCAGAGTCAACAGCACTGATTTATGCCATGGTGTTTTTATTCCTTCAGATTCGCTCATTTTAAAATTTACGTGCAGGTGTGGCAGCACCTTATCCAGCCCAAAAATAAAAAAGGCTCCCATCGCAAAACCCACAACGGCCGGGACCACTTTTTCAAAGCCTTCACCAGGGCTCATTTCAATTCCCGGGGCTAGCAAACTCCAGAAACTGGCGGCCACCATTACTCCCCCGGTAAACCCCAGCATTCCGTCGAAAAAGGCCCGATTCATTCCCCTAAAAATAAAAACCAGGGAAGCTCCAAGAGCAGTAAGCCCCCATGTAAATAAGGTAGCTAAAAAAGCTGCAAATACAGGATCCAGTTGTTGAAAGTAATCTATAATAGTGTTCATTCTATAATGTTTTAATAAAAAGATTTGTGGATATCTGGTGCGATATCCTTATTTCATTTTTTTCCATTTTGATAAGCATAGACTGATCAAAATCTTCTTTCTCCAAAACCCTGATCTCCTTACCCAGGGATATTCCATTCTTATCCAGGTATTGCAGGAACTCCACCGATGAGTCTTTGACCCCCACACACATTCCAGATTCACCTTTTTTTAGAGCCGATAATAATATCCTGTCTGCTACTGTAAACTTACCATTAGCATCTGGAATTGGATCTCCGTGGGGATCTTTCTTGGGATACTCCAGAAATTTGTCCAGCTCCTTAGTAAGTTTTTCTGATTTTATATGTTCAAGCTGCTCGGCCACCTCATGAACCTCATCCCAGTTAAACCCGAGTTTTTCTACCAGAAAAACCTCCCAGAGCCTGTGCTTGCGTATCACTTCAATCGCGGCCTTTTTTCCTGCCTCACTAAGTTTGACTCCCTGGTATTTTTTATAGTTCACAAGATCCTTATCTGAAAGCCTTTTGACCATATCTGTGACCGAAGAAGCTTTCGTTTGCATTTCCTCTGCCAGGGCATTGGTGCTTACCCCACTTTTGTAGGAGGTTTCAAGATGGAAT